>JACPMJ010000008.1 GCA_016186045.1 Candidatus Uhrbacteria bacterium | reverse complement strand
AATGGCGGCGATTTTGAAAAAGGGCCAATCCGGAATCCCGCCCGCATTCCTCCCCAGACCCCTCCTGCGGGCGGGAAATCAGTCGAGGCAAAACGAAAAATCATTTCCCCCAGAAAAACAGATTTTCGTTTTGCCGAGTCCGTATTGAAGCCCCACGCACTGCCCGAATACTTGGAGGGCAGAACCCCAAAGAAAAATGTCCTTTCCATTTTCAAGAAAAAATTCACCCCCGCCAAATCAAAAAAGCAAGAGACATTTTTCTTTGGGGTTGCTGGCGTACTCGCCAGTGCGTGGGGCTTTCCCCGAATCATTTGTTTTGAAAGTAGGTTCGAGCTTGGTACAATAAATACAAGAGAAAGATAAGAGGCAGACATGCCTATGATACAGCTTGATACTCCAGTGCGCGCGCTCTGCGGCATTGGTACGAAATGTGAAAAACAGCTTATACTGCTCGGGATCCGGACGTGGTGGGATCTTATTTTTTATTTCCCCTATCGTTTTGACGATTTTTCCGCGATTATCCCCATCAGTGCCCTGCAACCGGGGATGTCCGCGACAATACAGGGGAAAATTACGCTTATCGCAAACCGTCGTTCTCCGCGGCAGAGAAAGATGCTGACCGAAGCACTTATATCAGACGCAAGCGGTACAGTAAAAGTGGTTTGGTTCAACCAGCCGTTTCTCACAAAAAATCTTGCGGTTGGGGATATGGTCAGCCTTTCCGGAAAGATACACAGCTATCTTTTTGATCTCCAGCTTGTCAGCCCGCAGTATGAAAAGGTGCATGCAGGCCGTGAGAGTGTGCATACCGCCCGGCTTGTGCCGGTATATTCGTTGACGGAAAAAATAACGCAAAAGCAGTTTCGCACGCTCATAAAATCAGGGCTTGATGCATGCATGCCGAGTATAACTGAATGGCTTCCACAGGAGATGATGGTGCGTGAAGCATTCAAGGATATTCGTCGCGCGCTCATGAACATTCATTTTCCGGACTCTCAGGAGGAATGGGAGTCTGCAAAAAAACGGTTTCAATTTGAGGAACTTTTTTTTCTTCAGCTGTATGCTTTACAGATGCGGAGATCCCTTCAGAGCATTCGCGCTCTTCCTCTGCATTTTTTTGAAAAAGAAACAAAGGATTTCGTGGCGGGGCTGCCGTTTCAGATCACAGAGGCACAGCGCAGGTCCGCGTGGGAAATTTTGAAAGATTGCCAAAAAAGCACGCCCATGAACAGGCTTTTGGAAGGGGATGTGGGATCCGGCAAAACAGCGGTTGCGGCAATTGCGATATTGAATGCGGTCAAAGCCGGATGCCAAGTGGCGTATATGGCGCCCACGGAAATTCTGGCGCGCCAGCATTTCCAGACGCTTTTCACCTATCTGGAGCCGCAGGGAATATCTGTCGTCTTGATACACGCACGCGCTTTTGGAGGAGAAGATTTTTTTCCGTTGTCTTGGGCTTGTCATCATTGATGAACAGCATCGCTTTGGCGTGGCGCAGAGAAAAACGCTTCGGGAAAAAAGCGGTGTTGTCGCCGTCATGCCACATCTACTTTCCCTGACTGCCACGCCGATCCCGCGTTCGCTTGCGTTGACGCTCTATGGGGATCTGGACATCTCCCTATTGGATGAACTTCCAAAAGGGCGGAAAGAAATCGTCACAAAAATAGTTCCCGTGCGCTATCGGCAGTGGACATATGATTTCATTGAAAAAGAAATCAAAAAAGGGCATCAGGCGATTATTATCTGTCCTACCATAGACCAGTCTGATGCCTTGGGAGTGAGGTCCGTAACGAAAGAATACGAACATCTTTCAAAAGACATATTCCCCAGTCGCAGACTGTATATGCTACATGGGAAAATGAATGTGGAGAAAAAACAAGAAGTCATGCGCGCGATGCTTTCTGGAGAAGCGGATATCCTTGTGGCAACATCCGTGGTGGAGGTAGGAGTGGATATTCCTCATGCGACCGTGATGGCCATTGAAGGCGCAGAGCGGTTTGGATTGGCGCAGTTGCACCAGTTCCGCGGCCGCGTAGGAAGATCACAACATCAGTCATATTGTTTTTTACTTCCCACGTCGGAAGAGCAGGAAGATGAACAACGGCTCAAGGCGCTCGTGTCATGCGCAAACGGATTTGAACTCGCGGAAAAAGATTTGGAACTACGAGGCCCCGGGGAGGTATTTGGGAAACAGCAGTCAGGCATGATTGAATTGAAAATTGCGGATGTCAGTGATATTGCGATGATAAAAAAAGCCCGCGAATGGGCGAGCGTAGTGATCGAACAAATAGAAAAATATCCGGAGATTCAAAAACGTATTCAGTCGTTTGAAAGGGAGGTGCATTTGGAGTAATGGTGAAGTCGAAGGAGTCAAAAGACTCCTTTGACTTTTGTTATATCTCCATCTCTTGCAAATGTTTCAGTGGATAAAGTTTAAGCTTTGACTCAATTTTTTTATCTGTTTTTGGGATATACGCGCTCGTGAATCCGAGTTTTTCCGCCTCTTTGAGTCGTTTTTCGATTTGTGCCACGGGGCGAATCTCTCCCGTAAGTCCCACCTCTCCTATGAATAATGTGCCACTTTCAAGCGATTTATTTTTATACGCGGAAAGAATACTCGCACACACCGCAAGATCAATTGCCGGTTCGGATATTTTGAATCCTCCTACGATATTGAGATGGATATCCTGATCTCCAAGGTTTACACCGAGCCGTTTTGTGAGGACCGCAATAAGGAGCTGGAGGCGATTTACATCAAAACCTGTGGTACGGCGCTGGGGATACCCAAAATATGTCTTAGTGGTAAGCGCCTGTACCTCCGCGAGAAAAGCGCGAGACCCTTCCAGAACGGCAGTTGCCGCGGTGCCGGGCATGCGTGAGGATTCTTTTGAGAGGAATGCCGCAGAGGGATTTGAAACTTCTTCGAGTCCCATGCCGGTCATTTCGAAAACACCGATCTCATTCGTGGAACCAAAACGATTTTTTACGGTCTTCAAGAGCCGGTAACACTGGCTTTGATCGCCCTCAAGATAGAGGACGGTATCCACAAGATGTTCGAGCGTCTTTGGTCCGGCAACCATGCCTTCTTTCGTCACATGTCCTACAATAATGATGGCGGTGTTTGTGGTTTTTGCCGTCTCGAGAAGTTTTACGGTACACGCGCGCACTTGCGCGACCGCGCCCGCCTCGGACGGAACATCCGATGTATGAATGGTTTGGATAGAATCCACAATAGCGAGAAATGGTTTTTTCTCCCGGATAGTCGCGCAGATTTTGTCCACGTCTGTTTCAGACGCAAAGAGGAGGGCGTCCGGTATGGGGGAGTGTGCCGTGGCGAGCCGCTCTAATCGGCGCTTAACCTGATGTCCGGACTCCTCGCCCGAGCAGTAGAGAACGTTCTTTTTTGTATATGTAGTTATTGAAAGAGCTATCTGTCCGAGTAGGGTCGACTTTCCTATACCCGGTTCTCCGCCGATAAGCAAAAGACTTCCCGGGACGATACCTCCGCCAAGCACTTGATCCACTTCCGTCATGCCGGTCTGTACGGACGGAAAATCCTGCGATCCGATGTGTGAAAAAGGAAGCGCATGCGCGGAGGGAGTATTCTTTTCACGTTCTTTTTTTGCGACAGCCGCCTCGAGAGTTTTTTCCAGCGTACCCCACGCGCCACACAGAAGACACCGGCCGGACCATTTTGGGCTTTGGCCGCCGCAGGAGGTGCACTCAAAGATGATTGATGATTTATGCATATTCAATCAAAAATATTTTGCAGGGTCAACACATGCTCCCGAAAGTGATGGGTATTCATAATGCCAACATTCTCCGCCATTCATAAGAACACAGTCAAAGCCTGCTTCTTTCATACATTGAGCGGTGACAGGATCTGGTTTTCTGCCTTGACAGTGAGCGGAAGTATCAAGGTCAACAGCTTGGCCTGACGTGTGCGGACATCTCACATGCTTTGGGTCGGTTCCCGGGTTGCATGCGAGATTCCCCCCGGCTAAATATCTTTTATATGCCGCGACTTGACCGTCAAAACTTCGAAAATCGCTTCCTACGATAATTTTTTTTCCTTTTTTTGCGCAAATATCTGCTGCCTTACGAAGAACTTCGGCAGTAGATTGCCGCAGTTGACCTGTCGCTCGTGTGCTAAGATTGGTATGAGGCACATATTTCACAAGATCTCCGGAATTTGCCGCGCCAAGATTCACTTTTCCGGCAGAAGTACCAGAAGGTACCGCATATTGTTCAGCTGTTACATCCAGTTCAAAACCGATGGTTTGTATTGTATCGAGTGCTAAATTTTTGAAATTAATCAAATCCGGACTGATAACCGAAAGGAGGAGATATGATCCGATCGTAATTCCCAGCCCAATCAGCGAATCACTGATAAGTTTTTTTGCAAATGCGAGCTGGTTTTGATTTGCCCGCGAGGTAAGCAAGACAATGCCGCCGAACATGATGGCAATGACCGCGGCAAGCGAAATTGTGCCCACAAGCCATTTTGCAAATTCCACGATATAGAGCGCGATGCCGTGACAGAGTCCGCCAGAACAGACGGTGACGCTCTTCGTCTCTCCAATAGGGATTTGCAGTGTCACGGATTGGGCGAAAACAGGAAGAGAGGAGATAAGAAAAACATAAAAAATACTTGCAACTAAGAAAGTGGAAAAAAATTTTCTGAATCCGTTCATACGTCGGGTTTATTGACAATTATTTTTTAACGCAAGAAAAACGGGAAGCGCTCCGGGGCGCGAATCTGTGGTTTGTTTCATTTTGTATTTTGAACCATCCGGACGTTCTATCCATCCGCCTATCGTACCGGTCTCACCATGGTCAGGGTCGTTATAGGCGTATGTCTTGCTTCCATTATATCTTACGAACATTCGTCCGATAAGATTGGAGTCTGTAGTATCTGTAACAATATTTTTCATTCCCTGCTCACCCCTGATTTGTTTGGTGATTGCGCATCGAAGGTTTTCCTCAAATGATTGGAGACATCCAGTTCCGAATTTTGTACTTTTCCAAAATTGCATTTGATTATTTCCACATTCGGATCCCATAAAATTTTCCAAATTACATTCGCGATAATGAGTCGCGGCAAGGATTTCCCACGGAAAATTAAGCTCCGCGCCTATTTTTTTGTATGTAGCAAGGTGACTGCTTCGCATGATATTGCTACAAACCCTTTTTGTTTTTTGACCGGGAGGGATATTTAATTTTTCAAATTCTTCTGAGAATTTTTGTTGATTGACAGTAAAATCAATATTTGTAATTTCCTCAAGATGTATTTTTTCAAAATTCACGAGTGATGGACTGATAGCCGCGAGGAGCATGTATGATCCGAGCGCGAGTATGAGACCCCAGAGGGAGTCAGTGACAAGTTTTTTTGCAAATTCAACATGTTTGCGTGATCCTTGCGCCGTGAGCCAGATAAGTCCGCCGACCATGATGAAAATCACTGCGAGTAAAGACAATGTTCCCACAATCCATTTGGCGATAGTAATAACGTATTCTCCAATACCTGATATTTTACTGATGCCTAATAGGGGAATTTGAAGTGTGACATCTTGCGCAAGAGCAGATTGAAATACGGCAAATACACCAAGGAGGATGACGAAGAAAGAGAAGACAAGTATTTTCCTGTTGAAAGATTTTTTCATAAGCGCTTTATGTGTTTGTAATCTTTCATGGGCACATGAGACATCGAACTCTGTTTTGGATTTGCGCCTGGTTGGCGACCTGGATGCCCACCTGAGCTTGTTGTTTGGATAAAAAGACCACCCCCAGCATATAAAAGTACATGACCGGCCGGATGCGTTGTTTCACTTTTTAGATAACCGATAAGATCGCCAGGTTTAAGTTCTTTGTCATTGATCGTTTGTTTTGCGACGTCCCAAGAAATAATTTTTTCAGTACCTGAAAAAATATCGTCTGTACCTCCACCAGGTGACTGAAGTCCGGCACATAAAAAAACAATATTTACAAATCCAGAGCAATCAAAACATTCATTACCAGGAGGACAGTAAGTATTATACTTCATATAATCAGGATTTGTTTCTTTATATGGTGGAGAGCCACCTTTTCCGCCGAATCGATACGCTACCTTGCCTTTAAAACTTTTGATAATTTTTTCAAATTCTTTAGCGCCTCCTGATTTTGGGCAATAAATGCTGTTTGAGGATAAGTTTGTAGGTATTTTAGCTTTTTCATTACTATCTCCACCATCTTGAATATCTGTGGGATTTGCCTCTGGAAGCTGAAAATCAATTCCTTCAATCTTCTCCACACCAAACCCCGCAAAGTTCACCAGATTCGGATTTATCATGAAGAGTATAAAATATGATCCTATGGCAATCCCAAGTCCTACGAAAGAATCTTTGATAAGTTTTTTTGCAAACCCCAGTTGTTTTTGCGATCCTCGCGCCGTGAGCCAGACGATACCGCCAACCATAATAAAAATCACTGCGAGCAATGAAATGACGCCCACGAGCCACTTCGCGATTGCGACAATATATTGCGCAACGCCAAAGCACAGCGCGCCTTCGCACGCCTTTATTGAAGCATTCAATCCCGGAATGGGAATCTGAAGCCGCACCTCTTGGGCAAAAGTGGGAATGAGCGGCATGAATAATATCCCCCAAACAATCATGAAGGGAATACAGGCAAGAAGGAGTATGTTTCTTATGGAACGCATGATAGGTAAGGAGTAAGATTATTTTTTCTGTACGGTAGATGTTTTCTCCAATGTAATGTCACCAAATTTTACAAGATTTGGATTAATAGCGGAAAGAAACAAAAAAGATCCCAAAGCAATCCCAAGACCCCAAAGCGAATCCAAAATAAGTTTTTTTGCAAACCCCAGTTGTTTTTGTGATCCTCGCGCCGTGAGCCAGATAAGTCCGCCAACCATGAGAAAGATCACCGCGAGTAGAGAGATGACTCCCACAAGCCATGTATAGATTGCCACTAAGTATACTATGATGCCTTTGCCTTGATTCATTTCCGCCTGTGAGACTTCCGCAAGCTTATCTACCGGTATTTGGAGTTTTACTTGGGCAAGCGCATAAGATGTATGAAGAAAAAATAAAAAACAGATCGCGAAAAAAAGAACAGGAATAGTATATGTACCTTTTTTATTTTTATGTGCCATGGTTTTTAAGAAAATTATTTTTTCTGCACAGTGGATATTCCTCCTGGTGCGAGAAGCCGCAACTCCACAAGATTTTTACTGATTGTTGAAAGAATAATGTATATTGACAAAGTAATGAGAAGCGCCACGAGAGTATCTGTGATAAGTTTTTTTGCGAAATTTACTTGTTGCGAATTTCCAGCCGCAGTCAGCCAGACAATGCCGCCAGCCATGAGAAAGATCACCGCGAGCAGTGAAATGGCGCCCACAAGCCATTGAGAAAGTACAGAAACATACGTACCCAGTCCGCCTCCTTGTGCGAGTTCATTTCCTGCGATTTGTGAGAGTTTGCCCACTGGAAGGCGCGCGTTTGGATGTGGCGTAGTGGCGCTGGATTGGAGCTGGGTATTGCCGGCGCCGATGATCTTGTCAATGGGTATTTGTAGTTTGAGATCCGGGATCTGGCTGCTTGACCGGATGTCTCCTTGCGCGCCTGCTCCTGTCGCGGAAATAAAAAAAAGAGCGCATATCCAGAGTGCAAAAAAAGAATGCAACGTGATTTTTTTCATATGCCCTGAATTGACAACCGAGAACTTCCTACTGATATCAGTATATCAAAAAACCAACCCTTGGGGAATGGATTGGTTTTTTGTATTCGGCATTATGACTGCGGACGCTGATAAAGCTGAACTTGGAAAATAGTACCGGAATCTTTTTCCGTAAAGTAGAGGATGGACTGGTCGTCTGAAAGCATAAGTTTGCTTATGGTATGTTTGGTGTCAAATGTCGCGATAAGCTCCTTGTATCCGCTGAACGTATTGATTTTGTAAATATCATCTTCTCCGGCATCGCCAACGGTGCGGAGAACGCCTGCTCCGCGGACAAGTTCTTTTGGAACCGCGCAATAGAGGATGGTGTTGCTCGCAAACGTGCATTTATCAGCCCATGTCTGCACACCCAAGAATCGTTGATTTCCTCCGATGGAGTCTCCAAGCGCATCCACGATCCAAAGGTCAGGCTTGAGACCTGAATCCATGGTATATCCGCTGTACAGCAGTCGATCGCCGTTTGGAGACCATTGACTTACGATGTCACGGCCGTTGACAATCATAGACTTGAAATTTTCGTCATTTTTTCCCACAAAATAGATTTTTTGCCGACTTGCGTCTTCTCCCACGCGATAGTATGCGACGATTTGGTCAGATGGTGACCACGAGATTTCAAATGTTCCGTTTCTGTCACTCATGGGCGCAATGAGCTGGGGTCCGCTTCCATCCGGGTTGGTGGTGACGATCCAGCGATTTTCAGGAGCTTTTGGAACGCTTTTGAACGCAATTTTTTCCCCATCCGGAGAGAATTTGAACTCGTTCCAGTGTTCCGGAAGCACATACTGTTTTTTCTTTTCAAAGTCATACAGTACCGTGGAAAGATCAATGAATTTCATGACCGCTTTGTCTCCTTGCGGAGACCATGTCACCTTTTCCGCCCCTACGAATATTTTGTCTGTCAGTTTTTCCGAAGTTCCGTCCGGTTTGATATGGAGAAATTCTCCGGTATAGCTGTCAAACGTTTGCACTCCTTTGCCGTCAGGCGCGATCTGAGGATTGATATTGCGGTCCTCCTGGACTTGCTTGACCGGAAGAGGATTATTGAGCGGATCTCGAGCCATTTCCTGCACTGGCTTTTTTTCTGATATAAAAGTCGGAGACGGCTCTCCAATGGGAGTGATAATTGGTTCATTTGGCCCGGGCGGTGGTTTTGGCGGTTTTTTTATACCGGGAGGCACAATGCGTTCTTTTCCGGTCTTGAGTCCGGTTGGTATCGGGAGCTCTTTTGGCGATGGTGGTGGAGGTGGTGGTGGAGGAGAAGGAGCAAAAAAGAACCGATAGAGAAGAAACGCAAAAAGAAACACAAGAAAAATAAATCCG
Organism: Candidatus Uhrbacteria bacterium; assembly: GCA_016186045.1. GTDB lineage: Bacteria > Patescibacteriota > Patescibacteriia > JACQRZ01 > JACQRZ01 > JACPMJ01. Next base: position 28,348 of record JACPMJ010000008.1, on the reverse strand, counting down.
ATGATAAGCGCGATGCGTTTCCAGTCAAAATTTTTCATAATTTTTTTGAGAAATAGTTTAAAATTTGAAAAGTGAATCAAGGGGCGGTGGAAGTAGTCCCTGGATAGTGTTAATGATAAAAATGATGACTGCGATAAAAAACATGATCTCAAGAAGGTAGATAAAAGTAAAGAATATAAGCGCGAATATGTGAAGGAGTCCGCGGAATTCACTGGAAAAAAACACAAGCTCATTCCCTGGTTCTACTAAAAGTGGCCGCAACATAGGAAGAAGATTCCAGCCGATGAAATTTACCCAGAGCAGAAAAACAAAAGATGTACCTACCGTGATGATTAAGAGAGGATTAAAAGACATAAGCGCACCTCCTAAGGCGCTAAGACTTACTGAAACCATCCCTGATTTCATTTTATTCCCGATTGGATTCCCCATATAAAAGGGTTAGCATGGAATATGGGAGCTTGTGCAGACGATCGCATTCTTTTTCATATCCACACATATAGTATACGGTTTTTTTTCAGATGAGAGAAGAGTATCGGCAAGAGCGTGCTCTATGAGCTGTTCAATGGTGTGCCGGATATGGCGCGCGCCCGCCGTGGGGTGGTATGATCGCGTGGCAATAAAGCATATTGCTCGTTTAGTAATGCGAAGCGTGATGTGCTGACTCTGCATTTTTTCTTTCAGCTCGGAAAGTTGGAGGTCTGTGATCGCGCGAATATCTCGATCCGTGAGCGAATGAAAGATACATGACGCGTCAATCCTGTTCAAAAGTTCCGGGTTCATGAACTCCTTAAGTTCCTTGAGAATGGTTTCCTGCGCATGGGAAGATACTTGTTCTGTCTCTGAAAATCCTAGTGTATTACCGGAGATAAGCTTATTCGATCCGATATTTGAGGTAAGTACAATGATCGTGTTTGAAAAATCAACCTTTTTTCCCGCGGCATCCGTGAGGGTCCCATCCTCAAGAATCTGGAGCAGGAGCTGGAGGATCTTTGGGTGCGCTTTTTCTATCTCGTCAAAAAGTATGAGTGAATATGGCCGTTGACGCACGCTCTCAGTCAGTTTGCCGCCCTCTTTGTATCCAATGTATCCGCTGGGCGCGCCAATGAGCCGTGAGATGGTAAAGCTTTCGGAAAATTCAGACATATCCAATTTTATCATGCCATCAGGACCAAAAATTTCCTGCGCAAGCGTTTTCGCAAGCTCTGTTTTTCCTACGCCACTCGGACCCAGGAATGCAAATGACGCCAATGGCCTGCCTTTTTTTGTGAGTCCGCTTCGCGCGCGTCGGATGAAATTTGCCACGGTTTTTTTCACATGCTCTTGTCCGACGATTTTTTCTGAAAGTGTCGTCTCAAGCACGCGGAGCTTCTCGCGTTCGCCATATGCCAGGCGTGTGCTGGGGATGCCGGTTATTTCAGAGACGATTTGGATGATATGGGATTCCACAAGTGTTCCTATGTATGGAGCTTTGTGTTCTTTGAAAAATGGGGATTCAAAAAGAGGAGACGAATATGCATGGTTTTGAGGCGATTGCCGTTCGGTGTATGCCGCAAGAGAGTGTTCCCATCCATTGCCGGATTTCTGCTGTTTTGTTTCTAAACAGCCTGTTTCCACCTTCATTTTTGCCGCGGCTTCGTCAATGAGGTCTATCGCCTTGTCCGGAAGGCATTTTTCCGTGATATACCGGTCGCTCAGGTGAACTGCCGCAGACACCGCCTCGGGTGTAATTTTTACTCGGTGGTACGCCTCATAGTATGGCCGAAGGCCGAGGATAATGGACTCGGATTCTTCACAGGAAGACGGCCGTACCGCGATCATCTGGAATCTGCGCTCCAATGCGGGATCATCTTCAATGAATTTTTTGTATTCCGCAAACGTGGTTGCGCCAATACAGCGCAATTCTCCGCGCGCAAGCGCCGGCTTCAGGATATTGCCCGCGTCCAAAGATCCGTTTGACGAACCAGCGCCCACAAGATTATGAATTTCATCAATGAAAATAATAACAGACGGGTCAGCTTTTACCTCCTCAAGAATTTGCTTGAAGCGCATCTCCAGTTCTCCACGAAATGCACTGCCTGCGGTAAGTGATGTGAGACTTAAGGAATAGATTTTTTTTCCGCGGGGCACCGACGGCACATCTCCGCTGGAGATTTTTTTTGCGAGTCCCTCAACAATGGCGGTTTTTCCCACTCCCGGAGCGCCAACAAGCACCGGATTGTTTTGGTGCGACGGCATAAGATTCTGACGAGGCGATTCATCTCTATTTCGCGGCCAATGCACGGATCCAGGTTTTGCGCATGCGTGTGGTTCGTGATATTGCAGCCAAAGTACTCAAGTGCGGAAATTTTTTTTTGGCGTGGTGTCGGCTGAGCGGCACTCGGCTCCTCATGAGTGTGCGGTGGCGCGTCCGTAGGGAGATCCTGTGGCGGAAAGAGGGATTCTAAAATGTCTACAATATGCGCGGAAGTTTTGAGTCGCGTCGCAAGGCTTTGGCGCATCTCTTTTGGGTTGATGTTCATCCTACTGATCATTTTTTGAAGTTCGTGATTTTGGTGTTCCAAAAGGCTTGCGAGAAGATGTTCGGTGCCAACGTAGGATTGATTATAACTATGGGCAATGTCTGCCGCGTCAAGGATGATTTTTTTTGCGGACAGGGAAAGTGTTATCAGCGGCATATGCGCCTGTGGAATGCGTGCGTGCTTTTTTTTGAAGGAATGGTTTGTTAAAAACGGCTCTGCCTGGTCTGTGAGTCCGTAAAAAAGGTGGATTGGTTCAATCCTGTTTTTCCCTTCCGCAGTTGCAAGCTGGGCGGCTTGTGCCAGTACGCGTAGGAGATTGTGAGTAAAATTTTTTGCGGTATCTTCCATATGAGGAAAATAATGTAGGAGTTTCACTAAGGATAGTATATAATAGAGATAGCGAATCGTCAAAACATTTTTTCATGGAAGTATGCGATCTATTATTTTTTTTATATGTATGGTGTGTATGGGCGCGGTGATGCTGTTCAGTGCGCCGCGCGCGTACGCAGGTATTCCACAGAATGAGCTTCCAAGCGACATACAAAAGAAATTAGGAGTTGGGAAGGAGGTTGCTATTTCCGGCTGGGCATGGAACGACAACATGGGATGGATGTCACAGCGCGGTTCAATAGTGGCAGGAGGACAGACAACCGGAACATACGGCATTGCGAAAAATGCGGCAGGGGAGGTGGCTGGCTGGTCATGGTCCCCAAATTACGGCTGGATATGCTGGGGCAAGACATGTACTGGGGCGGTGACGCGAGATCTGAGGGATACTGAAACATACGGAAATGACAAACCGACAGTAGAGACTGACGGTGTTTCTTTGCAAGTTGAGCCTGATGTCAGTATAGAAGCAGTAACAACAACCCCCAGCGGCGCATATGCATTTTTGGTCAGCGGCTGGATAAAGGCTATCGGATTGAAAGATGACGGATGGATGAGCTTACGGGGAGTAGTGCAATGCCCGCAGAATATGACAGATTGTCCTGATAAAGATAAGGAATACGGTGTTGCGTATGATCCCGATCATAAAGAGTTTCGTGGATGGGCATGGAGTCCAAAACTTGGCTGGACAGTATTCAGCGGACAGACGCTGTATTCTACGCCGTATCGGTACGCAAAAGTGACTGATGCAGAAGGCGATGAGAAATGGTATGACGTTGTTGAGCAGCAGTTTGGAGAATTTTTGATTATCATCAAAAAGAAGAATAGATTGGAATGGAATTATATCATAAAAAAAGACCCCTCGGACTCCGCAAAATATATTATTGACAGAGTCAATGAGTTCAAAAGAGATGCTGAGGGCGCTCCTGACAGCAGTACCCTTCGGCAAGTTCCTCAAAGTGAGTGGGATACTGTTGACGTGTATGACGAGTCTGCCTGTCAAAAAGGGTGTACGATAAGCTATAATGTTGAAACAGAGAAAAGCACATGGAAAACGCAATTATTAAGCCCATGGATACAGACGGCGGGCGGGAGCGTGTTTTCACGCAAAGGTTTTGGCGGGGCGAGCGCGGCAACAGGGAAAAACGTTCAGTATTTGTTATATTCAGGGGGTATAACATTAGAAGATGACTTGCGTGAGGGAGAAAAACTTGAGCTCTCATGTTGCACAGATGATACGGTAAGCGTTACAAAGATTGGCAAACCTCAAATCATCGCAAACCAGTCGTACGGCGATCTTTCCGGTGGAGGTGAAATTCGGATCGTAAAACAAGGAGGAAAAATAAAGAAGAAATCCGGATCCGGCGCATCAGATGCGGCCTCTGATTTGAATACCGCATTTTCCGGCTTATTGGAGGGAGAAGAGCGTCGGCTCAAGAAAAAAGATAATGACGTGGAGGTGCGCATGGTCTATTCGCTCTATGCTTCTTTAAAAAAAGATGATACAGGTATGGATGCAAACGCCAGCGTGACTGTGAAAAAAACAAATGGATCATTAAAAAAAGATGATGATAGCGAACTTTCTTCCCAGTTGAAAACCGCGCTTTCATCGGAAAAGAGAATTGTAGGCTCCATAACAAACTGGACAAGTGCGTGTGATGAGTCTGAAAGCGCGTGTAAGCAGGTAGGGAGAAAGAGCGGCACAGATCTTAAAAAAACAGACGCATTAAAGCGGGAGCAGCGTCCTGATGTTGCATTCTCTCAGAAAATTGGGAATATTCGGCGCAATACGCTTGGATCTTTGGATATTGACAAACTTATTGAGAATCCCAATGTCGCACAATCAAGAAATGTCCATGGGTATAAAGTTGTTTCCATTGAAAATGAACAGGGCATTCTTGATGTGATGACTGAAGGATTGGATGACAGGATATTCGTACGGAATAACGGAGATCTTTCCATAGGGTCAAATTCCACGCGCAATCTTTTTGAGTTTAAAAACGGGATTCCGGGAAAAGCAGGACAAGGCACTATCATCGTGGATGGAGGGAATTTATATATTTACCGCTCGATACAATATGAATCGGGTAGCGTTTCTGACATACGAAGCCTTGCTTCAGTCGCATGGATTGTCCTTGAGAAAAACGGTAAAGGAGGAAATATTATTTTTGACCCATGCATTCCTGCCGTTTCAATGACGATAAAAACTCCCACAGCGCGTATTAGCCAAGAAGTTGCTCCTGTCGTGGGCATATTTTTTGCAGAAGGGACTATCACAACCGGAGATGGCGACGCAGGCGCATGTCGTTTTTCTAATGATATTCCACTCTATATTGATGGCATGCTCATAGCGAGAAAATTCATGTTCCAGCGTATCTATAGCGGAGATCCGGATTTGAACATCGCGTCAGAATTTATACAGGATACTGGTCGCGCAACTGCAAATACGCCACCAGGCCTTGGGGATATTTTAAAATCGCTCCCCTTGTGGTAAATGAAGATATCCACTATAGAGAAACCTGTAAACATGGTATACTTTTTAAGGTGAACTCATGAAATCTTAGTAAAACACGCTTCATGCCCCTGTTTCAGAAAAAAGAAAACAGCATTCTTGGTGTTGATATTGGAACGTCAAGCATTAAATTGGTTGAGCTTGCGAAAAATAAAGATGGAACACATACTTTGGTAAATTACGCGTTTGCCGAAAACATTCATCGAGATCCAAAAGGAAAGACCCGAAAAGAAGAGGCTACGCGGCTTGGCGGATATATCAAAGCATTGCGGGAAAAGACGAAATTCACCACAGCCACGGCAACTGCGGCGCTTCCAACGTACTCGGTCTTTGTCTCGTTGGTGAGTTTTCCACCGGTAGCGCAAAATGAGCTGGACGCCGCGATACATTGGGAGGCGAAAAAAATCATTCCCTTGCCATTGGAAGATATTATTTTGGATTACCGCATATTAAATCAGCCAGAAAAAAAAGGATTTTCCCTGTCGTTAGGGAAAAAAGAGGAGCATGAGAAAAAGAAAAAGGAGATGAAAGTGCTTATTACCGGCGCGGCGCGGGAAACAGTTGAGCGGTATTCGGAGATTTTTCAGGAAAGCGGGCTTACCTTGACGAGCTTAGAAACAGAGATGTTTGCGCTTGCACGGTCATTGGTAGGTACGGAAATAGGAGAGATCATGATCGTGGAGATCGGCTCGTCTCTCACAGATATCATCGTGGTGGAAAATGGCATTCCATTTATCGGCAGAAGCATTGAGGTGGGAGGGGACGCTATGACGCATGCCATTATGGCAAGTTTGAATATCAATGAAAAGCGCGCTGAACAGGTGAAACGGGATGTGGGTATCCTCACGGTCGGCGCAGAGGGTGGCGGCATTCCGGATATTCTGAAATCTGCGCTTGAGCCGATTATACATGAGATCAGATATACCCTGGATCTCTATAAAAATCATCAAATTACGCCATCAGGTTTTACCACCGGCACTATTGAAAAAATTATCCTTACCGGCGGTGCGGCGCTTCTACCACATATTGCGGAATATTTTTCAAAAGAATTAGACATACGAGCATATCTTGGTGATCCGTGGGCGCGCATCGCATATCCGGAAGATTTGCGCCCGATCCTTACAAGCATTGGGCCGAAATTTTCAGTTGCTGCGGGACTTGCCTTGCGTGAGGAAAAAGAGTAAAAATTCTATAAAAAGCACATATGCCAGGCCCGAATTTTCTTGGAGCTCAATCGTCCAAGGACGAAAAAGAAAAACAGGGGAAGGGAAAGAGAGCATCTGTAGATAAAGTTGGGTTGAATCTTATTACCCAGGACACGTTGGATCGGATGTTTCAGCGCATTGAACGTAAAGACATCACGCAATTGATAGTCTCTTTTGCGATAAGCGTGATTTTGGGATCTGCGGCATGGGGCGCTGTATATCTGTATGGGGGTAAGGCGCGCGAAGCCATACAAGATGTTCGGATTGCGCGCGCGGCGGTTGAGGAGCAGATTATGTCCATAGAGAAAAACAAGACAGCGCTTTTGGCATATCAGACGAAGCTGACCGCTTTTAACAATCTTTTCAAGAATCATTTGTATTGGACGCAATTTTTTGAAGAGCTTGAGAAACATACACTCCCAAACGTGGCGTATGATTCCATTTCCATTTCCACAAACTACGTTACGTCGCTTTCCGCACATACCACGGATTATGCATCTGTCGCAAAACAGCTCATCGCGTTTCAGGATGCATCGTCGTTTGTTACTAATGTGGAGATTACGTCTGCAAATGCCGTGCTTTCGCCAACAGGCGTGAGTACAGGCGTGAATTTTTCCGTTCGATTGGAGATTGATCCCGCTGTCATTACAAAAACATATGCCGCAGATTGAGAAAAGAAAAATTAGATTCTCATTCATATTGGATAAGATAGAGCCCGTTCTTGTTATAGGTATCATTGCGGGCGTGCTGTGGTATATGTATGTGTCATTCATACAGATAGAGCTTCAAAAATATTTGCCCGGCGGCGAATTTCATGTCACTACGGAACAGGTAAAGCTTGCTGAACAGCAGAAATATCTCAAAGAGCTTGGAAATTTTTATTCATTGTACCAAAAGCGAACAGGAGGCGCTGACGTGCTCGCAGGCACGGTGCCGAAATATCCTGAATCCCCCGGATTTTTCGCAGGATTTGAAAAAATTGCCGCCGATCTTGGCTTGGGCCTTGAGGTCGTCAGTATCACCCCCCCAAAAGGCGTTGAAGATAAGAAAAAAGAAAAGGAAAAAGGATCGCTCAAAGAACTTGTGATAGCTGCAAAATTCACCAAAGTTGATTATAAAAAACTCAAGACACTCCTTAATATATTTGAGACGAATCGCAGGATCCTTGATGTTCAGTCTATTGACGCAGATCCTGCAAGCGGCAGCGCAAGCTTCGTTATTAAGACGTATTATCAAGAAGACTATGTCCCCACAACCATTACAAAAAAAGAAACGGACAAATAGCGCCGCGCTTGGTGTGATATTCGTGCTTCTCGCCGGGTACGCGGGGTATTATTTTTATCAGATATACGGACCCAAGTCCTCGGCGCCTGTTTCAATTGTCGTAGAAAAGAAAAAACTTCCCATCAAGAAAATTGATTGGGAAAAAACCGTCTATGAAGATCCGTTTTTTCTTTCATTGAAAGAACAGATGCCAACGCAGATGACTGTGGATAAAATTGGAAATAAAGAGCCGTTCGTGACAAAGAAAAAATAATATGCAAAGCAAGCTCATCAAGGCATTGATTACAAAAGGGCTTCTCAAGGAAGAAGAAGCGAAGCATGTTCTTGCAGAAGCAACGCGACATTCTGTGGATCCGGACGAATATCTGCGGGACAAAAACCTTATTTCTGAAAAAGAATTGGTCAAAGTGCAGGGCGAGCTCTATGGTTTGCCGTTTGTTGATTTGGAGCGCACGGAAGTTCCCTATGACATTCTCATAGTCATACCACAGACCGTTGCGGAAAATTATCAGCTGGTTGTGTTTGAAAAGAAAGGAAACGATGTGAGTGTGGCGTTGGTGCATCCGAATGATTATCGCGCGATAGAGGCGATTAATTTTTGGGCGAAAGAAGAAGGATTTACCTTGCACCTCCACGTCACAACGCAGTTAGGATTCCAAAATGCCGTAAAGAATTACTCACCATTTCGGAAAGAAATCGGAGAAGCTATCGAATCCTTGGAGGCCCAGCGTCTGGAGGAGTCACGTGGAGAGCGCAAGGGAAAACTCATTGAAATCATTCGAAAAGCGCCGGTTGCGCGGATTGTCTCTTTGATTATTTCAGAAGCAGTGAATGCGGGGGCATCAGATATCCACATGGAGCCGGGAGTGCGGGAAACACGTATTCGCTACCGCATTGACGGCATTCTGCATGTGTATCTAACCTTGCCATTTCATCTCCACTCATCTCTTATTGCGCGTATTAAGGTGCTTGCGAATTTGAAAATGGACGAAACACGCATTCCGCAGGATGGCCGCATCAAGGTCACCATTGACGGACGAGATATCAACTTGCGCGTATCAACACTGCCGGTTTCCGGGAATGAAAAAGTGGTGATGCGTATTCTTCCCACTGAAACAAAGACCATTACATTGGAACAGTTGGGATTTATTGGCAAGACCCTTGATATCTTAAAGGGCATTATCGCGCGTCCCACCGGAGTGGTACTCGTTAGTGGACCGACTGGATCCGGTAAATCTACCACACTCTCTTCCATTGTCGGTGCGTTAAATAAGGAGACGGTCAATATTATCACGCTTGAAGACCCGGTTGAGTATTATATTCCCGGAATCAACCAAGTGCAGATCAATCCTGACGTTGGATTGACATTTGCGTCCGGACTGCGCGCTGTCTTGCGTCAAGATCCCAATGTGGTAATGGTAGGTGAAATTCGCGATAATGAAACTGCGGAATTAGCTATTCATGCGGCATTGACCGGACATTTTATGCTTTCAACCATTCACGCAAAAGACGTGATGGGCGTGATCCCGCGCTTGACTGATATGCATGTTGAGCCATTTCTCATTTCAGCGGCAGTGAATACGCTTATCTCTCAGCGGTTGGTGCGGCTCTTATGCCAAAAATGCAAAAAGACGGTAACCATTCCTCAGGGGTTGGAAAAAGAAGTATCCCAGGAGCTGGATCATTTGCCAGATCCGACAGTGATAGAAAAATTTGTTGCCGCAGGGAAGAAGCTGGTATTCTATCGATCAGAAGGATGTGATAACTGCGGAGGAACAGGATACAAAGGCAGGTCTGTGGTTGCGGAAGCGTTTCAAATGACAGAAAGCGTCCAGAATGCGCTCACAGGAAAATATTCCATTGACGATCTTGCGAAGGAGATGAAAAAACAAGGGAATATGACTCTGAAGCAGGATGCGATCGTAAAGGCCTTGCAGGGGCTAACATCTCTTGAGGAGGTTTTACGCGTGACACGGGAGTAGTACATAGTGATGAAACGTACTTGATTCTATCCCATAGGTAAGTTATACTCAAGGAAGTGAATACTTCCTTGTTTTTTTGGAAAAATTCTTTCACCTTTAATCTATTTTTTTATGGATACCGCACAATCGCTCGCATTTAGAAAACTCCTTACTGAAGCAGTAAAGCGTGGCGCGTCTGACGTCCATCTCACCATTGGAGCATATCCCATGGTGCGCGTTGACGGACTGCTACGGCCGCTTTCCAGCGAAGAAATTATCACAGAGCAGTATGTGAATACTGTCATTGAGAGTATTTTGAATCCTGCGCACAAGGAGCGACTGACTCGCGATCGTGATGTGGTGTTCACTACGGTGTTTGATGAGAAAATTCGAAGCAAGGTTCATGTGTTTTATCAGGAGGGATTTCCTGTGCTTTCGTTTCATTTTTTTTCCATGACAGTGCAGACGCCGCAGGAGCTTGGCATTGACTTGAATGTTGAACGCTTCGTTTCCGCAAAGAGCGGCCTTTTGATCATCACGGGTCCGCGCGGGTCCGGACGAACCACATTGACTGTTGGTATTTTGGAACATATCAACCGAACCCAAAGTGTGCATATCATGACCATTGAAGATCCTATCGAGTATAATCTCAATGGCAATCGGAGTATGATTGTCCAGCGGGAGGTGGGAAGCGATGTTCCCACGATCGAAAATGGGCTCTCCGGCGCGGGGCAGGAAGACGTGGATATCCTCTATGTGAGTGACGTAAAACATGCGGATCAGATGCGCGCAATTCTTGAATTGGCAAATAGCGGCATGTTCGTGATTGTCGTGTTTAATACCGATTCATCTGCCATGGCGCTTGAAAAAATTGTCTCATTTTTCGGGTCAAATGAACAGCCGCATATCAGAAATCTGGTCGCTGAATCCCTGAAGGGCGTGATCGTCCAATTTCTTTTGCCAAAGATTGGCGGCGGCGTTGTAGGCATCCATGAGGTTCTCTTGAACAACGCGTCAGCCAAGACGCTTATCATGTCTGACAAGCTCAATCAAATCAGCCAGCTTATCAAGGTATCGCGCGCAGAAGGCATGACGAGTATTGATCATGAGCTTGCGCTACGCATCCGCAATAACGAGATTCTTCCCGAACATGCGCGCATGATCGCGCAAGATCAACAGACATTGGACACGCTTATGCGCACATAATGACAAAAGTTTTATGAACATTCGTATTCCTCATTCCTGGCTTACTGACTACGTCTCACCAAAACTTTCTCCATATGACATTGCACGGCGGGTTTCGCAAAGCGGTCCGTCTATTGACCGCATTTATGATGAAAACGGCGATACGATCTATGACGTTGAAATCACTACGAATCGTCCTGATGCGTACGCGGTGTATGGGTTTAGCCGTGAAGTTGCTGCGATCCTGAACGTCCCCTTTCACGAGCGGTTTATACAAAAACATATTCAAAAACAAAAAGAAAAACATCGGTTTTCCGGCAGTGCGCAGTTTCGTCTTGATATTGACATCCAACATTCGTCATTATGCCGGAGATACTGCGGGATTATCATGGACAATGTTAGAAATGGCAAATCTCCCGAGTGGATGCAGAAGCGGCTGATCGCATGCGGATTGCGGCCGATCAGCGCAGTGGTGGATATTACCAATTATGTCATGCTGGAGTACGGCCAGCCGCTCCATGCATTTGACGCGGAGAAAGTCATATCGCACCAGACTGCAAATACGCGGGGAACATATAAAAAAATTGTCATACGGAACGCGCGGAAACAGGAATCGGCAGTTACTTTGGACAACGAAAAGAAAATCCTTGATCCCTCTGTACTCGTTATTGCCGATGATACGCAGGTGCTTGCGTTGGCTGGTATCAAGGGGTGTCGCGGTGCTGAAATCAGCGATACGACAAAAACAATTATTTTGGAAGCGGCAAGCTTTGATCCGGTGAATATACGCGCCTCATCCCGCGCGTTGAACATCCGAACAGATTCATCTGCGCGGTTTGAGAAAAATCTCAGCAGCGAATATCCGCTTCCTGCGCTTTTCCGCATGATAGAGCTTCTTAAAGAATACACCGACGCACACGTTGCAACGCCGGTGAATGACGCATATCCGATCCGTGAACATGCGGTGACTATTGCGTTTGACACCTCTCTTTTGAAACGAATACTTGGCGTATCTGTCCAGGTGCGCGATATCAAGCGTATACTTGCGCTTCTTGGATTTTCAGTGCAGATAAAAGGAAAAGATATAAATGTTGGCGTTCCGTTTTGGAGAGGCGCAGACGTGCGAGGAAGTATTGATCTCGTGGAAGAGATCGGACGTATGGTAGGGTATCATACGTTTTCCCCACAAGCATTGCGCGGAGAGACACCATATTCTCCTCTGGATCAGACATATATGTTTGAACAGCAGACAAAAGCGAGTATGCGAGACAGGGGATGGACAGAGGTCATGACATATTCCATGATAAGTAAAAAACTTTTGGAATCCTGCGGTTTTGATCCGACGCATTCCCTGAAAGTCGTGAATCCGCTTTCCAGCGATTTTGAGTATATGCGGCCGAGCCTTTTTCCGGGAATTCTTCAGGCGATAAGCGATAACGAGCATAAGCGGGAGAAACTTTTTCTTTTTGAATTAAGCAAGATATACATTCCTAAAAAAAATACTCTGCCGCAGGAACAGACGTTCCTTTCCGGGGTTTGTATGGAGAAGAAAAAAGAAATTGATATCTATCGGGACATCAAGGGAGTATGCGAGGTGTTGACGCGTGAATGGTTTTCAGATACAATTTTTACTATGCGTTTTGTGCCGCTTATGGAAGGCCATCAATTTTTTGATCGGGAAAAATCCGTCGCATTGTTTTTTCATGACAAACGTATCGGATTTTGCGGCATACCGCGTCAAGATGTGCTGACCGCCATGGGTATCAAGACCGCATGTGCCGCGTTTGAAATTGATCTTCAAACGGTGTTGGCTCACAGAAGCGTGTCAAGGGTATTTGTCCCTATCCCTAAATATCCTTCGGCAGTGCGCGATGTCGCATTTGTGAGCGATATAACGCAATCATACGAAGCCCTCATGTCAGCGGTACGCAAGATTAATCCTCTTATTGTTTCCGTTGAGCTTTTCGACGTATTTGAGAGTGAGAAACTTGGCAAGGGAAAAAGGAGCCTCGCACTGCATATTACCTATCAGTCGCTTGAGCGGACACTTCTCGCAGAAGAGGTAGATGCCTTGCATGTATGCGTACGGGAGACATTACAAAAGACATTTTCCGCAGAAATGCGATAACATTCTATGACAAATAGCATGGAAAAAATCATATCATTATGCAAACGAAGGGGGTTTGTCTTTCCTTCTTCGGAAATATACGGCGGATTTGCGGCAGTGTATGATTATGGGCATTACGGGACACTGCTTAAACAAAATATTCGGGACGCATGGTGGCGTCATATGGTGCAGTTGCGCGATGATGTTGTAGGTCTGGACAGTGCAATTTTTATGCATCCTACCACGTGGATCGCATCCGGTCATGTGGGAAGTTTTGATGATCCGCAGGTGGATTGCCGGTCATGCAAGAATCGTTTTCGCGCGGATCAACTTTTGGAAGAATTCGATATTTCCGCAGATAAGGAAACGTTGGAATTTATCAATGAACAGCTGAATGTGCTTCGTGATGCAGGGAAGCTGAAATGCGCAGTATGCGGATCAAAAGATTTGACAGACGCGAAACGGTTTTCCCTGATGGTAAAGTCCAATCTGGGATCTCCCACCGATGCATTCAGCGAGGAGAATGTTGTGTATCTACGCCCTGAAACATGTGGCGGCATTTATTTGGAGTATAAAAATATCCTTGATTCTCTGCATCCAAAACTGCCGTTTGGCATTGCGCAGGTTGGCAAGGCATTTAGAAATGAAATCGTTGCGCGGCAGTTTATTTTTCGCACACGAGAGTTTGAACAGATGGAAATGCAATATTTCTTGCATCCAAAACAGACAAAAGAAATGGTTGATATGTGGAAAGAAGCGCGGTATGCATGGTATAGGGAGTATGGCATAGCGCAGGAGGACCTCCGGTGGTACAAGCATGAGAAACTTGCGCATTATGCGTCTGAAGCATATGATGTGGAGTATGGCTTTGAGTCTCTCGGCGGATTCAAAGAGGTGGAAGGTATTCACGCCCGGGGAGACTGGGATTTGTCACAGCATGCACAGTTTTCAGGTGTGGATTTGACATACTATGATGATGCCACAAAGGAACGTTTTATTCCGCATATCGTGGAAACATCCGCAGGACTCAATAGATTTTTCTTTATGTTTATTGATAGTGCATATAAAGAAGAAGAGGTGGATGGTGAAACTCGGACTGTTCTTGCCCTTGATACGCGTCTTGCGCCGATAAAGGTTGCGGTATTGCCGCTTTCAAAAAAGCAAGAGCTTTCAGCAGTTGCCAGACCGCTGTATGAAGAATTGCGCGGAGAGTTTTTTACTGAATATGATGAGACGCAAAGCATCGGAAAACGGTATCGCAGACAAGATGAGATAGGAACGCCCTATTGTGTGACCGTGGATTTTGATTCATTGGAAGACAGAGCAGTGACCGTTCGTGATCGGGATACCATGCAACAGGAGAGAGTCGCGATCCAAGACATCAAGAGTTATTTAAAAGAAAAATTAATATAAAGAAAAAAGACCCCCCTTTATTCCTCCACATACTTATGTACGCAACCTTCACACTACCAAATGGCGTTCGAGTAGTATTGGCGCCACTCAAAGATACACAGACCGTGACTGTGCTCGCGCTATTTGGCGTGGGATCCAGATATGAAAAAAAAGAGCTGAATGGCTCATCGCATTTTATTGAGCATCTCATGTTTAAAGGCACAGACAAGCGGCCGAACTCGCTCGCAATTTCGAAAGAGCTTGATGCGGTAGGCGCGGAATACAATGCCTATACCGGAAAAGATCACACCGGCTATTATGTGAAGGTGAATTATGAACAATTATCTTTAGCGCTTGACGTGGTGTCTGACATGCTTTTTCATTCCAAATTTGACGCGGAAGAAATGGAGCGTGAGAAAAAAGTCATTGCAGAGGAAATTCGTATGTACCGAGATAATCCCATGATGTACGTGGACAATCTTTTGGAGCAAGTGATGTTTTTGCCGTCAAGTTTGGGATGGGATATTGCCGGTGATGTGGAAACAGTGTCCGCGTTTGATCGCGATGCGGTCATATCATATATGCGCTCGCATTATCGTCCGGAAAATACGGTTATTGGCATTGCGGGAAATTTTGATAGTGAAAAGGCGCGTGAAGAGGTACAGAAATTATTTTCGCAGTTTCCATCTGCGCCGGCAGGAGCTGTATTGCCGAGTTATGAGACATTTTATCAGTCTGAAGTGGCATCCGGGCCGTGCGTATTGACGCATTTTAAAGAAACAGAGCAGGTACAGCTGGCGCTTGGGTGGTATGGATATAAATATCTTCATCCGGATAGTTATGCACTGTCCGTCCTTGCAAATATCTTGGGCGGCACCATGAGCTCGCGGCTTTTTATCTCTGTTCGAGAGCGCCTTGGTCTGTGTTATTATATTCGAGCAACACATCAACCGTATCAGGATACGGGGAATTTTTATGTGCAGGCAGGGCTTGACAAGAGCAGGATACGGGAAGCGATCCCTGTTATTTTGAAAGAAATTGAAAAGATAAAACGTGAAGGCATTACTGACAGCGAGCTTCAGCGCGCAAAAGACAATACCAAGGGGCGCATGGCAATCCAACTGGAAGACTCCGAACATGTCGTTTCATGGTATAGCACGCAGGAAATTCTCACTAAAAACATGTTGACACCGCAGGAAAAACTCGCTAAGATATATGCAGTAACAGGAGACGATGTTTTGCGGGTTGCACAAGAGATATTCCAGCAGAACGCGCTCCATCTTGCAGTGATTGGCCCGTATCGTGACTCAAAAGAATTTGACCCGCTTTTTGTTATGACATAGGGAAGAAAAATATGCGGATAGGAATAGATTGCCGTTCCTTGATGGCATTGCCTCACGAAGAACGGGGCGGCATAGAATACTACACCTACTCACTTATCAAACACCTTTTTGCTATTGATAGAGAGAACGATTATGTTCTCTTTTTTGATCATTTGGTAAAAGATGCCGATAGGTTCAAACAGCCGAACGTATCAGTGCGGTATTTCCCGTTTTCTTATTATCGCCAGTATCTGCCGTTTGCATATTCACATCTGCTTATGGCGAGCTTTTTGAACAGAGAAAAATTGGATATTCTGCATTCTCCCGCGCACACCATTCCGCTCTTGTATAAAGGAAAGTTTATCATCACTATTCGGAACATGTCCGTGTTCAAGCATCCGGAGTGGTTTCGCCATGAATATTTTCCACCGGTGCCGCCGGAGCTTTTTTCCCGTACGCTTTTTACCATGAAAAAACTTTTGCCACAGAATATCAAAAAAGCCGATAAAGTAATCACATTTTCAAAAGACACCAAAAGAGATGTCGCAAAAGTGTTTCGCATACCTGCGGAAAAAATTTCCGTGGTGTATCCGGGCATTGATACGGATGAACAGTTTCGAACAACAGATGACGCAGAAGAATTGTCCGCGCGATTTGGCATTACACAGCCATATGTTTTTTTCATTGGTAGCATTGAGCCGCGGAAAAATTTGCACGGATTAGTGCAGGCATATTATCAATTACTTTTGGAACATCCGGAACTTGTGCGCAACCAGCTTTTGCTTGTTGGCGAGAAACGAGGCGGTGCAAAGTGCGATGAGCTTTTTGAAACCATTGATTTTTGCAATAAGGATCTTGAGAAACGTGGAATTGCACACGTGCGAGAGCAGATACGCTACCTTGGGTTTGTTCCATATCAGGATAAGTTTCTTTTTCTGCGGAATGCGGCATGTTTTGCGTACCCTTCCTTTTATGAGGGATTTTGTTCTACGCCCCTTAAGGCGATGGAATACGGGGTGCCGGTGATTGCGTCACGTATCCGTTCACTCGTAGAGATTGCGGATAATGCCGCCTATTTCGTCGACCCAAACAGCACAGGCGAGATTCAGTCAGCGCTTCATGATGTACTGACAAAAAAAGACCTGCGTGAGCGGTTGCGTGCGGCAGGCGATACACATGCGCGGAATTTTTCATGGAAAACATCCGCACAAAATACGTTGAACGTGTATACAAAAGTGTTTCAGAAGTAGACTGAGTCTGGTGAAAAATATCAGGTGCTACTTTCTCCCGGCTCATTTCTGGCAAATTTCGCCCTAAAACGGCGCTGAACTTGTCGGAATAGCTTGCTGTTCCTTCGCATTCATCATCCGTTTTATGGCAAAATTGACTCAGAAATGACCCGGAA
Source organism: Candidatus Uhrbacteria bacterium (assembly GCA_016186045.1). Taxonomy (GTDB): domain Bacteria; phylum Patescibacteriota; class Patescibacteriia; order JACQRZ01; family JACQRZ01; genus JACPMJ01. The sequence goes on along the minus strand of JACPMJ010000008.1, from coordinate 11,069 downwards.
GCTATTTTTTACCAGACTCAGATTATAACAAATCATTCAGCAGGCTTCGTCCCGTCATATCCGGACTTGGTTTGAGCTCCATAAGCTCAAGGAGTGTCGGAGCGACATCTGCAAGAATGCCGATAGGATTGATATTTTTCTTTAGTACTTCAATTTCTTCGGGAGTCCTATTTTTTTTCATATCCTCGCGAATAAGCATAAACGGCACCGGGCTCGTGGAGTGCTCTTTGCTGATAGTGTGCTTAAGGATATCTACTTTTATCTCAGCATTTCCGTGATCCGCAGTGATCGCGGTAATGCCGCCGATTTTTCTGTTTACCTCAACTATTTTTCCAATACACTCATCAACCGCCTCTACTCCCTTCACGGTCGCTGAGAGGTTTCCAGTATGACCCACCATATCTGGATTTGCGTAATTGACTAAGATAAAGTCGTAGATTTTTTTTTCAATCAGAGGGATGAGTTTTTCCGTGACGCCGTACGCGCTCATCTCCGGCTTCATGTCGTATGTTTTTACTTTTGGTGATTCTACGAGGACCCTATCTTCATCTTTGTATGTCTCTTCCGCTCCGCCATTGAAGAAGTAGGTAACGTGCGCGTATTTTTCCGTTTCGGCAATGCGGAGTTGTTTGAGTCCCGCTTCTGAGACGAGCGATCCAAACGGATGCGCGATATGCTGTGGAGGGAAGGCGACTTCTGTCTCGAGCCCAGCTTCGTATTCCGTGAATGTTGCGAAGAAGAGATTTTGTGGAACTTTTTCTTTGGGGAAATTTTTGAAATCTTTTTCCACAAATCCTTTTGCGATTTGGCGCGCGCGGTCTTCTCGGAAATTAAAGAAGATAACAGCATCGTTATCGCCGATGAGTGCAAGCGGATTGTCTTTTTTGTCTGTAATGATGACCGGCTCCAGCATCTCATCATCTTGTTTTGCGACGTATGATTTTTTTAGCGCATCAAACACATCCCGGTTTTTATTTCCCTTGCCAAGCGTGAGTACGTCATACGCGCGTTGTGTCCGGTCCCACGCGTTGTTTCTATCCATCGCCCAATATCGTCCGCACAGTGACGCGATCATTCCGGTCTTGGATTTTTTCATCGTCTCCTGCAGATCTTTAAGAAACACGAGGCTTCCTTGCGCGGGAGAGTCGCGGCCATCCGTAATGCAGTGAATATAGGCATCTTTAATCTTTTTCTGTTGAGCGAATTGGATGAGCGCTTTTAGGTGATCAATATGGCCATGCACGCCTCCAGTGCTTGTAATACCATAAAAATGGAGTTTGGATTTGTTTTTTTGTACGTGCGTGACCGCCTTGAGAAAAACGTCGTTTGAAAAAAAACTTTTATTTTCGATGGAGATGTTGATACGAGGAAGGTTTTGATAGACCACCAGTCCCGCGCCGAGATTCAGATGTCCCACCTCGGAGTTTCCCACCTCTCCCCATGGCAAGCCCACCGCGATACCGGACGCGTCTAAGATACCATAGGGATAGTGTGCCATAATCTCATCCATGTTTGGTTTTTTTGCCATGACCACGGGATTGTTTTCATCAATGGCGCTGATGCCAAATCCGTCAATGGCGATAAGGAGAATTGGTTTTCTAGGCATAAAAAATAGATACTAAATGAAATGAATCTTTGGGAGTCTGAACTTTCATTATTGTATCATGCCGCTCCATTGACGGCAATGAGAAAAAGACGTAGTATTCACTGTATATGCCGCGGTGGCGGAACTGGCAGACGCAACGGATTCAAAACCCGTCGGGTTTACTCCCATGAGGGTTCGACTCCCTCCCGCGGCAAGGATGAGATATTTATTTATAAAAGAGTATTGACTAATAAAACATAATCGGCTATAATAAAATTACAATTGAATAGTTAGTTATCAAGAGCGTGGCGAGAGCAACTGGCTCAATGACCCACCGGCAACCCTCGGAAACGAGAAGGTGCTAAGTCCAGCCCCAACAGGGGAAAGATAATGGTCGTCACTCTTTCTTTATGTTCGGGAAAGAGTTTTTTATTTTTAACGATAAAATTATGAACACAATAAAGATCAATCACGTTACCGATGGTGGCAATAAAGAAGAAAAAGAAATTTACGAATTAGAAGAGAAAGATAGATATAAATATCACTCTCTCGGATTGGCGATTGGAGTAAGCATAGATTACTGCGTGACATTAGGACTAAAACATAAAGATGATTTTTGGCATAGAGTGTATGGGTACAGTGTTATCCAGAATGAGAGAATGGAGAAGATGATGTCTGAAGCAATAAAGAAAGTTAAACTCGAAACTGAATCATATGTTACTGTTGCTTTTTATGAGCGTTTTTCGGATAAAAAAATTATGTTTGTTCCTAAACGTTTAGAAATTCCTAACCGTCCGGAACTGAATAATTTTCCGTTTAATATCGCATTTGGCGCCGTAACCATTAATGATAATAACGTGGAAAGATACGTAACATCTGTATATGAGCCTGACCTTTCAACCTTTACATGGGAAGGAGTTAAGAAAAAAATGAAATACTATAACAACGTAGATATTAAACGGTATTTTTGGGCAGAGATTGTTTACGATATAGATAGACAATCTTATATTGGTACTAAATATTGCGGTGATACATCTGCCGGTATGGCCTTCGGCGGGAACTGGGATATGTTTTTTTCCCACTTCACGGCTTTGGGAATAACTAGTAGCATAGATATGCTATTTTGAATGTTCTGTACTGAATAATCGTAGAAAATAAGAAAGCGACTGACGTCGTTTTTTTTATTTCCAGAGATTCATCCTTGACAGGGTAGATGTGGAGTACTAATATCATGGTTAATAGTTCTTTGAATTGCACGATAAGTCAGAGTGAGGAGGGTTGAATGCTACGAATACCTGAATTCGCGCAAATTTCGCGATTCTGTATAGCAGGAGCTATCGGCGTTCTAGTATATTACATAGCGCTATACGGCCTTACGGAATATCTGGGAGTTTGGTATGTCGCTTCCGCGGTAATCGGATTTATCCTGAACACAGGGTTGAATTTCATGTCTCAAAAACTCTGGACATTTCAGGATAAAGGAACGGACATGATCGGTCGTCAGCTTGTGCTGTATGTCACCATGACCGTTGCCTTACTCATTGGCAACACCGCATCTCTGTACTTCATGGTGCAGTATCTGCACATGTGGTATATCGGAGCGCAGATAATTCTTACCGTGGTCATTTCTATTCTGAGCTTTGGTATATCCAAAAAGATCTTTAAGCCCTCATAAGATCTGAGGCAAAACCCAACTATCCCATTGATTGATCGGCACAAGTCGATACTATCCAACAGACGCACGACCTTACGGGTACGGCGTCTTTTTAAATTTATCCTTGTATTCTGGTGATGTTTCTCTATTATCCATATTCTTGACTTTACTGATCCTGTCCAGTATACTGCTTATATTGGACAAAAACAACCTATCCTGTCCGATGAAAGATAAATATTATGCTTAAAGACATAGTTTCTAATCAAAAACTGCAGAAAGAGCAACTTATAGCTCTTTTCTACATAGAGCGAACCAAAGAGCCATTTGCTAAGAAATGGCTGGATTCGGATTTGATAAAAGTCGTTTTAGGACCTCGTAGGGCTGGCAAGTCGGTATTTTCCCTCATGCTTTTAAAGGATCGTCCGTTTATGTATTTCAATTTTGATGACGAGATCTTGTTGAGCGCAGGCGGTATAGCTACTAATGAACTCATGAAGGAATTGCACGCCGCGTATGGACAGGTAAAGACCATCCTTTTTGATGAAATACAAAATCTTCCGAACTGGGAGTTGTTTGTCAATCGACTGCACCGGGAAGGATATAATTTGGTGCTTACCGGCTCTAATGCTCATCTGCTTTCAAAAGAACTCGCCACACATTTGACTGGCAGGCATATGCCCATAGAAATACTGCCATTCGATTTTAATGAATTTCTCCGCGCGAAGAAGTTTCAAATAGATGTTGAATATAGCGCCCTGCCGCAAAAACATGGCGAGCTTCTGAATCTCATGGAAAGTTATTTACGGAGCGGTGGATTTCCTGAAGTTGTGGTGAGTAATCTTGATCCAAGGGATTACCTTGAGGTTTTGTTTGATGCCTTACTCTTCAAAGATGTGGTTAAGAGACATAAAGTTAAATTTGCAACTCAAATAGGAAATCTTGGAGCGCATTTAATAAATAGTTTTGCCAGTCTATATACGGTACGCAAGTTGCTCGAGATTTTAAACCTGAGGAGCGCGTCCACCACGGAGAAGTACATAAAATATCTGGAAGAAGCGTATCTCATATTTTCTTTACTCCGATACTCTCCTAAGTCCGTACAGCGAATAAAATCACCTCGGAAAGTCTATGCTGTTGATAATGGTTTTATAAGCGCGAAGGCTATCCAGCACTCTCCGGACAAAGGCAAACTCATGGAGAACCTTGTTTTTACCGAACTTATAAAACGTGGCGTTAAGCCAAATAGAGATCTGTTTTATTACAAAACGCGAAACGATCGTGAAGTTGATTTTATTGTAAAAAAAGGAACAGAGGTCACGGAACTTATACAAGTTTGCTATGAATCAGTAACTTCGGATGTCGAACAAAGAGAAATAAAGGCACTACTTGAAGCAAGCGGTGAGTTGAAAGTTAAAAAAATGACAGTGCTCACATGGGATGAAAAGCGAGAGATAAAAAAAGACGGAAGTGTTATACAACTTAGATCGCTATGGGAGTGGTTACTTGAGAGAACTCAAGAGTAAATTTATGTCAAAGGAAATCGTCAACAACACTAAAAAATCTGATTTGATGGTTGTGAAGATTATATCCGGGTTGGTGGCAACGAGGGAGACTATAGCGTCTTTTTAAATAATAAAAAAGTCCGCTCCTGTTTCTATTTAAAAGCGGACATTGATTGCTGTCATTGCGAAATGCTTTTTTCTGCGATGAGCGCGGTTGTGAAGATCCCTATATCGTAGAGCTGGGAGATGAGGCGATGCTGGTCAATGTTTAGCTCGATCATTTTTTCCTTGATCTCCTCACCGCTGAGCGTAGTACAGGCACCGAATTTGTCATTGACACGATGAAGCGCGTCATACGTATCGGCTAAAGCAAGAATGCGTCCGTACAGCGCAATCATCGCCTTTGTTTCTTCGCTGTAATTATGAAGGTGTGGCGGCAGTTCATCCGGGTAGTCGCCTTTTTGAAAGCGATGATGGAGTACAACGATCTCGGCAGTGAAGTCTAGACAATTCCTTAAGAATCGGTAACCATCTATGACGTGCGCCTTGATGGCTTCCGTATCCGCCTCTGTCCATCCTTCCGTTTTCCCAAGGGTACCGAGGTCTACCTGGCATTTGCCAATATCATGCATAAGTCCGGCAGTGAATGCCGGTTTTTCATTCAAATGCATGAACTGGGCGATGTGCCGGGCGAGCAGAGCTACGCGGATGCTATGCTCGTAGTGCGCTCGGGTAACCGGACTCTTTGATCGCAATGGTTCAAGGAATGCCGTGAGGATAGCTCTCTCATTATCGGGGATGAGAAGTCTGTCAAACGCATGGCGAAGCCGTTCTTCGAGCGTGACGCGCGGATCAAGATATTGCGAGAATATATCCACGATCTGCCTCCTTCTTGGTCATTGTTAAGGAACGGATATGCATAATACTACGCTCTTTTCTTTTCGTCAATTTCCTATGCCGATTATTGACAATTTATTATTGATGGTTTTCTCGGGAGTTGATATCATTACAAGAGTCCGTATTTCACTATAAAAATATTTATATGTCACAAGAGCTTTCTGGAGAGCATATTAAAAAAAGAGCAGAAGAAATAGAGAAGATTTATAAGGAATACATGAAAAAGCTATTGACGTTAAAGAAAAAACAAGCGAATATTATTGACGAATGCATAAAGAAATTGGAACAGAAAAAAATAGAAGAACTCAAACAGCGCATAAAGAGTTTTAAAAAATAGACATATGGCAAAAATTGAAAAAAGAAGAATCGAACAGCATGAAAAGCCGGAGAGATCGAATGCGGAAAAAGGTCCGGTTACGGAAAAACAATTAGATACGTTTAAATCAAAAAAGGAGAGAGAGATTCTCTTACAGACTACGAGTCTCATTGAAGCAGGAAAACATGGTATGGAAAAAGCGAAAGATTTAGGGGTTTCTGCATCAGAGGCGTCTTCTCTCGAGAGTAGTCTTTCTTCGGTAGAAAAACAAGCGGGTGCTATCCAAAAAGAACTTAAGGAAAAAATGGAGATGGCGGAAAAAATGCTTGAAATCAAAAGACAGGGAGAAGAAGTTAAAAAAATGCAAAAAGAAAGGAGCGCATTGAAAGATAGACTGAAGGATTCGGGAAAAAATTCACCAAGTCAAAAAGAAAAAGAAGAAATAGATCATGCGCTTGAGTCACTGAATAAAAATATAGCGCAAGGGTCAGTGGATCTTAAAGGTGAACTCTTAAGTGCCATCGGAGGAGGGTCATTGAGTAAAGAGGACACACTAACGGTAGAGTCAACCGCTCGTCAAATATGGGATGAGAAGAGAGTGGATGGCGGGAAAGTACTTTCAGTCGATGAAAGATTATCGTTTTGTAACCCGGATGAAGTACGACGTGAGATGGCGGAATCTTTGTATCCAAAAAAAGAAAAACCTGCATTGGAAAAATTCGGGGAAGATGAGAGTTTTTTAAAAAACAGTGAAAGAATAAAGAGAGATGTGGATGTGCTGATCGCATCCTATGAGGGTATCAGTGCAGAACACAAAAAGAAGATTACAGAGAATCTGGGAATATATATTGATCTTATCAGCGAAGCGCAAAAAGAAGGCGGATTGAGCCGCGAATTAAAAGCGGGAGACGCTCAAATATTGGTAGTGGATATTGTCGAAAAACTTGCATATCAGGAAAAAGAAACACTGAAGCGCGCGCTTGGCGATCACGGTGTCCGGCATATTATTGATGGTAATATCACCGAGGCGATGAAGATGGTCGAAGAATACAATAAGGCTCATCCAGACCAGAAACTTTCTGCATTCGACAAATTAAAAATCATGACCGTCCACTATAATCATGATATGGGGTATACGGCGAGTATCAACAGGACAGGCTTTGAATCAACAGCCGGTCACCCGTCCTTCAGTAAAAAACTTTTTGAGAGTGATAGCGCAATATATGATAAGGTCTTTACCGGTAAAGACCTCGGTCAGATGGGTGAGATAATAAAGACGCACGATAGGTCAGAAACTGATTTTACCAGTCCAGAGAAAGCTCTCGAATCAATTGTCCGGTTGAGTGATAATCTGGGTCTTTTTCAAGACACGAAACTGCCAGCAATTTTGTATACGAATACGGAAAATTTGGCGTTGTTGCAAAAAATTTATATTGCACGAGAAGCGGGACAGGATATCGGGGGACTGCAAAAAGAATTAGTTAAAAGCATACAGGGGCAGGGAGGAGTTGATGAATCTATGCGGACGGCGCTTCTTAAGGCGGCCGGAGAAATTAACAAAACAACGCCAGAATTCAATCTTGGTATGTTCGCGGGCAAGCTGGAGGGATATGAGATGAAAGGTGCACAGATGGTGGTAAAGCTTAGGGAGTCTGATATGCATGCGCAGATACATGACCTCTTCCATCTTGAGAATAAACAATTTGTTAAACTGTTGGATAGTTATGGTATTGATCTGAAAAAAATGGATAAGAAATTTGAAGAAGAATATGCTAAGGATGAGAATGGTATACGGTATATAGAATTACCGCCGGGAGGAGGTAGTGAAAAGAGTCTTCGATTTGAGTTTCATCCGCCAAAAGAGGGAGGCGAGGAGAGTGAGCGCGACAAAAGCGTCAGGGAAACATTGGCAAAAACGGAAAAGGAATGGAACAGTATAAGTATAAGAAGTGAAATAAGTCAAATCATCACCGAGCTTGAAAGCTCGCAAGATCACACAGAAGACGTGGATAAAATTCGTGCAAGTGTCGGAACGCTTTTAGGATCAAAAAAAATGGATTATGGAGAAAAACAAAAGGTTTCCGAACTGTTTAGCGGTCTTAATAGTTCTGATGATAAAGTTTTTCAAGAATCCTTGAGCGGACTGAAGAGCTTTCTTACGAAGAGAGAAAAAGAATTTTTAGCAATCTAACTATATGTTCTGCATATGTTTGAAGAAAATAACAAATCAAAAATAGAGACTGATATTTTTTCACCGACACAGAAATATCAAGCGGTCATGTCAGCCATCAAAGAGGTTCCTGATATGCGTATTATAACTGCAGAAAAAGTGAGTGTCGCATGGCTTATTGAGAGACTTAAACAGATACATTCTCTTGGTTGGCAAAAAGAAGTTGATGGAATAGAAAAAACAATCAGAGATCTGAATACCGCGAGCGGGAAATATGGCGTGAGCCATTATCTGAAAGAAAAAATCAATGAGGAATACGATGCATTTTTGAATGAAGAATTAGAAAAGAGTACAGATGCGGAGGAAAAAGAAAATTTGGAATTTATGAAAAAGTTTCTTTTTGATAGTACTATCTTTGCCGCTCAAGCAAAAGCACAGCATTCGGCGGTGAGTTTTGGCGGTGTGGCTCTTGATTATGCGCCGGAATGGTATTATGTTTTGCCGAAAGATACTGACGAAGAAAAGTAACGTATGTCCATCAGACAGCGATTGGATCACATGATAGACGCGACGACGATGTATCGCGTTGTCATGTATGCGTTGAGTGCACTCGCGGGATATGCGATCCTGCTTTCTTTTTTTGGCATCTTGCCGTATAACGGATTTTTTCTTGCGATTTCTCTGACACTGCTTGTAGGCTTGTGTTTCATAGTAAATACCCTATGTTCATTCCTGACAAAAAGACCAGCACATACCGAATCGGCTCTCATCACCGCGCTCATTCTCTTTTTCCTTCTTGCGCCCATCGGCACCTCTTCTGATGCACTGTTTCTCGTCCTTGGCGCGACAATCGCAATGCTGTCAAAATATGTCCTTGCCTTCAAGGATCGCCAGATATTTAATCCTGCGGCGTTTTCCGCTGTTATTCTCGGATTGATGGGGGGTGGCGTTTTATGGTGGATCGGGTCTTTAGCCATGCTACCCGCAGTCATGTGTGCTGGATACTGCATTATAAAAAAGATTCGGCGACTCTCTCTTTTTCTCACTACTGTCATCACAGGCGCATTTCCCACACTGGTGTTTGGACTGACGAACAGTTTGAGTGTCGGCGATATTCTCATCCAATACATCGCCTCGTCGCCAGTCATATTTTTTGCCTCAGTCATGGTAACCGAGCCGCTTACCACACCGCCAACCCATGAGCTTCGCATATTGTATGGCGCCTTTATTGGTGTGTTCTCAAATATTTCCCTTCATATTGGTCCGCTCTATTTCACTCCTGAGCTCGCCTTGGTGCTGGGGAATATATGTTCGTACGCGGTGAGTATGCATGAGCGGCTTCATCTCCGACTTACTGAAAAAAAATGTATTGCGCAGGATACCTATGAATTTGTATTTCAAAACGGCGGCGGACTTTCTTTTTCTCCGGGACAGTATTTGGAGTGGACGCTTCCGCACGAACATCCCGACACGCGCGGCATTCGCCGATATTTTACGATCGCGTCTTCTCCTACGGAGGCGGCGATATGTCTGGGTACGAAATTTAGCAATCCCTTGAGCAGTTTCAAAAAAAAGCTTCAAACACTCGGAGAAGGTGAACGTATCTGGGCGACTCAACTATGCGGTGATTTTACGCTTCCTGCTCATGAGGAAAAAAAGCTTGGATTTATCGCGGGCGGTATTGGCATCACTCCGTTTCGAAGTATGATACAGTATCTTGTTGATACCAAAAGTAGGCGTGATGTCATATTATTTTATCAAAATAAAAAGCCCCAGGATATCGCCTATAAAGATCTTTGTGATAAAGGAAAAAGCGTTTTCAATCTCCGTACGGTCTATCTCGTGAGTACATCTGGAGAATCACCATGGAATGGTGAGGTCGGATATCTTACGGCACAGATTCTTGAGAAATACGCAGCCGATGTCCTTGAGCGGTTGTGGTATCTTTCTGGTCCAAGCAGCATGGTATCTTCCTATAAAAAAATACTCATCGGCATGGGTATAAAAAAAGATCATATCATGACGGACTATTTCCCCGGATTCGCATGATAATAAAGATAGTATGAATCCTGTCATTTTTTCTTTTACCGCGATGGGAACCGTATGGAAGATCACACTTTGGGATCATGCCACTCCTGAGATGGAACGTATCATTATACGGCAGATACGATTATTCGAAGATACCTACTCTCGGTTTATAAAAACATCATGGCTTTCATCACTCACGGATAGGATTGGCGTTGTAGAGATTCCTCGGGATTTTTTTGAAATACTTGTTGTATATAAAAAACTATACACGCTCTCTGAAAAAAAATGTACTCCGCTTATCGGATCAGTGTTACAAGATCTTGGATATGACAGGGAGTACTCGTTGATTGCGCAAAAAAATATTTCAGAGCCACCTGATTTTGATAAGGCGGTTTTTATTATTGATGAGCGGTCAATTGAGCTGAAAGAAAAAGTATCTTTTGATATCGGCGCTGTAGGGAAAGGATATGCGATAGATATGCTTTCTCATTTTCTGCGCGCGAGAGGATGTGAGCGATTTTTAGTGGATGGAAGCGGTGATCTTTTTTATAGCGGAACAGGTGAGGAGATTCGTGTCGGTTTGGAAGATCCGAAAGATTTCGAAAAAGCTATCGGTGTCGTATCAGTGACTGACGGCGCGATATGCGGATCAGGAGGAAACAGGCGGGCATGGGGAGTATATTATCATATTGTTGATCCATATTCTTTGAACTCGCCAAAAAATATCCTCGCAACATGGGTACGCGCCGACAGGGCACTGCTCGCCGATGGGCTTGCGACTTGTTTATTTCTCTGTGATCCGGAGAATTTTTGTAAAGATTTTTCGTTTGAGTACTGTATATTGTATGATGACTATACGATACAACGTTCAGAAGGTTTTCTCGTGGAACTATATTGAGTCTGTCTTATGAGCTTCT
>JACPMJ010000011.1 GCA_016186045.1 Candidatus Uhrbacteria bacterium | reverse complement strand
TAAACGCATTTCCAATGAGCGGTGGAGAAAGAATGATGATGCCACCGGTTTATTTTTGGATCACGATATCATGGGATGGCTCGTCAATGAACGATCCGCCGCCCGGCAGCGTAAGAATTTCAATGCGTGATGATTCCGTACGCTTCAAATCACGCATACTGACGGTTTTTTTCTGCTTCCCGGCAATGCTGAATAATCGTCCGTTCCTGACAAAAAAATCATCCGGCGACTCATGCGCAACTTTTTCAAATGCCAACGGTTGAGATGATACGCGGATAATGCCGTCTTTTGTTTTTCCAAAAAGTTCGCCATTTTCAGACCACCGAACGATCTCGAATGCGCTGCTGTCGCGCACAGACGGAACAATATCCGTTTTTTTGCCCTGACTGTCTATTATCCACTGCCTATCGCGTGTGCGTACAAAAAATTTATCTGCATTCGGACGCGCGGAAAATGAAACAAGCGGATCCCGATCCGCATGAAACAGTACGCGGGCTGTTTTTTGCCGCATGTCGTAAATAAAAAAATCCTCCCGCGTCAACGCGGCGATTGCCACATCTGACACTGCGGAAAACTGTAGGATATTCCCATGAATCAATTGTTCGGGAATGTTATTTTTTATGAGCCTGATGCCATGAAAAATCGCAGTCTTGCCGGAAATCACGCGCACCTGTTTCTTCCACGAATAATAACCGTCTTTTCGTATCTCAACAGTCCATTCACCGGGCAGAAGATTCTTTATGACTGCCGGCGTTGTTTCATAAGGTGCGCCAATAATTTTTTTCCACGTTCCACGCAATGGCTCTCCATTTATATACACGACCGCCCCACGGGGCTTTGAATCCAATGAGAACTGACCCGTTTTTTCTATCTTATTCTTTGCGCCATTCCATCGGTATCCGCTGCCATAAAAAATGATAGCACTTGCGGAAACAAGAAAAACAAAAACGAAAAATGTAAAAATTGTTCTTCTTATATAAATCGGCATATGTATGTTTCAGAGATTGATCCCCGTTTTCACGAGGATGACAGCATGACATACTGTCACTTTTGCGCCCGTAACTGAGCCTTGATGCGTGTTCGCGCAAGATTTGTTTTTGCAAACTTCAGCCAGTCAACGCTTGGCTTCTTCCTGTTTTTTTCAGTGATAATTTCAACGACATCGCCACTTTTCAACATGGTTTCAAGAGGAGTCATGATATCATTGACGCGCGCGCCTGCGCACCTGCGGCCAATATCGCTATGGATATGGTATGCAAAATCAACCGGCGTGGCATTTTCCGGCAAATTAATGACATCTCCCTTGGGCGTGAATACAAAAATCCTATTCTGAAACACATCAAGCTTCAGGGACTGAAGATATTCCTCGTGCGTGAGCGCGCCGGTGGCCCTGCCGCTGAAAAATTCTTGCAGCCAGTCTAAATTTTTTGTCACCCTGCGTGATGATTTTCCGGACTCATCATAATTCCAATGTGCGGCAATACCAAACTCCGCTTCACGTTGCATATCAAGAGTACGGATCTGAAATTCCACAATTTCTCCTTTCTCACAAAATACCGTTGTATGGAGTGAACGATAATTATTTGGCTTTGGCTGAGCAATGTAATCCTTGATTCGGGCAGGCAAAGGTTTCCAATATTTATGAATGATTCCGAGCGTCACATAACAATCCGCAATACTTTCCACGATAATCCGCATGGCAACCAGATCATAAATCTCATCAATGCCCATGAATCCTTTTTTAAGGATTTTTCGATACGTGCTATATAGCCGCTTGACCCTACTTTCCACATACAGCGGCGTAATGCCTTCTTGTTTCAAAGACCGCTGGAGAATCCGCTTGATGCCTTCCAGATATTTTTCCCGCACATGAATCTTTTGTTCCACGAGCGCATACACGCTGGCATACTCTTCCGGATACACATATTTGAATGCGCGATCCTCAAGCTCGCCCTTGAAATATCCGATCCCGAGCCGGTCAGCAATAGGCGCATACACCTCCAACACCTCGCGCGCGATGCGAAGTTGCTTGACCGGCTCTAAAACATCCAGCGTCTCAAGGTTGTTGATCCTGTCTGCAAATTTGATAAGAATAATGCGGATATCATGCGTAACACTAACAAACATTTTTCGTAAATTTTCCACGTACCTGCTCAACCCACGATATTTTATCTTTCCGAGCCTACTCACACCCTCCACCAAGAACGCGACATCATCGCCGAAATTCTTTTGGATTTCTAAAAGCGTACCATCTGTCTCGTCTGGAACATCGTGGAGAAGGCCCGCGATGATCGTAGTCTCATCCATTTTGATTTTTGCAAGATATTGCGCAACACCCAAGCAATGCTGGATATATTCCTCTCCATTTCTACGCAGCTGCCCCTTATGCGCTTCTTGCGCAAAATCATAACCCAATTGGAGTAAATCAATATCTACCTTAGGATTATAACGTTTTACGGCTGACGCAATATCTGAAAATCGTATCATATATATTCTTTCTCTCTGTCTTTTATGATACAATCTATTGTATCATGTTCGAGTATCTTGACAAAGGAAAATCCATGCATCATAATGATGTATATCTAATTCATTCCTTATTAGTATGAAAAAGTACATCTGCCCTCCCTGTGGGTATGTCTATGATCCGGAAATTGGCGATCCAGACGGCGGCATTCCTCCGGGAACTGCTTTTGAAGATATTCCCGACATATGGATATGTCCGGTATGCGGACTTTCAAAATCTGTTTTTGAGCCCTATGAGTGAGCCTTATAAGATTGAATAGGCATTTTTTTTATTCTTAATAATGCATGCATCCTTATGCAATCATGCGAAAACTGTAAAAAAACTTCCCTCACGATCGGAGATAGCATACAGAATAGCGAATTTGAAATTTTTCATAATGGCACTATTACGAAAACATCTCTCTCTGCCTATCACGGTACGTGGCTTGTCTTATTTTTTTATCCTGCTGATTTTACCTTCGTCTGCCCAACGGAGCTTGAAGAACTCGCGCGCACATATCCTGAATTCCAAAAAATAAATACGGAAATAGTCAGCGTCAGTACTGACACTGCGTTTGTGCATAAGGCATGGCACGATAACTCCCCTGCTATCGCGAAAGTTTCCTTCCCTATGGCGGCAGACCCGACCGGAACACTCACCCGTTTTTTTGGCACTCATATTGAAAAAGAAGGCATTTCATTGCGTGGAACATTTATTATCGACCCTGATGGTATTCTACGAGCATATGAGATGCATGACAACAGCATCGGAAGAAGTGCGAAAGAACTCCTGAGAAAAGTTCAGGCGGCACAATTTGTACGAGAACATACAGGACAGGTGTGTCCGGCAAGCTGGGAGCCGGGAAAAGATACGCTTACGCCTGGCATTGATTTGGTTGGAAAAATATAATGAAAGTTATGTATACATCCAAAAACTTTGAACATCTCTTAGGCACTCCCGGTTTTTCAGACGCACTTCTCAAAAATCACTTTACGCTCTATGAGGGGTATGTAAAAAATTTCAATGCGCTCAACGACTTGCTTGTCACCATGGAAGAAGAAGGAAAAGTAGGAACACCCATAGATGCCGAACTGAATAGACGATTTGGCTGGGAGTTCAACGGCATGCGGCTTCATGAATTGTATTTTGACAATATGTCAGTCAAGGGCGGATCCGTCTCCAGCGAAAAAAATGATGCACGCATGGATGAAAGCGCGCTTACGCAAAAAATCACGGAAGAATGGAAAAGTGTGGAGATGTGGGAAAAAGATTTCAAAACCATGGGCGCGATGCGTGGTATCGGTTGGATAGTTCTTTATTTTGACAACATGGCAAACCGATTATTCAATGTATGGGTGAATGAACACGATGTTGGACATCTTGCGGGCTGTGTTCCCCTTCTTGTTATGGATGTTTTTGAACATACGTATATAAGCGATTACGGCATAAAACGCACTGACTATATTGAAGCATTCTTTCATGCTATTGACTGGGATATTGTCAAACAACGCTATAAGTCGCCGACGCTATCATCCTAAAAAAATCTCCAATACTCATCATCAAAATGCACTTCATATTCGATGAAATTTCTCTTAAAATCTGAAAATCCTTGCCATGTTCTATCATCTATTTTTTGTCTGCCAAGCTCACCAAAGTGGAGATAGGCAAGGTTTTCTTTATATGCATGACGATTCCAATAGTCTATCAGTCCCGTTCCTGCATTCGCATTCTTACCTTCTTTCGTCAAAAAAGATGCAATATGTACACTCGTATTCGCATATCGCATAACGCACAATCCCCCCACGATAGAGTCATTTTTCTTGCAAATAAAAATACTCCTTATGTGTGAAGGAATTTCTGATACTTTCTGTGCATAATGCCTCTGAAAGGAGGGTTTGAATGTTGCTAATGCGCATCCTTTTTTAAACTCTTCAGAAGCTCCTTCATACACAGAGCAGCCACTTTGAAAAAACCTACCAATGTTTCTTCGCGCGCGTTGATTCCATACATGTATATAGTCAGAAGAAACGTTCGAAAATCCCTTTGAAATACAATGCGTTGTAAACGGTCTCCGCACTCTATTCCATCCTCTCGGAATATTTATTCTGCGAAATGGTGTCCAATATACAAGACCATGCATGCGCGTTACCGATCGAATATAAGAAAGAGAGGGTTCTTCATCGGCATAGACAAATTTACAAAATGAAAATATCTTCATCGTTATCCAATATCCACGGGAACCGACCGAGCCGATCATGTGCATTCCGGCAGATTCCAAATACGCGACATACTCATCAGACTGCCAATAATCAGTGAAATCAGACGGGATATCCCACCGATCAATGAGTTGCATAGTATGGCTTCATATACAAAAGATTGTTCCAATGACTTCGTATCTCTTTTCTAATAATAAATCTCTTATTCCATATACCCCGTAGTTCGTCTTGTGAACGCCAACAATTGAGTAGTATACTTCCATCGGGAGAAAGCCGTGTAGCAAGAGTATCTCGAAAAGCGCCTTCTACCATACATGGCGCGGGACGAGTATCATGAAAAATATCAACAATGATTAAGTCAAACGAATCCTCTGTTTGTCGTACGTACTCCGCGGCATCTGTGCATATTAATGTTATATTTTCACTGGCAACCAGATTTTTTGTATTATCAGAAACAAAGCGCATGAGATTCTTTAAATTTCTTTTATGTAAAAAGTTTTCTCCGTATACCGCCGTACCCATCTGAAGCATAACGGTATCCCAATCAATCCCGATGATATGTGTATTTTTTCTTTGAGCGCCAAGCATGTTTTGCATGCAATGAATAACGCACCCGGCGCCGGATCCTAATACTAAAATATTTGTATATGCGCGTTTTTCAAATTCTATCGCCTGCAATGCGCCTCTCCACATCTTTTCCACATAATCCCCTGATGATTGATACTCGTTTCTGTACTCTATGCCCCACATACCATGTATACTGCGCCCGATAACCATCAAACCATTTTTTTCTGAAGGAATAGTTCTTTGTTGAAATAAAAAATTTCTTATTTTTTCAAGAAATTTCATACAAAAAAATCATGATGTTTTTTCCGTGTTTTGCACTTCCGGCCGCGTCCATGAAATAAATTCACACTCCTTGCCGCGAGAGCATGCATAATAAATTTTTCCTTTTTTACTGCGACGCTGGATCACCTCTCCCTTGCTGCATGTCGGACAGGGAATCCCGAGTTTCTTTTGTCCGAACGATTTGATGAATGTACAATCGGGATATTTCGTGCATCCCCAGAAAAATCCGAATTTCCCACGTTTTTTCTGAAGAGGAGCGCCGCATAATTCACATATTTCTTTTGTTTCTTGCTCACCGTCAGTACGGCCGTCAGTATCCCCCGATCCTGGAAGCGATTTGATATTTTTACATTCCGGAAATCCGCTGCACGCCAAAAATTTTCCATATCTTCCCATGCGCACTACCATAGGCTTTCCGCATTTTTCGCATACTTCGTCTGTCTCTTCCGCGATAAGGCTCTTTTTTGATATTTCCTTGTCTTTCTTCATAAGATTTTCCTTGAAAGGACCATAAAAATCCCGTATAATCGGCGCCCATTCTTTTTTTCCTTCCGCAACCTCGTCAAGCGTATCTTCCATATGCGCGGTAAATGCGTAGTCAACAATGTTCGGAAAATGAGCAACAAGCAAATCCGTCACCATAAATGCGAGCTCCGTAGGCTTCAGCCGCCTGTCTTCCCGCACAACGTAATTTCGATCAATAATCGTACTGATAGTAGGCGCATATGTGGACGGCCTGCCAATGCCATACTCTTCCAGCATGCGTACAAGTCCGGCTTCTGAATACCGCGCAGGCGGTTTGGTAACATGCTGGAGCGGCTCGACGGAATCCACATCAATCACCTCGCCTTTTTCCACATATGGAAGTAAAATCTCTTCACTTCCCACGAGATACACCTTTAAAAAACCATCAAATGCCAATACCTGTCCACTTGCGCGGAAGATATATTGTGGAATGTTTTGCTTTTTTGCCTCACTGTCTATGGTGGTTGCTTCCAGCCGCGCCACAGGCATCTGGCTCGCAAGCGCACGCCGCCAAATGAGATCGTACAGCTTATACTGTTGATCGGTGAGGAATTGCCGTATGCTATCCGGCGTCCGATCAATTGAGGTTGGGCGGATAGCCTCATGCGCCTCCTGTGCAAGTTTTGATTTTGTGGCATATCTGCGGCTGTTGCATTCGTATGTCGACCCGTATGTTTTTTTGATATAGCTTTTTGTCTCTTGTAAAAATTTCTCCGCCAAATTCACAGAATCCGTGCGCATGTAGGTAATATATCCGCCAGCACCTTCGTCCGCCTCTATTCCTTCATACAGCTGCTGAGCGAGCATCATAGTTTGTTTTGCGGAAAAATGCAGGCGCTTGTTCGCCTCCTGCTGGAGCGTTGACGTAATAAACGGCGGCGGCGGCGTGCGCTTCACATCTTTTTTCACAACATCAATGACAGTATATTTTGCGCCGTCAATATCCTTGATTATTTTTTGTGCTGATTCTTCCGTGGTAAGAGCAAATTTATCCAAGGTTTTGCCATCCTGCGCATGTAATTTTATCCGAAAAATCTGTGGATCGTTTTTTTTATGCGCAACGCACTCAATACTCCAATATTCCTGCTGAACAAAATTTTGGATCTCACGTTCGCGTTCTACGATCAGGCGAACCGCCACGGATTGCACGCGGCCCGCGGACAAGCCACGCGCGATCTTTCTCCAGAGAAACGGAGAAAGTTCATATCCCACCAAGCGATCAAGTACGCGCCGCGCCTGCTGTGCATCAACCAGATTGACATCCAACATACGAGGATGCTCAAGCGCATCGTGAATGGCTTCCTGCGTGATTTCATGAAACGCAATGCGTGCTGTTTTTTCTTTTGGAATGTCAAAAATCTGCTGAAGATGCCACGAAATAGCCTCTCCCTCGCGGTCTTCATCGGTCGCAAAATAGATTTTTTTCGCGTCTGTTGCCATTTTTTTGAGCGCATTCACTCGTTTACGCGCAGCTCGCGGAATGACGTATTTTGGTTTAAAACCATGCTCAACATCCACGCCCAGTTCGCTTTTTGGAAGATCACGGACATGGCCAAACGAAGATTCTACCTTGAATCCTTTTCCCAAGAATCGGTGAATTGTTTTTGCCTTTGTGGGAGATTCGACAATGACAAGATTTTGTATCATACTCTTATATAATTCTGTGCGCCGACATTGCGCACGATTTTTTTCATTTCCATGATAAGTAGTGTACCGCTTACTGTGGATGTGTCAAGACCACATGCGATGCGCACCTCATCAATGTGCATTGGATTTCCAGATAATACTGAATAAATTTCACGCTCAACGCTGTCCAAATGTTCATGTTTTGACACTGATTGTTGCGCACGAATATTTGAAAAAGAAAACGCATCAAAAATATCCTGCGCACATGTCACGGGATACGCGCCTTTTTTCAAAAGTTCATTCGGACCGACAGACATATAGCTGGTGATAGGTCCTGGCACTGCGAATACGTCACGATTTTGCTCAAGTGCATACCGTGCCGTGATAAGCGCGCCAGATGTTTCTCCCGCCTCTATCACCACTACGCCACGAGAAAGCCCGGAAATAATCCTATTGCGCAATGG
The DNA here is from genome assembly GCA_016186045.1 of Candidatus Uhrbacteria bacterium. Lineage (GTDB taxonomy): Bacteria > Patescibacteriota > Patescibacteriia > JACQRZ01 > JACQRZ01 > JACPMJ01. The sequence continues at coordinate 38,113 of JACPMJ010000011.1, read as the reverse complement.
AAAGAAAAATGTTTGCGGCACGGTATCGGGCGGATATTCTGAACATAGCATGCCGCCTTGTTCACTGATCTCTTCAGCAAGCGAACGATGCGCTGCCGGATATACGCTATGCGCGTCAATGCCACTTGCAAGCACTGCGATAGTCTTCCCATGCGCATGAAGCGTATGCATATGCACACACGCGTCAATACCAAACGCAAGCCCACTCACTGTGGTGACGCCCTGTTCCGCAAGCTCCGTGACAATACGCGGTGTTACTGTTTTACCATAGGCAGTCATCTTGCGCGTGCCGACAATACCAATGCACCATGTGTCTTTCTCTGGCAATGTGCCGCGATAATAGAGTATCCACGGCGGATTGTATATCTGTTTCAATAAAGGCGGATACTGCGCATCTTGATCCGTGATCACGGAAATATTCTCACGATATATATTCTCTATCTCCTTGCCAATGTCTATGCCCGTGCGTTGAGTAATGACCATATCTGCCGTCTCACTATCAATCCCTGCCTCGCGTAGTTCTCCGGCAGATGCGCGCCAAAGATTCTCATATGAAGAAAAAAAAGCGCGCGCACGCCGCATGCGCTGGGGTGTAAGGCAAAAAATCTTTGAAAGCCCTACAGCATAGGATATGTGAGATTCCTGATCCACAAAAGAATGTAAAGTATCATCTTGACAAAATAATTTTTTCGTGCTATACTGAAAAAGTATTCAAAATAGGCTAAAAAAAATGATTTTTTGAGCACTGTTTGCCAGTGGCTCGCGCGAGACACTCCTCCTTATTCTTGCGTATCGCCATAAGCAGAGGGCATATCCGGACTCGGATGAGCTCTTTCACTGGCAAACGGTGTTTAGGAAATCATTTTTTTATTATAGATATTCTGCGTTCCTGAGAGCCCCTGCTCTAAAAAAACCATAAGCGCGCCGCAAACAGTCTGATATACTTTTTTAAGCGCCTGTTCTTCCTCTTTTGAAAATTTTTTTAGCACAAAATCCTCAGTTGCAAGCCGCGAAGCATGAATCGGTTTAATGCCGATGCGAAATCTGATGAAGTCTTTTGTCCCAAGTTGATCAATGATATTTTGCACGCCTTTATGCCCGCCTGATGAACTGTTTTTATCCACTTTGAACATGCCGATCGGGATATCAATATCATCATGGAGCACGACAAGGTCTGCGGATACTGCCATTTTTTTATGCGAACACACTATCTGACGCATGACCTCTCCCGATCTGTTCATAAAAAGGTGCGGCCAGACGCACAGAACCGCATCATGAGCGTTTCCCCGCCTCCACTCATATTCTACTGCTTCATATGCCATATGCTTCTCTCGCGAAATAAGAAAAAAATCGCTGTGCCCTTCAGCGGCATACACAAACGTTTCCAATGCCATACATCCGGCGTTATGACGGGTTTTTTCATATGTTTTTCCGGGGTTTCCCAGTCCGACAAAAAGTTTCATATATTATTGATCTTTCATAGTTACCTTATCATAACATATTATGCCTTTGGCCAGCTTCTTGCCGTTCAACGAAAAAAATCCTCATCGTATGCGTCATACGTCTGCGGTTTTTTTCGTCTCCACGGCGTCGAATCTGTCTCAAAATCATAATATGTTCTTTGACAAGGTAACTATGAAAGGTCAATATTGATCAACTCTGTCTTTTTTTAAGCGTTGTTCCGTGCATACGCGCACCGGCGTTCCGAGAAACCCATACTGTTCGCGAAGACGGTTCTCAATATAGCGCAAATACGCATAGCTGATTGCTTTTGCTTCCTGCACAAAAAGCGCAAATGTTGGCGGACGACTGCTTCGCTGTCCAAAGCCATAGATAACCGGCTTTTTATATCCCATAATCCACTGCGGCTTTTGCCGCGCAATAGCCCGCTTAATAAACACGCCACACTCCTCTGGAGAGATAATTTTTTTTCGCTCCTCTTCAACGGACAGCGCGAGTGGAAGAATTTTTTGTACGCGTTTGCCGGTAAGCGCAGACACAAATACGATTGGCGCCCATGAAATGAAAGAAAAATATTCACGGAATTGCTGTTCAAACGCAGACGGCGTCTTTGTCTGTTTTCCTTCTATGAGATCCCACTTGTTCACCGCAAGGATGATGCCGGCTCCGGACTGGACGGCAATTTCCGCAAGACGCTTTTCCTGTTTTGACGGTGTTACGGTACTGTCTAATATCAAAATACAGATATCAGCCTTTTCAATATTCCGTATGCTCCGCCCCACTCCCTCCCGCTCAATGCCGCGTTTGACCCTTGATTTTTTCCTGATGCCGACAGTATCAATCAACAGAAGCGGCACTCCCTGATATTCTATGGGCGTATCCTGCGGTTCGCGGGTGGTGTGCGGAATAGCGCTCACGATCACGCGCTCCTCGCCGAGGATGCCGTTCAGCAGGGATGATTTCCCCACGTTTGTCCTGCCGATGATAGCGATTTTAATTGGTTCGCTAAAACTTTTTTCTGATATTTTTTTCTGAGGAAAATACGTGATCACCTCATCCAATATGTCTCCGGTACCAGACCCGCTGATTGCGGAAATAAAACGCGGCTCGCCAAGACCGAGCGTGAGCCATGCGCGGTCATATTCTGCGCCGCGCGCCTTGCGAGAGTCCGCCTTATTCCCCACCAAAATCACCGGCGCTTTCGTACGCTTTCGTATGACTTTGATATATGCCTTATCATCCGTGTGCAAGCCCTCACGCGTATCGACCATAAAAAGAATAACTGTCGCCCGTGTGAGCATGTTTTCTGCCTGTGCCGCAACCCTTTTTTCAATGTCTGTTTTTGGCTTGGGAATATATCCGCCGGTATCTACGCTAAAAAACTCTTGATCTCGCCATCGGCAAAACCCGTAATTGATATCTCGCGTCGTTCCCGGCACTGGCGCAGTGACTGCTTTCTTTTTTTCGGTGAATAGATTAAAAAGCGTGGATTTCCCCACATTCACGCGCCCAACAAGTACTACGAGTGGATACTGCTCTGTTTCTTTTTGTGAAATGTCTGGCATAGATGCTCGTCATCAAGCGTCACGCACGTATATATTTTAAAATTTGGAGTTTCGTAATTCAAAGGAATTTGATAAAGAAACATTATCTCTTTTCGTATTGTCGTTGGTAGTACTCCTTATACTCTCCACTTTTTATCTTCTTCCACCATTCCGAATTGTCTTTATACCACTGAACGGTTCTCTCTAGTCCCTCTTCAAAAGAATATTTTGGCGCCCAGCCAAGCGCGCGAAGTTTTGATGAATCCAACGCATATCTCCGATCATGACCTGGTCTATCTTTAACGTATTCGATCATGTCTGTATCGCATCCGGCATACTCAAGAAGTTTCATAGTGAGATCCACATTTGGAATCTCATACCCCGTACCTATAGTATACACCTCTCCAAGAACTCCCTTTTCCAAAAGCATGCATATCGCGTTGCAATGATCCTCCGTGTAAATCCACTCACGTACATTTTTTCCATCACCATAGAGTGGAACCTTTTTCCCCTCAATAAGATTTGTAATAAAGAGCGGAATGACTTTTTCCGGATACTGATACGGCCCGTAAAAATTACATGAGTGCGTAACAATAATAGGAAGCCCGTACGTCTGCACATACGCACGACAGAGCATATCTCCACTCGCCTTTGATGCGGCATAGGGACTATTCGGCAAAAATGGCGATTCTTCGGTAAACACACCTTCTTCAATACTTCCATACACCTCATCAGTTGAAATCTGAATATATCGCGGAGTTTGGAATGTCCGCGCCGCCTCAAGAAGCGTATATGTTCCAAGTACATCCGTAAGAATAAACGCCTTAGGATCACTGATAGATCTGTCAACATGTGTCTCCGCGGCATAGTTTATAATCACATCGATTCCTTGCTCCATGACGGATTGCACAAATTTTTCGTCTGTGATATTTCCTTTTACAAAGGTATAGCGCGGATCATTTTCAACACTTTTCAAATTTTCCGGATTTCCCGCATATGTCAACGCATCCAAATTGATAACGGAATAATCCGGATACTGTTCTAGAACATATCGGATAAAATTTGATCCCATGAATCCACATCCGCCGGTAATAAGTATTTTCATAAAAACTTACGTATCTTTTCCGCAATTTCTTTCGCCTCTCCGTCCTGATAGCTCGTATGTGGCCAATTTACAAGCCCATCATCCGCGGTTCGCGGAATAATATGCCAATGCAGATGAAAAATAACCTGTCCTGCCGCCTCACCGTTATTGACGCTGATGTTGCATCCATCTGCGCCGAGCGCCATAACAGCAGCGTGCGCGACTTTTTGCACTCCATGCACCACATGAGAAAGTATTTCAGGGTCTGTCTTCAAAAACGTATCGCTGTGTTTTTTTGGAATCACAAGCACATGTCCTTTCTTTGTGGGACGAATATCAAGAAATGCCGCAACATGTTCATCTTCATAGACGAAATCAGTGGGAATATTTTTTTCAAGAATTTTGCAAAAAAGGCATGAGGACATAGAAAAAAAATAGAGAATTTTTGTAAAATGTTTTAAGTTTCTGTTTTTAAAGACGCATCAGGATCTTTTGGTGGAATGCGCGAGAGAATGAAGAGTACACTCGCGAGCGCAATGGCTGTTGCACCGGAAAATACCCATCGCCAGCGCCATATATCCGGAGAGAATTGATAGCTCGCAATGCCTCCAATCAGCGCAATCAAACCTATCCACGCATACTCCCATGGCTTGCCCGAAATGGGGCGTATCATGTGAGGAGGCCGTAAAACAGAAAACACTCCGGAACCGATGCAAACGATAAAAACAATCTTGAGATTAAAAAAATTCACGACAGCGCCCGGATAAAAAAATTCTAAAACAAACGAAACACCGGAGATAAAAAAAGACGTGAAAAAAATATCATGCGCAAGTTGGCTCAAAAAATCCTTCCATGATGTTTCTTGCTGTTTCATAAAGAAATCAATGGCTTCCGTGTGAGCGTGATCTGCATATGAGACACACGCACGCTCTCTATGCGATCCGGATAATATTTCAATCCTTTCACGGAAAGCGAAAGCGAATATTTGCCTGGCATGCGCCGAATATCCTTGAGTGAAATCTCTGCTTTTCCAATGCTCCATCCGTCACGCATACCCGCAGGTTCAAACGGAGTGATAAAAAAATCCGTCTGTACTAAGAACTGTCTAATGCCAAGTCCGAACTGCTTATTCGTAGTATTCTTATATGCTATTTCCACGGAAAGCATATCGTATGATATGGGGGTTCGAATATCAAAAAAAACCGGGTCTTCTTTAATACTCTGATATGAAATGCCGTTTTCCCTCCCCTGCTCTCCAAGCCGTGCCATAGGACGCAGCTGCGACACCATGCCATGTGGCGTACCAAAAGTATACGTAATTTTTTTGATTCCTGCAATGGGAATATTTTCATTGAATATCCAGACAAAAAAGATGAGAATTCCAAAAAAAAGGCATATCCTCACGAACAAACGCACCCTGAAAAAAAAATAGGACATAGCTATTTCCGCATGACGCGATATAAAGAATCAACTTCTGACACGATGAAAACAGGTTCCAAGCGAAGCCCATGCTGTGAAAAATATTTCTTACTGATATATTCTGCTGTTTTTTGATCGCCTATCCCATAGTAATACGCCGGAGCATGCTCTATCAATGCCGGAATAATTTCAGCTTCAGGAAACCTGTCAAATGACTGCGCCACGCGGCGTTCCGGAAAAAAAATCTTATCTGACCGACTGGAAAAAATAACCGCATCATTTTCTGTAAGACCTGCAATGTGCGCTGACGTATCCCGATATTCAGAAATGTGTTGCGCCACCGCAAAAAGTCCGTCTGTCTCTTCCCAGAGCACGCCCTGAAACGAATAGAATACAAACGCAAAACATAGGATCGGAACGGCGATCCGTCTTCCGATCATCGGGCGGGCAAAGTCATATATATGACACAGCGCGTATGCGGCGAGAGGAATCATGAAACAATACAGCGCGAGCCAATACCGTACATATGAATTTCCAATAGTCGCCTCACCGGTAATGGTATCTGTGACAATCCAGCTCCCGTACAGTGGGATAAGCCATACGCACACAAGTACCATAGCGCAGAGATACCCCCACTCCTTGGGCCATGTGCGTTTGCGTAACCTACGCATGCCGTCAAACAGCAGTCCGCCAACACCAACAGCGGCGGCACTGCTGAACCACCAAAACAAAGAAATGCCATAGGTAAAAAAATTCTTCAAAAAAACCTCGGAGGCGATGCCGAATGGAAAAAGATACTTCACAAACGGCTTGGCGGCTGAAGAAAGGGAGATACCTATCTCTTGCCACCATTGCAAACGCATGATCTGGCCCTGCTGTGCTACTTTGATCGCTTGATGGACCTGTTGGATGGATGCGTTAGCATCAATAAACGCATAGCCGGAGGAAAATATGTTCCCATACACCTGCTGGTTTGCAACCAATAACACCGTAAGCGCAAGCGATACGCCGCAGATAAAAAAAAGCGTTCTCCAAAATCGAAAAATGCGAAATTTGCATATCCATATGAATGCAAGAAGGAGAAAAACCCAAGGAAGCTCGGAAAGGCGCACCATGAGCGCAGCGCCAATGCACAGACCGGAGAGGAAAAAGAGCGTTCGTGAGTGGGAATGAAATGCCCTCCACAAGATGAATAATCCTATAATGATGAAATCTATAAAAAGTACGTTTGGAAACATTCCTTTTGCGGAATAATACCAATATGCCGGATGGATGAGGAGTAACGCTGACGAAAGAAGTGCAATCCGTTTTGAAAAAAATTCAGCAAGCAGAAAATAAAAAAATACGCTACCCAACACCGCAATCACCGGCGTGAAAAAAAGAATTGCCGCAGATCCGAATATCTTTCCAAGCGTGCCATAGAGGAGCACCATGCCCAGAAAACTCACTGGTACCACGTGCGTTCCGTCTGCGGATCCGGTCATGCTTCGCGGATGGATAAAATTTTTCGTATCCCGCAAAAGCGGCTCCGCATATCCGATTTCCGTATGCTCTGCAAATAATTTTGAAAAATAATAATTTGCTGTTTCATCCGGAGAATTTAATTTGACGATATTCCCGGATATTTCTTGAAATGCAATAAAACTATATACGAAAAAAAACACTGCGAGCGCGCATGCGATGCAAAGTGCTATGCTGATTTTTTTCCTTGACAACCTCTTCGTGTGTTCAATCATACTCCGTGTTTCACGATACTCACAAGCGCGCATGCGATGCTTATGATGAATATCCCTGACGCGATTGGCGCAAGGGCAAGATCAAAAAATAAGGCGAACAACAGCACGGTAATACCCAACACCTGCAAACACATCTTTATTTTTCCCCATATGTTTGACTGGACAATCCTGCCTTGCCTACGCCAAAAAAGCGCCAACACAATGATAAGAATCTCAATGCCAATAACTGTTGACGCGATCCACGTGGGAAGATGCGCAATGACAAGGAAGATGACCACCGGAATAATGAGCATCTTGTCCGCAAGCGGATCAAACATCATGCCCCATTCCGTAATTTTATTCCGTGTCCGTGCCAATGCGCCATCCGCCGCGTCTGAAAACGCAACAAGAAGAAAAAACGGAATGCCAATATCATAGTTTTTTCTGATAAGGAGATACAGTACAAATGGTGTTGCCAGCATCCGAAAAAGCGTGATATGATTAGGAACGACCTGCGGAGGAAGAAACCGCAAAAAAACCCGCGCAATAATACGGTCCGTAAAAAACACTTTTTGCGCCGGTAGATACGTGCCGTCAAATAAAGATGGAAATTTTTTTGCAGCTGTCATGACATATATGAAAAAAAATCACTGGTGCGCGCTGGGCATGCTCGCGGTGGCTCTTGGCGCCGGTTTTCTCTTTGGTTGGAACGGACATCCGCTGTATTGGATCCTGTGCGCACTTTATTTCTTCTTGTCCGGTCAGATCATCGCCCGCTCACTTCTCCCTGTTTCCGGACTGCAGGCATTCCTTTTCGCACCGCTTTCCGTACTCCTCCCGCTCTTCAGTATGGGCGCCGGACTTTATTTTTTTTATAAGATCGACACGCTCGCTGTCCTTATTCTACTCGCTGTTCCTTATATGAGCGCAATCGCGGGGCATACTTTTTTTCATGCGGGCCACAACAATGAACCGCATGAAGAACGCCCCGTGCTCCTCCGCTCTCATATCATCCTCGCGATCATATTCTTTTGCTTCATTGCATTTTTCTGGTACATCCTTTTTCATTCGCGAACAGAGGTGGCGCTACTTGGACCCTGGCAAGCAATGAACCGGCCGATCCTCATTTCCTATCTCCTTGCCGGCTTGGCACTTCTCGGACTTATTCTCTCCCATGCTCCCTGGCGTATCACCATCTTTTCGCTTTGTGTATTCTTTTTCTCCAGTTTTTCTATACTCCTTACTCTATTTCCTCTTGGTTTCGGCTTTGATCCGCATCTCCATCAGGCAACAGAGAGAGATATATTGGAAAAAGGATTTATCCTTCCCAAACAATTGTATTATCTTGGACAATACGCGCTTGTTGCATTTCTTTCAAAAATACTCGGCGGTTCTGTTATTCTCATCGACCGGCTCCTTGTCCCGCTTCTGTCTAGTGTAAGTATTCCAGCCAGTGCGTTCCTCTGTGCGCGGGCATTCAGACTTTCTCCAAGATCATCGTTTTTATTTGTTTTTTTTACCCTTTTAGCGCCATTCGGATTTGCCACGCTCACTGTACCGTGGAATAGCGCAAGTCTCCTTGTGCTTGTTTTTTCATATGTAAGCATAGCGTATATTCGCCTGAAATACAAGGGAATGCTTATTTTTCTTCTGCTTCTCAGCCTTGGCGCCTTGAGTATTCATCCTCTGGCAGGATTGCCGCTTACAGGCGTTTTTCTCTTTTTACTTATCCAAAAATGGCATCAAAAAAAAGGAAAAAATATTCTCACTACCGCTCTCATCATTTTTTTTAGCGCAAGCATCCCTCTTGCGTTTTGGATAAATTCAGGTATTTCATCACAATTGGACATGATACTGACATATCCCACGCTCCAAGGGTTTACCAGATTTCTCAATCTTTTTTCACTCCATGCAGAATCTCGTTTCTCAGCGCTTTTGGACGGTATCCACAGCGTCTATCAAAACAGCGGCGCTCTGCTTCTTTTCCTGGCAATCATTGGCATTGCCTGTACGGTACGGAAAACTTCCCTGACATGGAAACAGGTGCGTGTATCGCTTCTAGGCGCATGTATCTGCGTCGCGAATGCCATCCTGATTGGAAATTTCTTTTCCTTTCCATCTCTTATCTCGTATGAGCAATACGCGTACGCAGACCGCATGTTTTCTCTCGCGACACTTTTTCTGATCCCTTTCGCACTGTATGCGCTTGTTCTTTTTTTTGAAAAAATTCTGAAACATTCCTCATCCATTTTCAAATTTCTCTTGTGTATACTGTTTGTAAGCATGCTTGCCGGAAGTCTGTATCTGTCTTATCCAAGCAACGATGTGTATCGATCATTTCATGGATACAATGTTTCACGGGCAAATATTGAAGCGGTGCGGGCCATTCACAGGCATGCGGGAACCGATCCGTATGTGGTGCTCTCAAACCAGGTAGTTGCTGCCGCGGCGATAAAAGAATACGGCTTTCAGACATACTTTACTCTCACAAAAAACAATACTGCGCGTCAATATTTTTACTATCCCATTCCCACAAGTTCACCGCTTTACCAATTCTTCTTAGATATGGAGCAGTACCCGAATCAAAAAACCATGAGTAGCGCCATGCAGCTTTTCAATGTGAAACGCGCGTATTTCGTGATCACCCGCTATGAAGACAGGTATGCCACGCTCGCAGAACAAGCGGAACAATTTGCGGATTTTTCATACACGAGCCCGCATGGAGCTGATAAGGTGTTCGGATATGTCCAATAGCTCTGTGCAATACTGTTTTACGGTGTGCGATTCCACTGACTTTTTTGCTTGCAAAGAATAGTCATGATATTTTACACGCTTCGCATATGCCAAAAAAAGAACGCGCAAAAAATCCTCCATGTCAGCCGGCGCATATGTCCAGCCTGTTTTTTCTTCTTGAATGAGTTCATGCGTGCCGCCAATGCGCGCCGCAATCACGGGAATGCCGCGAGAGAGCGCTTCGCCAATGACAAGCGGCGCATTTTCATAACACAACGAGGGTACGATAAGACAATGTGCGCGGCTGAAAAAATTTTCACGAACATCACCCGCCACATAGCCCAAGAAGGAAATTCGCGTATCTCTCGCGCATGCGGCGCGCACCTCTCGCTCACATGATCCGCTTCCGGCAATCTGCAGACGAGCAGACGGATGAGAAAATTTTTGAAATGCATCAAGGAGAAAAAGGATTCCCTTATGTTTTTCAAGCTGGCCAAGATATGAATAGTAAAATACATCATGCTCCTCTAAAAAACGGACAGTGTCGCCTGTATGCGCTTGGATCGGATTTTGTAAAACAATTTTTTTTGACTTTTGAAAAAATCCATACTGATCATAGAAATTTTTTAAAAAGTCGGAGGGATATATCACACACTGCGGAGAACCAAGAAGAATGCGCATCGCTCTGCGATATACGGCACATACAAAAGATGCCTGTACTGCGCGTTCTTCTCCATACATATATTGTCCGCTTGGCACTACGAACTGTACGTCATGAACCGTATGAATATAAGGAAAATTTGCTATTTTCACAGAAAAAGGAATCATATATCCCATGCCTTTTATGGCATGTGCCATGACGATATCCGGCTTTTCTTTCTGCAAAATGCTCCGGATACTCCACGCGCTATGGATATTGAAGATGTCAAATATATGCCAAAAAAAACGCAAAAAAAACGGCTGTGTGCAAATATCTATGAAAGAAAAAATATTGAACGGATACAAACGATAGACTGTCACTTCGTCTTCCGTGGCGCGCATGGGACACAAAGATTTCCATCCCTTCCACGGAGAAACAGTTATCACAAAAACTTCGTGTTTCTTTCTGAGTTCATCCACTACTGTTTGCGCCGCTACTTCTGCTCCTCCGCGCGAGTATGGCCTATACAGACTTGCGATCACTGCTATTTTCATAATTGATACTTCATTAAGCCCCGCCTCCTCATCTCACCGTTAGAATATCAGAAAATTTCTTTTTGATCGCCTCAAAGGAATATATTTTCTTGGCTTTTTCCAATCCTGCTTGGCCCATGATCCGCGCTCGATCAGAATCTGAAATAATCGCATATATTTTTATTGCCAAGTCGTTCACGTCTCGCGGTTCTACCAAATATCCATCCACGCTGTCTTCTACCACGCTCCGCACGCCAGGCAAGTTTGACGCGATCACCGGTTTTCCGCAGGCAAATGCCTCAATAAGCACAATGCCAAACGCCTCGGAAGAATCAACAGAAGGTAATACCAGCACATCCGCAAGTGCGTAATAATCCGGCAACTCTGCTTCTTTTGCAGATCCTACAAATACCACCTTTGTCTCAATCTGTAGTTGTGCCGCAAGATTCTGGTATCGCTGTCTCATATTTCCATCTCCCACGATAACAAGCTTGAGCGCCAATGGAAGCTGGGATGTGTGGACAATCTGCTCAAATGCTTCCAAAAGATACATGACTCCCTTGAAATAATGCGCGCGGTCAAGGCTACCGACAAACAATATCACCTTGTCTTGGGGCGATATCTCATGTTTGCCCAAGAGTTCCTTTTTCTTTTCCTTCTGAAAAAATACGCGGACATCCACACAGTTATGCAATTCAAAAAATTTTAAAGGATTTGCGTCAAGAAACTGCCGAACATATGAATTCCGCGCGTAATCAACTGATGTCACGCAAATCCGAGATGCGCGCCGTATGAGCGAAGGAAGAAAAAACGCCGTGTACCATCTAAAAAAATTCTTGAGCTGTCCCGTGCCTACCAAATCCATGTGATACGTAAGAAAAAATCTCTTTTTAAAAAGAACAGAAAGCAAAAGAATGGGAATTTCAGCGCCAAGAAACGGATAATGCAGATGGATCAGATCCGCTTTTCGCAATCTCCAAAATAATTGAGGAAGCGCCGCGGCATTGCCATATGAAAAAAAAGGACGCAATCGATGCACGCGAATGCCTCCGGCAGACTGATTATGTTGTATCTTTTTGCGAAGATGCGCATAATATGGCGTATACACATCCACAGTATGCCCCAGTTCCGTAGCCATGCGCGCATTTTCATAGCACACCATGCCGATGCCGCCGCGATACGGGGGAAATACGGGAGAAACTTCAGCGATTTTCATAATAGTATTGCTCTGAATAATGGAGCTCTTACCCTTCAGGTCTTTATTCCTTATTATTCATTTCATAATTATACAAAAAATCTCACCGCTCTCCAATACGCCGTAGAGATCGGATTCGCAATATACAAAATAAGTGGATTCTCTATATCTTGAAAGATAATTTTCGCGGTAAAAAGTTTCGTCGCCTCTTTGTCTGAAATCGTTCGTAATGCCTGAACTTTTTTTCGTTCCCGCATGATCGCTTTCATATTTTTTACTGAAAAAAAGTACGCGTATGCGGCAATTTTTTCCTTAAAACCAAGGGATTTTTTGAAACATATCCCCGCAAGCATACTATAGCATAGCATGCCGCATTCCCAAAAAAGAAAGATGGGAAAAAGAAGGATAAGCGTGCACAGACGGTAATGTTTCAGTAAAATACTAATCCTGTTTCGCTCTATGAAATAAAACTTCTGGATGCTACGGGAAAATTCATAACGATGAAATACCCGCGACTCCGGCACCACCACGCACCGATATCCGGAAAGTAAAAACCGCCAACAGAGATCCGAATCCTCATGATACATAAAAAAGCTCTCATCAAACATGCCAACATGCGCAAGCGCTTTCGTGGAATACATCACCGCGGCGCCACTGCAATACGCAACATCCGTTATGCGGTTACAGGGATATTCAGTATCTTTTTTTCCACTTCCCAGCATGTAGCCAAATCCCAAAAAATGAAGGGCGTTCCCGCATGAGTTTATGGTATCACGGTCCGGATGCATCATCATTTTACTTTGGGCCGCCGCAATGGTTTTGTCCATACTCATGGCATGAATAAGCGGCTGATACCATTGTTCGCCAAACATAAGATCCTGGTTTGCCAAATATACGTATTCCGCACCATTGTCCAGTGCGTATTGCATACCCTGATTGCACGCGACAAATCCTTTATTCTCGGTATTTTGTATGATATGTGCAGATGGCAGACGCTGTTGGATATATTGAACGGTTTTATCTTGTGAATGATTATCCACAATGACTAATTGCACAATCGAAAGATCCGTAGTCGCCTGTAACGATGATAAAAACTCTGGAATATCCTTTATACCGTTAAACGTAGGTGTAACGATAGCTATTTTTTTTTCTGGAGGCATTTTTTCTATATCTTTGAGTAAACAAGGCGGGCTGTCTAAAAACTGTCAAAACACTTGATTTGTCATTCCGAGTGAAACGAGGAATCCCGACGTTAAAAACATTACAACTGCGGGATCCTTCACTTCATTCAGGATGACAGAAGTGAGTTTTTAGACAGCCCGCCTTGCTCACTCATCAATATAACCGTTTAAAACTGTGCGTCAACCCTGCCAGTGACACGGTTCACCGTGACAGTCCGCGTATGTCCCGACTGCATATGCTTAAACGTAAGCACCGCCTCTTGTGCATCAACACCTCCATTGACAACGCCTGCAGCGTCCGGCTTTTTGAACGCAATATCCACTGGCGCACTGTGTGCTGTCCTGTCTAACGTTATGCCATCCAATACCACTGTTTTCCGTCCGTCAGGATCAAGCGACAACTCCTGTATTTTCACATCTTTTCCATCGTCATATATTCCGGTCCCGCTCACTGTGTTTGTATCGGCAAATATCACTATCTTCCCAACATTATCTGAATCCTTTTGGACAGAGACGCCAAAAAATTGAGCTGTTCTCACATCTTGGCTGGCGTTCTGTGCTATCCCGGCAAGTGCGTAGCTTTGCGCCGCGCGAATCGCGTCTGTTGCACGAAAGCCGGCAATACGCAAAAGATCATCCTGTTTACTCGACCTAAAACTGATAACTGCCAACGTGGAGAACATGCCAATAATGGAAATGGATAAAATGAGCTCGACAATGGTGATGCCTCTTGTCATTTCGAGGAATCCGCCTCTGCCAGTTTGCGGATGACGAAGACTGTGGCAATCCCGTATGTTTTTCATATCAAAAATGAAAAAACGCAGATGAGTACAACTGTAATATGCTCTCACCCCAAAAAAGTGTAATCACCGTTGCAATCGCGAGAAACGGAGCAAAAGGAATTTCAGAGCGCATTTCTTTCTTTTTTAAAAACACTAACGGCAATGCCACCAATGACCCGATCATATACGCAAAAAATAGCGCTATCAGTATCTGTGGAAACCCCAAAAACGCGCCCATGAATGCACCAAGCCGTATATCTCCTCCGCCAATCCATGCTCCGCGAGAAATAAGATATTGTATCAAAAAAAATCCTCCGCCAATCACGACCGCAAGGAGGTAATTCATCAAACTTATGGAAAGCACGCATGAAACCAAGGAAAGACCGACACACGCCGGCGTATGATAAAAAAATATGCCATTGAACAGATACACGACGATTATCGCAGGAATCGCAATCGCGTCCAATATGAGAAACCACCGCAGATCATAGACGAATAATATAATCAACACCGCGATACCGACCCAATTCCGCAATAAAATAAATAGATCCCCAAGTTCCGCACCTGAAAAAAGATGTATATTTCCTGACAATGGGAAAACCATGCTATACGCGCCAAAGAAAAGCAGTGCCGTAGCTCCCTCCACGAGCGGATATTGAAATGATATTTTTGCCTTGCAATACCTGCAATATCCTCCCAGCGCGAGATAACTTACTATCGGAATGAGATCATTCCATGCGAGCGCTTTATCGCACGCCATGCACGTGGATCTGCCCTTCCATGGAGAGGTTCCGCGCTGAATGCGCAGAATAACGACGTTCAAAAAACTTCCCACGGAAAGACCGATGATGATGATGAAAATTGATTCTACCATATACACGTAGTATATCATCAAATGAAAAATAATAAAGCCGCTGTTTAGCGGCTTTAGGTATGGATTCTCGGATCAAGTCCGAGAATGACACAGGGAAAACTATCTCATTCCCAACTGACTCAACTCATGCGCGCCTGCGGCATATCCTGCTATTGCGCTTTCAAGACTAAACGTGACGGTAAATGTTCGCGGACGATTAGCATTTCCCAAATCACCATTTGCTGACGTATATGAATAATTTGCTCCGCCAGGAACGGGATTTGCGGCCACTTTTGCAAGATACATGGTATTATTTCCACATAAGGCAATAGTGCTGAATCCTGCGTTTGTATTGCACAGCGCGACATAATTTACATCAGATCCCAATGTAGTTGCCGTATCTATCGCGCTGCCCAAGGGGTATGCATTATTTTCATTAAAATACATCTCAAGCCCCGTCTGAAGCTGGCGCATATCGGCAAGACGCTTGGAATCTCGCGCGAGCCGGCGGACATTCCCCACGGAAACGACGGCAATACTTGAGAGAATACCGATAATAGCTATGACGATAAGGAGCTCAATAAGCGTAAAACCTTTTTTTTGTTGCATATATATTCATTTATACATTAAATAGGCTATTTTTTTATAATACCGTTTGGTGTTGCTTCATAATCTGCAGCAGTCAGCGTCCCACTCCCTGACTCAAGTTTAAATTTGAGTATATATTCCCCTCCAACTGCTTCATAGGCGTAATCTTTTCCATTTGGTTTTGGATTTGCTGGCACTGGATTGAGATACGTCACCGCATCACACGCAGCTCCAGCAGCGGGTGCTGCTTGAAAATCATATACTGCTGCAGCTGCACCGCCCTTATGCCCACAGAGGACGGCTGCCGTAGTTCCTCCCAAGGTGTCTCGCTTAGTAGCCGGATATGCATTTTGATCATTAAAATATGACTCGAGCGCCGTCTGTATCTGCTTCACGTCCGCGATACGCTTGGCATCCCGTGCCTTTGCGCGGACATTACTGACAGATACGACCGCGATACTGGAGAGGATGCCTATGATACCTATGGCGACGAGAAGCTCAACGAGCGTAAAACCTTTATGTCTCATATTTTATTATATGTAATTATTAGAAACTTCCAAAAAAATTAATAATCTCCGGTCCGGACGATGCCATTTTCATTCGCCTGGTATGTTCCCTTTGTAAACGTACCACTTCCGCTCTCAAGTTTAAAAACAATAGTATAGGTGACGCATGTCTTATTTGCCACACAATCTTTCGCCGGAGTTGCATCGTCTTTTGAAGCATATTTATATTGATCCGGGTCATCTTTCCCCGGTCGAGGGTTTGCCGGCACCGGATTCATATACGTCGTACCCACACAGTTTGCATTCTGAAATCCATCATCTGTATCACAAAACTTATTGATTGGATTTGTTGTCCGCGCACCCGCCGCACCTACTCCCAAATCTCCCTGAAAGCCGGGATATTCACTTTTGTCATTGAGATATGCCTCAAGCCCTGTCTGTATCTGCTTCACGTTCGCGATACGCTTGGCATCCCGTTGGCGACGAGAAGCTCAACGAGCGTAAAACCTTTATGTCTCATATTTTATAAAATTATTTATGCACACTCACATACCAAGCTAAAGTATAGCACATTTCAAAAATGCGGAAAATACGAAGATATACACAGCCCCCCCTACATCTGCGAACTCAAGCTATACATAGGCAGTAAAATACCTGACACCAATACACCCACCGCGACACCCAAGAGCACCATGATCGCAGGCTCTACCATAGAAAGCGTGGTTTCTATGGTCATATTCACCTCGCGAACATAAAATTCCGTGATTTTCTTCAAAACATCATCCAATCTGCCGGTCTGCTCTCCCACGGCTATCATATGTGTGACCATCTTGGGGATGACCTTGCTCCTGCCAAACGCGCTCGAAATACTGTTTCCGTCTTCCACCTCATGGATAGTCTCATCTATGAGATCTTCAAATACGCTGTTTCCCATAATGTTCCGTACAATCCGCAAGCCCATGGGAATCGTGACCCCACCCACCAAAATAGTGCCAAAACCGCGGCTAAATCGTACAATGGCGATATTTTTGAAAAGAAGTCCGAATATGGGAATACTTAATTTGAACCTATCCAAAAAAAGTTTTCCCTGATGCGTACGTACAAGAAACATTATTCCAATGACAGCTCCTATGAATCCAAGAATGACCAGCCACCAATACGTATTCATAAAATCCGAAGTCGTAATAAGCAAGCGCGTGGTCCATGGCAGCTTGATATCCGGGCCAAATTGCTTGAACATCTCAAGCATTTTTGGCAGAACAAATGTCATCATGGCAAACCCCACCAGAACCATGACACAGATGATAAAGATAGGGTAGGAGATGGCGCCAATCACTTTTCCCTGTAAATCATAGTCTTTTTCCTGCTGTTCTGCCAGATACGTGAGCACCTCATCCAATCTCCCTGTAGTCTCACCGGATCTGACCATGTTGATAAAATACTCTGAAAAAATTTTTGGAAATCGGGCAAACGCGGATGAGAGCTTGGATCCGCCATCCACTTCTGACGCGATTTCCGTGAGCGCGCGCCGTAATTTTTCCTTTGCGGTCTGCTCTGAAAGCATGCGCAATGCCTGCACCAAGGGAATGGCCGCAGAAACCAAAATAGAAAGCTGGCGCAACATGATGGCAAGGTCTTTTTTTGAAACCCTGCCCAAAAGCATGTTCAACAGCGAAAGCAGATCAAGGTCTTTGCGAATCTCCTTTACCTCGGTGATCGTAAATCCCCGTTCAAGCAAAATATCACCGGCGGCTGAATCTGCTTCTGCCTCCACGATACCCTCTATCTCTTCGCGTTTTCTATTGAGTCCTTTGTAACGATATTGCGGCATGGGAAAAAAATAAACACTCTTATATTATTAAGTATACCAGAATCTTTAAAATTGCTCCAAAAACCGGATATCATTTGAGTACAGCTGGCGAATATCCCCAATATTCATGTTGCTTTTCATGGTATACGCGCGCTCAACACCAAACCCGAACGCAAATCCCGAATACACATCAGGGTCATACCCACCTGCTTTCAGAACATTCGGATGCGTCATGCCTGCTCCTGCTATTTCACACCAGCCATCTTTGCAATACGAACACCCCTTACCAGCGCACAAGCCACATGAGACATCAATCTCAAAACTCGGCTCGGTAAACATAAAATGAAACGGCCGAAAACGCACCTTACGATCTTGACCAAAAAAATTCTTCACAAAATATTCAACCACGCCAATCAGCTGGGTCATAGTGATCTCCTTGTCCACTGCGAGCCCCTCTATCTGGTGAAACATCGGCACGTGAGAAATATCTATTTGCCTGCGATAGCATTTTGAGATATTTATCATACGCGTGGGTTGACCATCCGCACTTCGCTTCTTCATCTCCCGCACTTGGCCGGATGACGTATGCGGAGTCAGCACCATGCGTCCCATGTCTCCAATGGGCTTCTCGCTCATGAAAAACGTCTCCCATTCATCACGCGCAGGATGATCCTTTGGCATATTCAGCGCCTCAAACGCATAGTAATCCCATTCCACTTCCGGGTATCGCCTACGATTGAATCCAAGCTGGCTAAAAAGCGCTTCAAACTCGGTAATTGCCGCAGTCACCAAATGCAGATGCCCTCGGGGCTGTTGTGTGCCGGGCAAGGTGACATCAAAAGCGGTTCCTGTTTTCTTTCCCAATCCAAGCACTTTTTTCTTATCCGTAAAAAGCTGTTCAAGTTCTTTTTTTACCGCATTGAGCTGTTGTCCCGCCTGTGGCCGCTCGTCCAACGGAATATCAGGAATACGCTTTACAAACGCGGCAAGTTCACCTTTTCTTCCTAATATTCTAAATTCAAGACTCATGAGCGCGTTGTATTCTTTTACATCAAAAATATCTTTTTTGACTTTTTTCAAAAGTTCGGCAAGTGTGTCTGTCAATTTCATAAAAATTATGCATTATAATCATCTATCGGCGTATGTTTCACATTTGAAATAACCACAAATTCCGCGATTGCCAAGGCGATGATAAGAAATGCAGTATTATACCATGTCAGCAATCGCATGCTTTGCAAAAAGAGAAATCCGTCAACAAGCAGGGTAAAAAACACCGCCTGGCGGAGTGCGATGCCTACACGGCTGAAGACCTCTTCTTTCTTAATAAACACCGTCCTGATAAGAAATCCAACCAAAGAAAATGTCCCGGCAAGAGCAAGTGAAAGGCTGATATAAAACAGCGCAATGCCAACGCCTTCTGTTTCCAAGGGATTGATAGCGATGACAACGGCGACCCATGCGATCCAAGAAAGCATGGTGGTCATAGCAAGAAAAAATGTGTATCCGCGAATAGACATATATACGTACTTAGCACACAGTTGTCAGTAAAAATAGAGGGTCCTTTATTTTAAACTCTTTGGAGTCAGCGTATGGACACCGCCGGGCAACATGCTTCCCGTTGCAAGATAAAACCGGATTGCGTAGCTTGGGCACGGCGTCTTTGTCTGACAGGGCGACGCATCGTCCTGCGCAAGAGAACGATAGGTAAACACATCTTGAGAAGTTTTTCCCAATCCAGCCTCTATGTGCGGAAGATATGCTTGTTTTTTGCACGCATGGCTGACCGGAGACACAAAGCCGTCAGCGGTCAAACATGCGGAATCAAGGCCACCCAAGATGATTGTCTCTCCATTGGAAGACGGATATGCCGCATGATCTTTATAATACCCCACAAGTCCGGCGTGAATCTGAGTCACTTGGCTCATGCGCCATGCATCTTCCACTTTGCGCGTTTCATAATCCACCCATGCGCGTGTGCCAAAAAAAGAGCCAATACCTGCCACGAGAATAACAACGACCGAAATACCAATGTTTATAATAAGTTTTTGCATATTCCTTTATGCGTATGGCTCATACGAAGAAGTGGGATTGTTGAGCAGGCGAATCCGCTCCACTGACCCGGGAAACTTTTCATTTACTTTTGCAAGAATTGTCTCTCTGTGCATACCAAGATGCGCCGCCGCCGCCGCATGCGCCACCGCAATGCCAAGCGTTTTGTATTGGATGGAAACCGGCTTCACTAATCGTGCGATATGATCTCCTAGAGCATTTTTCAGCGCCTCCTGCGCGCACTCCAGCGTAAGCGCAATCTGTACTTGCTCCATAATTCCGATACGACGCAACGCGTCCGATGCGAGATCTTTTGATGAAGAAAATGACATAAAGTTGTGATGTGTTTTGAGTGATGCCGCTTTTACCTTCAGGTACTTATTCGTCGGATACGGATAATTTTCTGCTGAAAATTTCCTCCGTCTCACGCCAGTCGCGTTCCGAAGGATCCGACGAATAAATACCCTCGGAAAGCGCCTTTACTCAAAACACACCTTCTACATCTGACGAAATTCACAAATATCCCTATAGTCGCAAAATCTGCAATGAAATCCGGGTGTTGCGGCAAAATCGCTCGACCGAATCTTTTGCGCCGTTTGGGAAATCTTTTCCTTCCACTTCTGTATTTCTTTTGGGCTCGCAAGAAAAGAAATCTTGGATCCGTCTTTCAGATACCAGTAGGTGAGTCGCGCCGGTTTTTTCCCCAGCACCTCCTCGCACGCGATTTGGTAAATGATAAGTTGTTCCTTATCTTCTGCGCGGAGTTTTTCTTCTTGCTTTGCCTCGCCAGTTTTATAATCGATGATCTCTACCGTTCCATCTTGGAACGTATCAATACGATCAATGCGTCCACGGATAGTAATGCACTCTGGATAGCTACCAATCTTAATAGTGATATCTTTTTCAATGTCCGTCGTACGGAATGGCATTTCGGAAAGCTCTGTATATACTCTGCGTAACATTTCTTTGCCCTCGGAAAAACGATCATCTTTTTCTTTTTGAGATCCATACCACTCGTCAATCCACTGGCGAGTATATATTTCAATGAGGTCTTCAAACGGGGGAAGAGATGTCGTATCTGTAGTATACCGCGTTTCTGATGTGCGGGAAAGAGCGTCCTGCTGTGGATCTCTCTCTTTGAGTAATCGGTTAAAAAATTCTTCCAATGTCGCGTGAATACTTTTTCCAAAACTAAATTGCCACTTGCCTAAAACGGGAACGTGCAAAAGAAATGAAAATTTATATTGCAATGGACATTTTTGAAATGCGGCGAGCTGGGTAAAGCTGAAATGAGAGGGGATGGTCCAAGATTTTGATGTCATTCCCAACTCGATTGGGAATCCATGATCTTCTGTACATCCGTCTATCTGGATTCCCGCTTTCGCGGGAATGACAATACTATTGTGCGACGCATCGTCTCTGTCATTCTGAATGGAATATTTATGAAGCCAGGCAGAGCCTGATCCGGCTTTGCCGGATATCCCGATATTTTCTCCGATTATACGCTCGGGGTTTTCGGCGGAGCCGGATCGGACAGGGTTTCGCGATGAGGCTTTGCTTTGCCTCAATAATGCTGACTGCTCGGAATGACACTGCGTAAACTCCAGCTCATTGAGAAATTGCGAGAGTTTTCTTTTTCGCGCGCCGCCATAATCAGCGGCAGAGGTAAGGAATACCCCCTCCTTCGCCCGTGTCAGAGCCACATAAAAGAGCCGTCGCTCCTCTTCAAGATGTACATCACCCTCTTGCAGTGGTTCTTTTATGAGCGCGGTGGGAATATCTATCTCCTCATCTCGTTCAATGGTTGGAAATTTTCTATCCACCATATTCACCACAAACACATATCGAAACTCCAATCCCTTCGCGCCATGGACGGTCATAATGCGCACCGCGTCCGGCCCCGTCTCACTATCCACGGCAAGCGCGCCCGCGTCACCGGCCTCCTGCTCAAAAGCAACCAATTCCATGAAATCTCGCAACCGCGCAGACGGATATTCACTTTGAAAATCTTTTGCTTTTTGAAAAAGCTGATTCAGATAATTCAGCGCGTCTCGCCTGTAATCCGTATCCGCACTACTTACATCCATGAGATATCCGGTGTCTTTCAGAAATGAAAAAAATACCTCACTGAGAGACCGCCTCCGCGCCATATCCGCATGGCGCTCAATATCCGCAATGATTTTTTCAATCTTTTTCTTATCATCATCCAAAACTTCTGAATCGGCATCTATTTTTTTTGCCGCCTGCCAGAGCGAGTGTCCATTTTTTCGCGCGTTATATCCAAGCTGTACTAGAGCTCCCGTATGGATATTGAAAAATGGAAATGCAAGCACGCGATACAGCGCCGGGCCATCATGAAAGTTTTCCACTACCTTAAAATAAGCTAATGCATCCACAATAGCTTGTTTCATGTATAAACCTTTCAAACCAAAAAATTGGTACGGAATGGAATGTTCGGTAAACATTGAAATAAATGGATTCGCAAGATTGTTTGAGCGCACAAGAATCGCAAAGTCACTCCACAAAAGATCACTCTTCTCCGCTTTGAGCTCTGATATTTTCTCCAAAACCTTTTCCACCTCTTCCTGATGCGTCGCACAATGTATATGCACGACAGATCCGGGGGAAAGCGTCTGCGATACAAGTTTCTTGGAAAGTGTTGAGGCGGTAATAACGGCCTCATTATCATCCCTAAACTTCTTTCTGTCATTCTCGGGCTTGACCCGAGAATCCATGCATTCATGGTACTGGATCCCAGATCGAGTCTGGGATGACACGCCATTTTCTCTGTTATCCCCTTCCGCCAGCTGATACTCCAGTCTATTTGGATTATTTTTTTGGATAAACGCATACGCCGTATCCAATATCTTCTGCCCCGACCTATAGTTCTTTACCAAGAATACCTCCCTACTCTGCGGAAAGTCTTTTTTGAATTCCAAGATATTCGCAAGCGATGCGCCACGAAATTTATAGACAGAATTATGGACCACTACGGAATTCGCAATAAAATTATGCGTTCTATCAATCTCAAGATCGTATACCTCTTGTGTCTTTTGCTTTTTTTTGATTGAAACGATTTTCTCGTATTCTATCTCACCTCCTCTACGAACTGGGATATAATGCCCTATCAAAAGATTTCCAGCAGGAATAATGCGAGCTGGCAAATGTTGATACTGTAAGCGACCAACTGCAAAACGACACTCAATGATGCCTCCAGTTATCTTTTTAATTTCTTCTGCTTTTAATTGAATTTCGCGCATATCCGATGAAGTTATGCGAAGTATCCTCCCGTTTCCCTTTCCCTTTCTCCAGTTAAATCCAGCATCTTCTATTTTTTTTATCACGGAAGAATCAGATGTTTCAACACTCAATATATGGGAAATCGGTGCTTTGTAAAGAATCGCCTTTCCCCTTCTTACATGTTCCTTACTTCGATAATTTCTATAGCACATGGAAATGAGTATTTTGATCCTACGCCCCGATCCCCTATTCACGGCATCCAAACATGCGTGATACGCATCAAGTGCGATCCCAAGATCACATGCCAAACGGTGCACGTTTTTATCAACATCCAGTTCTTGATAAAGTTTTTGCAGATACTCCCCTTTCATGACGATTCTTTTTCTCTCCTTAAAACACGCGGTAGGAATCCCATAAAAAAGAGACCATAGTGTCTCATAATATCTTGCCTCCGCGTCATTCACGCATGCTTTTATTCCGATGATATAATCCGCGGAACGTTCAAGGCGTAAGCGAACGGAGAGATCATTCGTCGTACCTATCCGCCATCCCATATTTCTGCGATGCATGAGATACACATAAAAATGCTTCTTATCAGATTTTGCGGGAACATAACAAAACATCTTATGATTCCTGGTCGCGCTGATATGCGCCCCGTGTTCCGTTTTTATCGTAACCATTTCCTGTTGCGCCGTTCGCTTCCATATCCTATTTACTTGAGAAACTCCGATATGTCCCTTTCCTACCGCTGTCAAGACTATATCTCCCGCACGAATATCTTTGATATTTTTTTTATGATTATCTGGAAGCGAAATAGAAGAGTTAGCGGGCAAACATTGGTCATCGTCCCCCACTACCGTAAGATTATTCACCGGCGCGGCAAGAAGTTTTACCAGCTCATACTGCGCCCAATTGGTATCCTGAAACTCGTCTACGAGTATATACTTAAACTGTTTCCGGTATTTCTCTAAAATGACCGGCCGCTCACGGAAAAGTTTTAGAGTATAGACGATGAGGTCGCCAAAGTCCAACGCGGAATTTTCCAGAAGTATCTGCTGATAGGTATGATACGCATCCGCAACTTCCGCAATTCGCTGTGCCTCGCACCCCTGCGCGCTGTCCGTATCCCCTGCCGTATCTGTATGAAGCTT
The DNA here is from genome assembly GCA_016186045.1 of Candidatus Uhrbacteria bacterium. Taxonomy (GTDB): domain Bacteria; phylum Patescibacteriota; class Patescibacteriia; order JACQRZ01; family JACQRZ01; genus JACPMJ01. Next base: position 13,629 of record JACPMJ010000011.1, on the reverse strand, counting down.
CAGTTTTTCGGCGTGTTCCCCATACTGCACAGGACTGATCTCCTCATCTTTCGCGCGAGAAAAATGTTTCAATAGCGCATGAATGAACTTTGTAGGATTTCCCGTGGGACGGTAATAGTCCAGATTGAATCGCGAGATATTTTTCCGCACCAAAAGCCACGCGGATGTTTGATCCAGAAGCGTAAAATCCGTAGGCAGGCCGATATCCAGTCCATGCACGCGTAAAACACGCTCACAAAATGCGTGAAACGTAAGTATCCAGAGATTTACATATCCGTATGGCAAAAGTCGGTCGGCGCGCTCCTCCATCTCCGCGGCCGCCTTTTCCGTAAATGTGAGAGCTAAAAGCTCCTCCGCCTTGCACTTCTTGCTGTGGATAAGCCACGCGATACGACGGGTAATCACGGTAGTTTTACCAGTCCCCGCGCCGGCCACTATCATGCACGGCCCATCGCCAAACGTCACCGCCGCCTTTTGCTCGTCATTTAAATCATGTAGGAGATTTTCTTCGTATGTCATATATAGAGAGTCTATCAGGGAGGAAGAAAAAGTAAATAAAAAAGACCGCAGTCTTTCGTGCTACGGCAAGGTATTTAGATTCTACAGGTTAAGCTGATTCAATATCAAACTTTTTCTTCCACTCATGTACGATTGAGAAGATCTCACTCTTTGGAATATATGAACGAAGGGCAAATGCCATCTGTGTGCGACTGCGCCAAAGACGGCCTTCGCGAAGTCTATCCGCGTCTTTTTCTATTTGGTTCATAAGCGAAGACTTTGCGTTTCTTAATTTCTCAAGTTCTTTATTTTCTTTATCACTCAAACCATCTTGCGTAAGTTTTCTATCAAATTCCGCTATTTCATCTTTCACTTTCTCCTGCGCATGTGCTATAGCCTGAACTTCCATGTTTTTTAGCGCCTGAATAAGCTGATTGAAGTCATACTTCTCAAGAAGTTTATGATCTTGCGTATTAATAGCGATCATGTAAAAGTCTTTGTCCGCGGTCACCACAATCGGACGATTAAAATCAATACGTTTACGAAGAAAAAAATATAATCCGTCAATCGATTCTTCAAATTTTGGAATGCGCTGTTTGGTTCCGGGAGTAATCACGAGAATATTCTGATCTTTGCGATATGGCGCAATATCAATTTCACCCTCCCTATAAAACTTTTCCGCGCGACTGAATGACTCTTGTTCTTTGCGTCGTCCTTCCTCTAGAAATTTTTTATACTTAAACGGTTGGTCAAGTATGTCTTCTATTTTCTGAAGCAAGTGGGAAACGATCTTTTCTTGATCTTCAGTGGAAAGCTTTCTATTTTTTTCTTCTTGAATAATCTTTTCCCGTGAGGAAATATCTCCTTTTATTTTTTGCATTTGTTCATCAATGCCTCCTGATTGAGTAATCGCCAATGGCCATTTTGATTTATCTCTAAAATCTTCTTGAGAAAAACCCTTCATGAGATCTCCCCGCTCTGTTTTCAGCCTATCAAATTGTTCTTTTTCTTTGACAAGCGCTGCTTCCATATCTTCGGTTCGCTCCTTGCGAATTTTATCTTGACATGCGCGAAGATATTCCATGAAAATATAATTATAATCGCGTGCCGTCGCTCCTTTCTCAAATACCGTACTGCCGATCAAGAAATCTCCGCAATAGCTGATTTTATCCAACATGACACGACGCTCTTTCGCCTTCATGGGATTTCGAAAACTCCAGATAGCAAGAAGCGCATCGGTATCCGGTGCGTTCATGAGCGTATACACCTTTCCCGGCTCGCTTTCATACTTTTTCCATAAAACTCTTTTTCGCTTAAGATCAGAAAGCGATCTTGAACCGTTCCATATACGTTGCGCCATGTGCGTTGCGGTATCATACCGCTTCTCATCGAGTGCGTCATGATGATCTACTATCATACGATCTTGGGGTTGGATGAGCTTTCCCTCTTTATCGTACCCAAAGTTTCCATCAAAGATAATCCCTCCTCGAAAATCCGGTACCGTATCGCGGGGAATAACTTTTATACCTTTCTTAACATGAACATTGCGAAAACTCGGCGGTTCTTCTACTAATTTACCGTTATATTCTTCTAATTTAGGGTATTTTAAAAACCCTCCAGCAGAGATCGCTTGGTCAATCAAGAATTTCTCAATGTGCGACTGATCATACGCAGGTATAATTGGTAATAAATCACCGTGGAGAGAGGCGGTAAGAAAATCCTTTATATTTCCCGATAATCCAATCTTTTGGAGTGAGTCAACGGTGTCCATGTTTAGTCTACGCAGATGCTCTTCGCGTGACAAAGGGCTTTTCGGATTCATTGGCTTTTCATATTGTGCTCGATAGTGCCCAAGTTTTTTGCGAAGATCGTTTTCCCATCGCAAATCCGCATACATAGTATCGTCAGTGATATGAACTCCGTATCGCGATAGTCCATCCCTAATAGCATGATCCTCTTTGATAACCTTTTGCTCAATGCCTTTATACGCATCAACTAATTTCTTTTTTGTTGACTCTTGATTGTAGCTATTCTCTTCAAAATCAATCAAACCGCTTTCCAGAAACTTAGGAGTTGCAAGAATAAGTTCCGGCATCAACGTAAGCGAGTCAGAAAGCCTTCCACGTCGAATATAGTCAAGAATATCATTCTTGCGTTGCTGGGGACTAAACTTTAAAAGTATATCCTCAAGCTCAATGCGCTTTTGCCGCATATCACCCTGCTCGCCGGAAAGTTTTGAGATTTCTCTCTGGAGTTCTTCTCGAAGCTTTTGAGTATTTTTCAATGAGATATCATGAATCAGATTCTCCACCGATTCATGACTCCCTTTTACGTACTCCATAGTCCCTTCGTGTGATTTCATACTTTTGAACTATTTTTTCTCCGGAGCAACTATAAATCCGCCATTCCACCAACATTCTTGTGATTTTTTTTGCTCGTCAATGAGAGCAATTTCTGCGGACGAAAGTTTCTCTCCTGTATTAGCTTTTTTCCAGAGATCGGCAACGGTTGTGCCCGTTGAAATGCCTTCAGTATCAGATTGGCCGATGAATTTCCCATCTGTTGGCAATCTATCCATAGATCTTCCGGGTGTCATCGTCCAAACGCGATTATGTTCAGAGCCGTCAGGATCTTTTTCTTTACCCACTACCAAAAACATTTTTGTAGTAGGTTGCCGTTCTGCCGTAAAAAATGGCGTTATAGCACCTCCTCGAATACCGAGCTTTACATTTCCATGCATTCCCGCATTAAATGTATCTATAAAGACCTTTTTTTCTTCATCAGTACCTCCAATATTGAGTCTGAATACCTCGTCTTTCGCGGATGCAAGTTTTTCCAAATCTTCTTTTGTTGCGATTCCTTTCTCCAGCATTTCTCTTTGCGATGTAACTCCCTCTGTGCCGGTACTCTGCTCTGCATCCATCTCAAATGCCGCGGCATCGCCTTTGAATGGAAGCTCTTTGGGTAAATGTTTTGCAACGACTCTAAAAGATGATTCAAGCGATCCGCTCTCCAACGTACTTCCCGCTTCTTCGCCCTTTAGGTGTAGAGACATAATATGATGCACGGCAAAAGCAGGTACCTCAATTTCACTGCCGTTCTCATTTTTTATTTTCAACATTATTTTTGTTGATTCAACCTCTTCAGATGTTCCATCCGACCGATCCACATTAAAATGCGTTGCCATCCATGTTCTTTCCGGATGAAATTTTGATGGCGCGATATCTTTTACATTATCCAGAACTTCAACGCTCCATGGCTCTTTTTTATCCTCTTCACGGCGCTCACTTTGAGTTTTTCGTTTTGGCACTTCTATTTTTGCGGCGTCATCATGTGACTGTTGTGTTTCCATATATAATAATTAAAGAATAAATCCTTATACAGATAGCTTACCCCCCAACCGGTACTGTCAAATAAACGGCTGGGGAGTCTCATTTGCTTATGTTTTTATCTCTTTATAAAGCGCCTCGAGTTCTTCTTTTGTACACTCGTCTATTTTAAAGTTTTTCACCATTCCTTGTCTCACGGAAGTGATAATGTCCTAGTTGAGGGAAGTGATAATGTCCTAGTTGAGGGAAGTTAAAATGTCCTACCATGATAGGATGAATGCCATAACTCATGATGGCTTCACCTATGGAAACCCTCACTATGTCTAGAAAAGAAATAGACCGGTACGGCATCATTTCACGTCTCCTTAAAAAGGAGATAAACGGCACGACGGCATCGAAACTTCTCTCGCTCTCAACTCGGCACGTTCGCCGCCTGAAGAGTGCAGTGCGAAAGGAAGGAGTAAAAGGCCTCATCCATGGCAACCGTGGCAAGCCCAGCAACAATCACGTTCCGGAGAAAGAGAAGAAAAAGATTATAGCTCTTCTTCACAAAAAATACCCTGACTTCGGCCCCACTTTCGCAGGTGAGAAACTTTCAGAGAATCACAGCATCACTCGCGATCCAAAAACCATTCGCGACATCCAAATAGCCGAAGGCCTCTGGACGCCTCGCAAGAGGAAAAAGCGCGGAGAGTATCGCGAGTGGCGAGCCCGCAAAGAATGTTTTGGCGAGATGCTCCAATTCGACGGCTCCTACGAAAACTGGCTTGAGGGACGGGATGGCACAACGGAGCAATGTCTCCTCGCAACCATTGATGACGCCACTGGAACGGTCGTACACGCGCTGTTTTCCAAACACGAGGGTGTTCTTCCTGTCATGGGATTCTGGAGGGAGTATATTCTCGCCTACGGCAAGCCACGCTCCATTTACCTTGATAAATTCAGCACCTACAAGGTAAACCACAAGATTGCGAGTGAGAACCCAGATGTCAAAACCCAGTTCCAGCGCGCCTGCAATCAAGTAAGTATTCAGCCCATCTTTGCCAACAGCCCTCAAGCGAAAGGACGAATAGAGCGGCTCTTTCGCACCTTTCAGGATCGGCTCATCAAAGAACTTCGCCTTGCGAATATCCGCACCGCTCATGACGCAAACAGATTCTTGCGAGAGACATTCCTCCCAAAGTTTAATGCCAAGTTTTCCGTCCAACCCGTCTCACACGCAAATCTGCATTGCATGCTCACGGCAGAGGAAAAAAAGAATCTCGCATCAATCTTTTCCCGCCACACTCCTCGCACCGTGCAAAACGACTTTACGCTCAGCTTTAATAATCAATGGTACCAGATTGTTGAGACGCGAGGAGTCGCGGTGAGAAAGAAAGACGTTGTTATGGTTGAAGAGCATACTGACAATACGATCCATATCTGTGTACGAGGCAAGGAGCTCAACTACACAACACTACCTGCACGGCCGAAGAAAACAAAAAACGTGCAATGGGTACTTGCCAAAGATGTAGTGCATACACCGCATAAACCGACGGGGAACCATCCGTGGCGACTACAAATACGGGCGAACATTGAACGGAAAAACTTCAATAAAATAAAGCAGCGTATTCTTATTCATTCATAACAAGTAGGACATTTTTAAATCCCGCAAAGTAGGACATTTTAACTTCCGTTTGACATCAGGCGCTTTTTATTTGACATACAATATGTTTATGATAATATCCTAAAATAGATGTGATACACCGCTCATGAAAGGAGTAATTAGTGAGCAAAGAGAAGAAAAGTCTCGTCACTGATCATGGGAAAATCGTCGCCAGGGACATAACCCGTCAGCACACTGATGGATCCTCAACGACAGTTCATCAACGCGCGTTCCTTACCCCATTCGGCGTGGGAGTCACAAAGACCACTGGAGTCACGCACAATTCACCGAGTGGAACTTCCACGAATCATCCCAAGTAGCCGAGAGGACATCAGTGACACTCAGCGAGGAACAAATTCACCTCGCTTTTTTATCTCAACACTAGTCTCAATATTATTACAATCGTAATCGGACTCTGCTATATCTTCACCTTCTCAAATGATACTACTCCATCATCGGTAATATGCGCGAGTATTTGTATCACGGAAATATCCGCATATCTGTTTTCGAGAATTTTTTTTGCCTGTGTAAGTTGGTCTTTTTGGAAACTTACCTCCTCTTCCAAAGATGTAAATGCCGCATGGCCGCCATACGCGCCGCAGTCCATATGTTGGACTAAATATATTTTTGAAATGTGATGCAGTTTTTTTGAGATATCTACTTGAGCCAAAAAAACATCTCGCTCTTTTTCTTCTCCGGGAGAAACAATATTTTTTCCTGCTCCTGCCATTGAGACAATATCGCAACACGCACCGGTAAGACCTTCACTTTCCATAAATTCCTGAAGCGCCTGTATGAAGCGAAAATCAATGCAGTGGATAATGAGATATTCACATACGTGAGCCATAAAAAAAGATTATTTTTCAGATTGTGATTGAGTTGGATATATGTGTTGTTTCCTATGCTTGCGCGCTACCCGTAATCGCGCGGTTTCTTTTTCTATCTTTGCCGCCAGTTGCGCGTATTGAGTACTATCGTGGCGCTTTTCCTCAAGCATCGCGAGCGCGCGCACGCGCGCCTGCTCCGCACGCTCTTCGATAATCTCTTCCACACGCTCCGCGGAATCAGCCAAAACGATAATCTCATCCGGTCGCACTTGTAGCATACCTCCGGAAACCGCAAGGGGAATATCTTGCTTTCCTTTTTTGATAAAAATTTCCCCCGGCTGAATAATACTCACAAGCGGTATGTGATGCGGTAAGACGGTAATCTCTCCCTCTTGTGTGGGAAGAGTCACCTGATCAATATCTTCTTCAAATACAAGCCGCTCCGGTGTGATAATTCGTAGTTTCATAATATATGTCGTCATTCCGAACGGTTAGTGAGGAATCACGCCGCTACTTGTAAACTCATCGGGATCCCTCGACTTCGCTCAGGATGACACTTAAAAATTTATTCTTTCCCGACCTCATCAATACCGCCGCACATATAGAACGCCTGCTCCGGTTTATCGTCATGTTTTCCCTCAAGAATTTCTCTGAATCCTCGAATCGTTTCTTTGAGAGGGACATATTTCCCGGGTTTACCCGTAAACACCTCTCCCACAAAAAACGGTTGGGATAAAAACCGTTGGATTTTTCGCGCGCGAGTCACCGTCAGCTTATCCGTCTCTGAAAGCTCATCAATTCCAAGAATCGCAATAATATCTTGCAGGTCTTTATATTTTTGCAGTACGCGCTGAACCTCGCGAGCAGTTTCATAATGCTCCACGCCAATAATCTGGGGATCAAGCATCGTAGAGGTAGAATCAAGCGGATCAACCGCCGGGTACAGACCAAGTTCAGACAGTGCGCGAGAAAGCACGACCGTTGAATCCAAATGTCCAAATGTGGTAGCTGGCGCGGGATCCGTAAGATCATCCGCAGGCACATATACCGCCTGCACTGAAGTAATGGATCCCTTACTGGTAGAGGTGATACGCTCTTGGAGTACGCCCATCTCGGTCGCCAATGTCGGCTGATATCCCACGGCGGAAGGAATACGCCCCAAAAGCGCGGACACCTCCGACCCAGCTTGCGTAAAACGAAAAATGTTATCAATAAAAAGCAGTACGTCTTTTTCCTCCTCGTCGCGAAAATATTCCGCCATGGTAAGAGCGGTCAAACCTACGCGTAATCTATTTCCCGGCGGCTCATTCATCTGACCAAACACAAGCGTGGTTTTATCCAATACGCCGGAGCCCTCCATCTCATGATAGAGGTCATTTCCCTCGCGTGTACGCTCCCCCACTCCGGAAAACACCGATACGCCCCCATGCTCTGCCGCGATGTTTCTAATAAGCTCGGTAATCACCACTGTCTTTCCCACTCCCGCGCCGCCGAATAGCCCAACCTTCCCTCCCTTCACAAACGGACAAATAAGGTCGATGACCTTTATTCCCGTCTCAAAAATCTCCGTACTTGTTGCCTGATCTTTGAATTTTGGCGCCGGACGATGAATAGGATATTTCTTCGCGTCTTTTTTCAGTTCCAGCGGCTTTCCATCAATAGGATTTCCAAACACATCAAACATCCTGCCAAGTGTTATGGAACCGACCGGAACCGATATCGGATTTCCCGTGTCCATAACGGCTTGATTTCTTTGCAAGCCATCCGTCGGACCCATGGCGAGCGCGCGTACCACCGTCCCGCCAAGGTGCTGTTGAACTTCTAAAACAAGTGTCCCATCGCCGTTTTGCACGGTAAGCGCGTTATACAATGCCGGTAAGTCTTTTTCAAAAAGCACATCCACAACCGGTCCGATAATTTGCGTTATAGTTCCCGTGGTCATATTCATTATTATTATTTTTAAAATGTGCAGGGATTAAGGAGGGTTCTTTTTTCTAATTTTACGGAGTGAGAATAATGATTATGAGCGTTTTTGTAGCCTATTTAAACTGTTTGACAAATTGACAAAGTCAATTTGGAGTTTTTAAATAGGCGTAAACGAAAATGCCATAATCATTTCTCACGAAGTATGTTAGAAAAAAGAACCCTCCTTAATCCCGGCTTACTCCATCGCCGCTCGTCCGGAAGAAATCTCCGCAATTTCTTGCGTAATGCCCGCCTGACGAATCTGATTATACGCAAGAGAAAGATCAGCCAAAAAGTCCGAGGCGGCTTCGGTGGCATTATGCATAGCCATCATACGACTGCTGTGCTCTGACGCCTCTGATTCCAAGATCGCCTGAAATACTTGAGATTCCAACAAGCGCGGAATGACATAATCAAGCACCTCGCTCTCTCCCGGCTCAAAAAGAAATTCCGCAAACGCGTCTTTTACCGCATCAACACCCTCCTCTTGGCTCGCATCGCTCTCGAATAAGCCAAAGGGAAGAAGCTGTTTTGTGAGCGCTTTTTGTTTTACGCTTGAGATAAAATCCGTATATACTAAATAGACTCTATCGTACTCCTGTTTCTCATATTTTTCAACAATGAGATGAACGAGCGGTAAAATATCCCATACAGAAACGGTCATATCTTTCTTAATGAAATCCGCCGCAACAGTATATCCGAGCCGCGCGAGCGTATCTCTGCTTCGTTTTCCGATAGTCATAAGCTCCACAGAAACGTCGGAGTTTTTCTTTTCTTTTTCAACGAGCCGCACCACATGGTGTGCGAGAGTGGTATTGAATCCTCCGCATAGACCGCGATTTGTGCTTACTACTACGATTCCTACGCGCTTCACCGGCCGCTCCTGTAAAAGCGGATGCAGTTTTTTATCCGCATGCGGAGAAAGATGCCGTAAAAGATCCCACGCGCCGGTCGCGTATGGCCGTGTCGCCTGCACCGCCGCAATCGCCTTGCGCATTTTTGCGGCAGACACCATCTCCATGGCTTTCGTCACCTTTTTGGTATTCCGAATGGATTTTATTTGCCGCCTGATTGCAAGCGTTCCTTGTGCCATATACCGTGTTATATGTTTAGCTTTTTTCTATTTTTTCTATCGCAGCGTTTACAATCTCCTTTGCCTGAATCATAGTCAGTTTGTATACAGGATCATCCGATGGAGTATCTGGATAAATACTACGGAGTTCTTTTACTACTTCAAGTTCGGTCATCCCGTCTTTAAGGCAACTAACCGCTGTATCAATAATCTCATCATTAATAATTCCTGTCTGATAACCCTTTATTATGTCCACCCGTGCCCTGTCACTATTTAATTCATACTTCATGTAGGATCGCTTAGTGTTTTCGCTGTCCATAAATATAAAAAATTATGAAAATATTTTTTTATACTGGACCATAAGCTCCTTTAGCTTTTCTTCAATTTCTTTACTCATATCTCCGGTTTGTTCAATGGCAGAAAAGACATCCTTTCCCTCCCGCGCCATATATGCAATAAGATCTTTTTCAAACTGCGGAATCTTTTCCACCGGAACAGAGTCGCAATACCCATTCACCGCGGCATAGAGCGCCACCACCTGATACTCCACCGGCAGGGGCTGATATTGCAGTTGTTTCAAAAGTTCGGTAAGACGCGCGCCCCTATTGATCTGTTTTTGCGTCGCCTCATCAAGATCGGATCCGAACTGCGCGAATGCCGCAAGCTCGCGATACTGCGCCAAGTCAAGACGAAGTTTTCCCGCGACTAGTGCGGGACGAATACCTTGGTAAAACAAGTCTGTTTCCAGATAAATCTGTCCGTCTGTAATGGAAATAACATTTGTAGGAATATACGCAGAAACATCGCCCGCCTGCGTCTCAATAATCGGCAATGCGGTCAAGGATCCGCCGCCGAAATCTTTATTCAGTTTTGCAGAGCGCTCCAGCAAACGTGAATGGAGATAAAAAATATCTCCCGGATACGCCTCTCTGCCCGGCGGACGGCGAAGCAGAAGTGAAAGCTGGCGGTACGCGACCGCATGTTTTGAAAGATCATCGTATACTATGAGTACGTCCTTGCCCTGATCCATAAAATATTCAGCCATAGCACATCCGGCATATGGAGCGATAAATGAAAGCGAGGCAGGATCAGAGGCGCCGGCGAGAACTACGATCGTATACTCAAGCGCGCCTTCTTGGGCAAGTCGCGCGACAATCCTCGCGACCTTTGACTCCTTTTGCCCGATACCTACATAGATACAAATAACTTCCTTATCCGTACCATTAAAACGCTTTTGATTTATAATGGTATCAATCGCTACGGCAGTTTTTCCTGTTTGCCGGTCTCCAATGATAAGCTCGCGTTGACCGCGGCCAATAGGAATCATCGCGTCAATCGCCTTGATACCCGTCTGCAGTGGCTGATGCACAGACTGGCGCGTGATCACGCGGGGGGCGATCTTTTCCACCGGGTATGTTTTTTTTGATTTGATCGCTCCTTTGCCGTCAATCGCCGCACCGAGCGGATTTACTACACGTCCGATGAGCTCCTCTCCTACTGGAACATCCAAAATACGGCCGGTACCGCGTACCGTATCTCCCTCGCGAATTTTTGTGAAATCACCCAGAATCATCGCTCCAACCGCATCCTCTTCAAGATTCAGCACGACGCAAGAAACTTTTTCCCCGCTTTGGGTACTGCACTCAAGCATCTCTGATTGTTTTGCCTGCGCAAGGCCGAGAATTTTCGCGATACCATCGCCAACCTCAACCACCGTCCCCTCTTCCGCAGAGGTGGTATCGGCTTTGAACGCCTTGATGTTTTTTTGTAATGACTCAAGAAGATGATGCGCATTCTGTGCCATAAAATTCTTCACTTAACCTAATGAAATATGTTCTTTAAATTGTTGTATGTATGAGCGCACGCTTGCGTCAATAACCGTATGTCCGATTTTTATTTTCACACCGCCAATAAGCCGCGTATCTTCGTGAAATGAAAGAACCGGTTCTTTTTTATGTTTCTTTTTTACCGCAGTCGTGATGTGCGCAATAGTTTGTTCATCCAAAACATGCGCGGAAGAAATATGAACAGGAATATTTCCGTCAACAGAAGAAAGATGGCGCTTCAATTCTTGCGCGATAGTCGGCAAGATTTTTACCCTTCCTCTTTTGGCGAAATATGTAACATACTCCTTCGTAATCTCATCAATACGTGAAGATGGAACTTTTTTACAAAGCTCATAGAGCGCATACGCGTATTGTTTTGGCGTTATTTTCATAATATTAGTTCCCCGCCTCCTCAATGGCTTTTTTAGCAAGCTCCGTTGAAATCTTTTTATCCGACACTCCTTTCAATACCGCGCTTGCCGCTTCCACTACCACGCTGACCAACTCCTTTTGCACTCCCTCAAGCATATCCTGCCGCTCCGCCAAAATCTTTTCACGCGCCTCATAAATGATCCGATGCACCTCATCTTTTGCTTTTTGCAGTGTCTCTTGCTTCTCTTGCTGTGCATCCTTTTGCGCCTGCTGGACAATATGCGCCGCCTCTTGTTTCGCCTTTTGCACCAGAGCGCTCGCATCTTTTTCCGCTCTGCTCAATTTTTGTTCCGCACTTTTGGCATCCTCAAATCCTTTTTCAATAGTGGTTTTTCTTTTTTCAAGCACATCAAGAATCGGCTTATACAAAAACTTCCGCAATATCCAAAAAAGAATTGCAAAATTGATAAGCTGTGCGACTAACAGCCGCCAGTCGATGCCAAGTTTCGTAAGTGCTTCCATATTATACAAAGCGAACAAGGAGCGCTATGACAAGCGCATAGATCGCGATCGCCTCCGTGAACGCGATACCAAGAATCATATTGGTGGTAATCTTGCCCGCGGCCTCTGGATTTCGTCCGATAGCCTCAAGCGCTTTTCCTACCAAAATACCGATACCAATACCCGGTCCGATTGCGCCAAGACCCATAGCAATTGAGGGACCGAGATACTTCGCCCATTCACCGGCCGCTCGTGCGAGCTCTAATTGACCTTCCATACATACGTTATTAGAAGTTAGGATATGGGGTGGAAAATACTCTTCACCGCATGTCCTATATTCTACCACTATCTATCTATGCATGATGCGCCTCTTTTGCCATTTTTACAAATACTAATGTCAGCATGGCGAAGACGAGTGCCTGGATAAACCCTACAAATATCTCCAGCGCCAAAAACGGAATGGGAATAAAGTACGGCACTAAAAACAACATCACGGAAAGAAGCACCTCGCCGGCAAACACATTCCCGAATAAACGAAAGGAAAACGAAATCAGCTTTGATACTTCAGAAACAAGCTCAAGAATACCGGTAATAAAATTCAACGGACTGCTGAAATTAAGGAACTTTTTAATATACGCAAAAAATCCGATACTCATCACGCCCACTACTTGTACTGTTGTTACGGCGATAATGGCAAGCGCGATAGTAAAATTCAGATCTGCAGATGTAGAACGAATAAACGGGATAATGAGACGACGCCCTTCTTCAAACTCAGTAATACCGATAGTACCCGCGCCCGGCAAAACACCCGTCCAATTTACAAACACTACAAAAAGGAAAATAGTCGCGATAAGCGGCAAAAACTGCTTTGACTCCTCACGATTATGCGTCACGCTATCTATCACGCCGAGTACAGCCTCAATCACCATTTCAAAAATATTCTGGAGTCCGTTTGGAATAAGTGATTGTTTCCTAAATACAAACCACGAAAAAAATATAAGCCCCGCCATCACGATCCATGCGATAAGCATGCTATTGGTGACTGGAAATGATCCTATTTTAAAGAGTTCTTCAGCCGCGATGGATATGTTCATAGTATATTTTGTGTCTCATCCTTGGACTTCTGAGTGTCATCCCGAGCGTAATTGTCATCCCGAGTATCCCCGAGGGACGAGGGATCTACGTCTGGTCTATCCCGATTTTCCTCCTCTCCTATAAGTACCCCCACCTTTTTCACCACAATACTACTGGAAATGACGATAGAGAGTATAACCGCAAGTAAAAAAAACAGTGGCGAACTTTTGAGGGTCGCATCAAGGAATCTGCCCGCTAAGGCGAGCGCGAGAAGCGGGATTGTGATAAGAAATCCCAATTCAAGCGCAAATGATACGAGTTTCCAAGGATGTTCAGTGTTCTTTTGCATGAGTCTATTATAGGCGCATATCTGAAAAAATCAAGACACTTTGTCCACATGGCAGAGCGTTGCAAAACTCTTATTTTGTCATCCCCGACCTGATCGGGGATCCAGTATTTGTTTTAAATAAAAGAAACTGGATTCTCGGGTCAAGCCCGAGAATGACACGAGAGGGGTTTT
>JACPMJ010000009.1 GCA_016186045.1 Candidatus Uhrbacteria bacterium | reverse complement strand
GAGGTCGTGGGTTCAAATCCCACCCCCGCAACCAAGAGCGCTCATCTGAAAAGATGGGCGTTTTTGGTTGCGACTTGAGTATATACCTTGTTTTGCATAATAACTTTCCCTTTGGTATCCTATTGTAGGATACCTAAGAATAGTCTTTGCTATATAAATCATTACATTTTTTAACAATCGTATGGGACTAAGAGACTTTTTTAAACAGACGTCATCCCAGAATGACGCAAAAATTATCTATCAGAATGATCGAGGTGATGTGATTACAGTTGGCGAACTGAAAAAATTTAAACTGAATCCAAACGGAGGTTCGATTGATTTAGGACCAGAGTATAAAGAAACAAAAGTAGATATTCCGCAAGAAGCTCATACTCTTCATAACCAAGCTCGCACAGCCGGAGGACGTGGAGAGTATGACATTGCGATTGACTGCTTTTTCAAAGTTCATGAAATTGCGCCATTATGGCCGTATCCTGTCTATGATCTTGCATATACATACTTATTAAAACAGGATTATGAAAATGCTCTCAAATATTACGAATTGACCAATCAACTCGCGCCTCATGGTTTTTTCACTTCTAAAACAGCCGCGGATATTCTTCGTAAAGAGAAAGAAGGTATATATCCAGAAGGATTATACACGGCGTATCTTAGCGGTATTGAAAATGAACCGAGTAATCAAAAAAAATTTGAGTTGATTCAAAAACTACTTATAAAAGCTCCAAACTTCGCTCTTGGCTACCTTACTTTTGCGAATCTTGTCGGAGATGAACAGCAGAAATTAGAACTGATCGGGTATGGACTTGAAAACGATCCTGATACAGACACAAGGACCTCATTATTAATAGCGAAATCAATTGTATTGGATAAGATGAGACAACATTCGGAAGCAGTTGAAATTTTAGGAGATGTTATTTTTAATATTGAGACGAGTAAAAATTTAAAAGTAATGGCATATATCACCCTTGCTTCAATTGTGGTGTAAGTTTCTAAATACAGTTGTGAGACTGATGTGTTTTTTTGTTAGTGAATGATAGACAGTATCTTCGCTGTATCTTATCTTTAAAAAAGATATCCCCGTGCATATTGACAAATAGTTCGGTATACTGTAAGAAGGTACTATCAAATGTATATGAAAAAAATAATTGATATGAAAAATATTTTATTACAAAAAGTCATTCAAGCGAAAAGGGAAGGTGATAAACGTCTTTTGACTATGGACGCAAAAAAAAGAAAGGAGCTTGAAGATCATTGGGATATTGAACACGCATATTACTCTAGTGCCCTTGAAGGCAGTAAGTTGGATCGCAATGATTTCAATCGTTTGGCAAAGCAAGTATGAAAAAGGCGCGTCCTGCGAACGAAGAAGAGCTCCAAAAACGAGAGGCGATCGGTACGATCCGCGCCTCTCGTTTTGTTAGGGGATATGCAAAATCAAAAGAGCCTATTGATGTTCGGATAATATGTCATATCCATCAAGAGATTTTTAGGGACGCATGGCCGGAGATCGCGGGGGTATATCGCGATGAAAATCTTGAAATTACCTATTCAAAACATTTACCGCCACATCATTTTGATAAACATCATGATTATGAGCCGCTCAAAGAAATAATAACGAATGGCATCATAGATCGATATAATGATATTTCGAGACAGTTTTCTTAAGTGTTTTGCTTTTACCGCTCCAGTCGGTGTTATAAAATCCCACCCCCGCAACCAAAAGCGCTCATCTGAAAAGTTGGGCGTTTTTGGTTCTGAATTTTTGAGCGCATATCCGTATGTCTTGGAAATACCCATAAAATAGTATATACTCTGAAGAGCAATACTATGAGTACTGAAAACAAGGAAAAATTCATGAAAACGTATGCAAACTTACCTCTTGGCATTCGGCAAGAGATTATTCTAGTACTCAATGACGGGCGTCCCATCACATGGGATGTCGCCTTTGTTGAGGTGCAGACGGATACTCCTCTAAGCAAGCAAATTCTAGAAAAATTAACATTATTGGAGATCATCTGATATGTCAGACGATAAAATAAAAAAAGAAACAGTGGACGAGGAGATACGGGCATTAGTGCTCGCCCGTTTGTCTACCGTGACGCCGGATACTATGAAATCAATCGGGGATGACGGTACGTTCTCGCGCGATGAACTCATAGAGCATGTAAAGGCTGGCGATAAAATAGGAAAGACCATTGAGGAGATTGAGATGATGTGGCTTCGCTCATTGAAAGGAGGCATCTTGAATCAGCTCTATGAGTAACATACTTATTACTCGCCCGGAGCACGATCATGGGACGCGATATCTTTCTCGTTGGAGCGAATATATTATTCAAGAAGCGGAAAAGAAAGGACATACCGTCATTGATTTGCATAGGGACAAGGCGACGCGTGCTGATTTTGAAGGGCGCGTGAAAAAGACTAATCCCGCGCTTGTCGTGTTGCATGGGCATGGCAGCGAGAGGAGTGTTACTGGACATGATAATAAAGCGCTTGTTATGCTTGGAGAAAATGAGACAGTGCTCTACGATCGTATCACGTATGCGATTTCGTGCGATTCTGCGGCCGTACTAGGTAGAGAGGTTGCGGAAAAAGGAAATGCAACATATATTGGATACACAAAAAGTTTTGTATTCAACTTTAATCCCTCCCACATCAACCAACCAACGCGTGATTCTCGGGCGGCGCAGTTTCTCAATGCCTCAAATCAGGTTTCATTAGCTCTCTTAAAGGGATATACGGCAAAGGAAGCGTCAGATCGTTCAAGAAAAATGTTTCGGCAAGCGATTCTTACTCTTTTGTCCAGTATTGTCTCTGATCCATGCGCGCGTGAGGATGCGAAGGATCTCTATTGGGATATGACTCATCAAGTTTGTTTGGGAAATGGCGAAGTACGGATATAAATAATACAGACAATCTCTCCCGTCACCCCGTCCAGTGTTGTGAAGAGCGTTGCCAAACTGTTGCCCGCAAATCCCACCCCCGCAACCAAGAGCGCTCATCCGAAAAGATGGGCGTTTTTGTTTCAAGATTGACATGTTCAGAAATTAAGATATTATTTCTTCTATCGTGGCAGGGTAGCTCAGTCGGTAAGAGCGAGCGCTTCATAAGCGTTAGGTCGTGGGTTCGATCCCCACCCCTGCTATGAAAATAGATCTCTTCATCGGAGGTCTTTTTTCATACGTGTTCAAAAATAATTGGCGATATGGTATGTTCCATATAGTAAATAAATGTACAGAAAAATAGTATGACGAAGCTATATATAGTTCGACACGGAGAGACGGAGGCGAACAGGGACGGAATTATTCAAGGGCATATTGATAGGCCGCTTACGGAAGAGGGCATGAAAGAAGTCCAAAAAACCGCCGAAAAACTTTGGCATATTCATTTTGATGCGGTGTATTCATCGGACTTACTTCGTGCGCAACGAACGGCAGAAATTATTCTTTTAGAGAGACAGCTGGCGGTAAAGACAACAGCGGCTTTGCGAGAGCGAAATTGGGGAAAGTTTGACGGCCGTCCCACTCAAGAGTTTTATAAAGAGTGCGCGGAGGCGTTGAAGATATTTGAAGATCTCACTCATGAAGAGAAGATGTCCTTTCAGTTTGCGGATGTGGAGAGTCATGAAAAAATAGCGATACGATTGAATCGTTTTCTTCGAGAAATTGCCGTTACACATGATGGACAAACCATACTTATCTCCACACATGGCGGTATTATGCGAGCATTTCTCATTCATCTCGGATGGGGAACGTTTGAAAATCTTCCTTCGGGTTCAGTAAAAAACGCTAGTTATTTTGTCTTGAACTGCGACGGGGTAGACTTCTTTGTCAAAGAAGTGCATAGGATAGAAAAGCAGGAGAATATCTCATAATAAAAAAACCGCCTATGCGTAAGGCGGTTAAGATTGGGATTCTTTTTGTTCTTATGGAAACGTTAGGACCTTGACAGTCTCAATTTCATATGATAAAAAGACAAGGTTCTTTGACAGTCAAGATAGATAGGAGAGATACGAAATGTCGTCTGACTTGCCAAGCGTTGGGGATCATTGGATGCACGAGCGTTTCACAAAAAATCTGTTAAACGCTTCTCATGCCCGAGAATTGAAGGAAGCAGTGGCAGAATGGGCATTGGTTCGGTCATGTTCAACAGCGATCTTTTTCCATTGCCATTTCTGTAATACTCCCATAAAATTCTTTGGCGTCATAGAAAATTCCGTGACGCAAAATGAAATGATCATCGGCTGGGACTGCTATGAAAAAATGCATGCATTTCTCACGACACATAGGATTGCGGGCAAGTTGTCAGATCGCAAAAAATTCGAAAGAGACATCCAAAATCACTGGAAAAAGATTATTGATACTCATGGAGGAGATGAGACATTCCTTGGCTGGTTTCGTGATCAGCTTATAGCAGGGAAGCTTCCAGAGGACATCTCATCGATTTTGCGGACGATTACTCGCTTCCAGTGCGCGCCAACATACCGCGAAGCTGACTGTCTGGTAGAGTACTACATGGATACACGCAAACTGCCGGCTTCAGTACTCCTTGGTCATCTACTTATGCATCATCCTCATGTTAAACTCATTCCGGCGATGCTCACCATACATGAGGCTCATCGTATTGCCGGACCGCTTGCGAAAAATAGGCAGTATCATAGTATGCGGAAGATGCAGGTAGAAAAAGAAAAGAAACAGAGGAGCCAATCTGTACACCTTCACGAGGAGATGATTCACTACCAAAAAAGTGCGCTGAAAGTTGTTGATCACCTTCTTGCCATATGCCATAAACTGAACACAGCTAGATTTTTAGTAACTGGTCTTGAAGATCTTCGTAGTAAGGTCGTGAATCTTTTTTCTGCCGCTCATTCTATTGGAAAGGAGAAAGCATACCGAGAAGCATTACGGCTCATTGAGGAGTGGCAGGATCAGTGGGGATTCACATGGAATCACTATTTTCGGGCGGTCATCATACGGAAACCATGCATACCGGAAAAATGGGATAATCCAAATTTTTTACCGTACCGGATGTGGGTTGAGGACGGTAAAGATATGTGGCATCGGGAGGATGTGCAAGAGGAGATTCTGGAATATCTGGATTGTCCGGAACTACCGCTCGGCCTTTCATTTTGCAAGGTCAAGTTTATGTACGACGAGAATGACGCGTTAAAAGGAGTCATCGTTCTTGAAGATTTCGGACATAGGCAAGAGTTTTTCCCAAAGGTTAAATTCACTCGTCTTACAAAGAAGGGCTATATCGGATATCAGGGGGCGATTGAAACTGTTCCGATCACTCGTCTTAACATCGGTGGTTGGCATACGGTCTTCATTTGCAATGAAGATATCAATATGAGATCGCATAGTTCTCATGTAAGGAAACAGAAATGCATCGTCCTTTCACATGAATTCTGGACATCTCCATAAGAAGCCGCTCAATTACGTACCCGAGAGATGAGGTCTCTTGGGTTATTTTTTTACGAATTTTTGTGAATTGTATGGATCCCAGATCAGGCCTGTCCCCGACTGCGATCAGGGATATGGGATGACAGTTTTTAAAGATTTTTGACTGTCATTTTTCTCGGTGTGGATAACCGCAGATCAAAGCTCGGAAAATCAAGATTTTTGGAACGCACGCGATGGGGTATACTGTATGTGGACCGCGAAACTGCGTGTCCTTTTTCTCACTCATAACCACCCCATGCTATGCCGGTACAAACGGTTATCAAACGAAACGGAGAACGTGTCGCTTTTGACAAGCAATTTATTTTTGACGCCATCATGAAGGCGGTACATGTCACGCAAGAGTTTGAGGAGCGCGAGGCGCGAAAGATAACCGAAGGCGTGTGTTATTACATTTCAAAATCATGGAAGGAGTCTAGTGAGATTAAGGTGGAGGATATTCAAGACATCGTTGAGTTCGCGCTTCTCAATGCCGGACATTACAAGACGGCGCGGGCATACATCGTGTATCGTGAGAAGCGTGCACAGACGCGGTCGGCCGGAGCTATCGCCATTGAGGTAGAAAAGACCATTGATGAGTATGTGAGCAAGAGCGACTGGCGTGTGCATGAAAACGCGAATCAGGGATACTCTTTGGGTGGTATGATTCTGAATACTTCTGAAAAACTTGTCGCGAATTATTGGCTCAATTATATTTACCCGAAGGAGGTAAAGGAGGCGCATACGGAGGGGGATGTCCACATTCATGATTTGGGATGGTTTTGCGGGTACTGCGCGGGATGGAGTCTTCGCCAGCTTTTGGAGGAGGGGTTTAACGGCATCCCCGGAAAGACCGGATCACTGCCGCCAAAACATTTGGAGACCGCGGTCGCGCAGATGGTGAATTTTTTGGGATCACTACAAAATGAGTGGGCGGGCGCGCAGGCGTTTTCTTCCTTTGATACCTATCTCGCCCCGTTTATAAAAAAAGATAATCTGAATTATGCCCGTGTGAAACAGGCGGTTCAGCAGTTTATTTTTAATCTGAACATTCCCTCGCGATGGGGGACCCAAACACCATTTACAAACATCACGCTTGATTGGGTATGTCCGGAGGATATGCGGGAAAAACATCCCGTTCTCGGCGGTGAGGAACAAGAGTTTGTCTATGGCGACTGTCAGACGGAGATGGATATGTTGAATAAGGCGTATATCGAGGTGATGTCAGCCGGAGATTATCGCGGACGCATTTTCACCTTTCCCATTCCCACATATAACATCACAAAAGATTTCAACTGGGATAATGAGAACGCGCAACTTCTCTTTGAGATGACCGCGCGGTATGGTGTGCCGTATTTTCAAAACTTTATCAACTCAAGTCTGAACCCCAGCGATGTGCGCAGTATGTGTTGCCGTCTTCAGCTCGATCTGCGTGAGCTTCGGGCGCGCGGCGGCGGACTGTTTGGCTCCGCGGAGATGACGGGGAGCGTAGGTATCGTGACGATCAATCTCGCTCGTCTTGGGTTTCTCTCAAAAACACGTGAGGAATTTTTTGAACGCCTCGGCAGACTCATGGATATTTCAAAAGAATCGCTTGAAATCAAGCGCAAAGTGGTGCAGGATAATATGGACAGAGGACTGTTACCATTTACGAAACGGTACTTGGGTATCTTAAGTAACCATTTTTCCACGATCGGACTCAATGGCACAAACGAAGCGGCGCTGAATTTATTCGGGGAGGATATCTCCACCGCGCAAGGAAAACAATTCGCGAAAGACATCGTTATTTTTATGCGCACTAAGCTTTCCGATTATCAGGAGCAGACGGGAAATCTCTACAATCTTGAGGCGACACCTGCGGAGGGAACGACCTATAGGTTTGCGCGGGAGGATAAATCGCGATACCCGGGCATCATTCAGGCGGGGAGTGCTGATGCGCCATACTATACAAATTCGACACATCTGCCGGTGCAGTATACGGACGATCCGGTACTCGCACTGAATCACCAAGACGATCTGCAGACGAGTTATACCGGTGGAACGGTCTTGCATGTATTTTTAGGTGAGCAGGTGAAGGAGTGGAAGGCATGCCGAAGTTTTGTAAAAAAGATTGCGGAAAATTACGCTTTGCCATATTTTACGATTACGCCGACATTCAGTATTTGCCAGGCACATGGATATATCAGCGGGGAGCAGAAGAATTGTCCCACATGCCAAGAGCCGTGCGAAATTTGGTCGCGGGTAGTGGGATACTTTCGTCCGGTGGACCAGTGGAATAAGGGAAAGCAAAGTGAATTCGCAGACCGTCTGGAGTATACCGTTCCCGCGGAAGAGCGGAAGTTTCGCGCGCCGGCACAGCTCACGCTGGAAGAAAAAATGACAGTCCAAAGTATGTAAGAATTGTCATCCCAGATCCCCGATCGCAGTCGAGGACAAGCCCGATCTGGGATCCAGTCGAAATGAGAGAGCTTAAAAAGACTATAGCATAGCTTGGAAATGGCATGATCATCGGAGGATTTCAAAAATTCAGTCTTATCGATTTTCCCGAACGGACATCCAGTATCGTCTTTACGCAAGGATGTCCGTTTCGTTGTGCCTATTGCCATAATCCCGAGCTTATTCCTTTCAAAAAGGAAGGTATTGACAAACAGGAGATTTTGTGCTATCTTAAGAAAGAACAAAAGCTCATTGACGGGGTATGCATTACGGGCGGAGAACCTACGCTTCAGGAAGGTTTGGAGGATTTTCTCGCCAAATTAAAGGAGATGGGGTTTGCGGTGAAACTCGATACGAACGGGATTCGTCCGGATGTAGTATCACGGCTTATACATGCGAAACTAATAGATTATGTAGCCATGGATCTGAAGCATGTGTGGGAAAAATATTCGGATGTCATTCGCGTGCGAGGAGAGAATATCATGAATCGCTGTAAGGAGACGTTTCACCTCCTGCAAACGAGCGGCATAGCGCATGAGTTTCGGACTACCGTATTTCCCGGCGTACATACGGAAAAAGATTTTTTTACCATGGCGGGGTATCTGAAAGATGGAGAAAAGTATTTCATTCAGAAGCCGGGTTTTGCAAAAAATCTTGATCCGTCGCTGACGCGCGACATTGGGTTTGACGTACACGCGCTTATACAGAATATACGCGCGTCATTTCCGCAACTATCTATAGAATTAAGATAATCATATGGGAAACAATAATGAAAAAAAAGAACAGCAAAAAAGAAACGCAAAAACACGTGCCATGTTTTGGGCGCTTATCATAGTCGGCATTAGCGGCACGCTATTTGGCTTGTCCGCAACAGCTGGCAAAAAGCCGGATAATCCTTCAAACGGAACTCAGCAGGTTTTTATTGATAAAATTTCCGCGTATGACTGGGTGGAGGGAAGCCGTACTGCGTCGGTCATGTTGGTGGAGTATAGTGATTTTCAGTGTCCGGCATGCGGCGCGTACTATCCGATCGTAAAACGTGTTCATGAGGAGTATGGAGACAAGCTCGCGATTGTGTATCGGAATTTTCCTCTGACGTCCATTCATAAAAACGCGCTTCGCGGCGCGTATGCGGCAGAGTCTGCCGGAGAACAAGGGAAGTTTTGGGAGATGCACAATAAACTATTCGAGGGACAAAAAGAGTGGTCTGAAGCAGGAGATCCGCAGAAATTTTTTGATGAATACGCTACTGCGCTTGGTCTTGACAGTGATCGATTCAAGAAGGATATGGATTCAGAAAGGGTAAAAGATAAGGTTGCGGCTGATGCGGCAAGCGCGGAAAAGTTTGAGGTAAACGGAACGCCGACATTTTTTCTGAATGGGAAGAAACTTGAGTCACCGCGTAATTTTGATGATTTTAAAACCGTGATTGACGAGGCGCTTGGAGCGGAAAAACTAATAGAAGGTCCTCGTAAATAGATATTTCAAAAGACACGCCGAAAGGCGTGTTTTGCTATTGCAATGATTGATTTTTTTTGGTAGAGTAATCGCATGCAAACAATATAATTTTATGAATACTACACCCGATCAAAACCTCACCGCCATATTTCCGAAATGGCTTATCTGGACCATGGCGGGTATTGCTTTTGCGGGATTTGCGGACGCGGCATATTTGACTGCGAATCATTATTTCGGCATACCGCTTATCTGCACCATAGTGCATGGATGTGATATTGTGACCACGAGCTCATACTCTTTGTTATTTGGCATTCCGGTCGCGCTTCTCGGGCTTTTCTATTACCTCATGGTCTTCCTTCTTTTTGCAGTTGCCATTGATACACAAAAGAAAAAGTTCGCTTCGCTCGCGATGATGGTTACGCCAGCCGGTCTTGTCGCATCGCTCTATTTCCTCTATCTTCAGATATTTGTTATTCGCGCGCTGTGCTTCTATTGTCTCATATCGGTAGGAACATCCGCACTGCTTTTTATTTTAGGAATGGTTGGGTTATTTCGGTACGCAAAAAAAGATGTTTCTGTAAAAAAATAAATTGAGACTGGTAAAAAACTCTCTTAGTATGTCATTCCGACCGGAACGGTAGCGTAGTGGAGGAATCTGCGTAGATATGTGCTAAACGGATATTGATCCCTCCACGGAGTTTATCCCGAGTACCCTCAAGGGAGTCGGGATGACACGTACCTCGTCCCTCGAGAGTACTTGGGATGACAATACGCTCGGGATGACACATCTTTTTCTCATTATTCTCAAAGTATGCCTTCTTTTCTACGTGCTATTTCTCTTGTCGAGCGCACAACTTTTGGCGTTGGCGGAAGCGCTGATTATTTTAGTGAAATTTCAGATGAGGATGATCTGGAGCGATCCATAGATTTTGCGCAGTCAAAAGAAATACCATTTTTTGTCCTTGGCAGTGGAAGTAATGTTCTTATTTCCGATGCGGGATTTAGGGGATTAGTGATACATACTGCCATTCTTAGATACGAAGATACACTTGGAGAAACATGTGTGCGGATTTCTGTCGGTGCGGGAGAAATATGGGATGATGTTGTCGCGCGCAGTGTGTCATCCGGATGGTCTGGACTTGAGTGTCTTTCCGGTATACCCGGAACTGTCGGCGCCGCTCCCGTGCAAAATATCGGAGCATATGGCGTGAGTGTTGCGCCGTATGTCGTAACCGTTCGGGCGTACGACACGCAGAAAGGAATATTCGTTGAGTTCGAACGCGAGGAGTGTGCTTTCGGATACAGGGAAAGTATGTTCAAGAGAAGCGGTGGCAGATATATTATTTCTCGCGTAACATGTGAGTTACAGCGAAAAAAAGATATTCAGCTACCCGCGTATCATGATATTCAAAATTATTTTTCAGATCAAAAAAAAGAAGTGAGTAGTCAAACTGTTCGCGCGGCGGTACTGGATATCAGGAAGAAAAAGGGCATGGTGATACCTTCAGAGGGAGATTTTTTGAAAACTGCCGGTTCTTTTTTCAAAAATCCCGTGGTATCGCAAAGGGAATATGAAATTATCTCTCAAAAAATTGATATACAGGAACAGCAGGCACATCAGCCGTGGTTCTGGAAGTTACCAGAAGAGAAGATAAAGATCGCCGCCGCGTTTCTTATGGAGCAGGCGGGTTTCAAAAAAGGATATCGCATCGGGAAAGTAGGGCTTTCTTCCTATCATGCGCTTGCCTTAGTAAATTATGGCGGTGCGTCAGCGAGAGACATTGTTTCTCTTGCCCGGGAGATCCAAAATAAGGTTTTTCAAAAGTACGGTGTCATTCTTGAGCCGGAGGTGCAGTGCATTGGATTTGATGAGTATCCTTTTTTAAAAATATACTGACAACAACTATGGAACACACAAAATTCCTCCATGACAAATTCCCCGACCTTAATAAAAGCCGCGATGTGCAAGCGGCCGCACTGCGCGCTAAGCGAAAAACAGGCGAAGAACCCCCATTGTCGAAACCCGACGCGCGTATCAGCGAATATCTTGAATACATGGCGGCATTCAAGGATGTTCCCCCCGAAGGCATGGAGCCAAAATCACGAGAACAGCGAGAGGCGTTCAAAAAAAAAGATTCTTGATAAC
This sequence comes from Candidatus Uhrbacteria bacterium, assembly GCA_016186045.1. Taxonomy (GTDB): domain Bacteria; phylum Patescibacteriota; class Patescibacteriia; order JACQRZ01; family JACQRZ01; genus JACPMJ01. The sequence goes on along the minus strand of JACPMJ010000009.1, from coordinate 11,454 downwards.
AACACAACGCGCTACGAGGATATCCCTCGAAGTTACTGGAACTCCTACGAACAAAACATCATCCGCGCAACCGGCCAGCTTGGCGATTGGCAGACGATGAATGCAGATCAGCAGGAGCAGTGGAAGCGGATGTATGTTGAAACGCTCCTTGTCGACCAGCGCGCATCGCTCGAAGAGTGGCTCGACTATTTCCTCTCTAACGACTCTGGCGATATCCCCGATGCGCTGAAGTACTGGGCATTCCGAAGTATTACGCAATTGCAGGAATACGAAAAGGAAGAAGGGGAAACACATATCAAATTTCCCCGCCGGTCAAAGGGGTCTGTCAAAAAATTTCCCGATCTTAATCATGATGCGTTGCGGTATGTTGTCGAGGCGATGATGGAAAAATTCAAGGGAGAGCGACATGAGTTCGAGTACGACATACAGCCAGACGAGAGAGCCGCTTTTGAAAAATTTCTCACGAGCGAGAAATTCGCCGATCTGTATGCGTGGGCGTGCGAGCAACATAACCCTATTCCTCAGGAGCTTTTGCCTGTAACGGACGGTGAGTGGCGCGCATATCCGAAGGGATCAAACGTTGAAATGGTGGCGCAATCCTTGCGCGGACGGGGAACGGGCCTCTGTATTGCCGGACGAGGAGCCGCAAAGAAGTATTTGGATACCGGCGATCTTTTTATTTATTACTCAAAGGATGAAGAAGGAAATCCTCTCTTCCCTCGCGCCGCCATTCATGTGGCAAACGGCAAAATAGCCGAGGTGCGCGGCATTGCCTACAAGCAGAACGTGGACGGATATATCGCCGATACCGTGCAAAAGAAACTCGATGAATTTCCAGACGGCAAGGCATATCGAAAGAAAACCGAGGACATGAAGCGCTTGACCGAGATTGATAAAAAAACAAAAGCAGGAACAGAGCTTACGGATGATGACCTTATCTTCCTCTACGAACGCGACAGCACCATCCAGTATTTTGGCTACAAAACCGATCCGCGCATTAAAGAACTGCAAGGCAAGCGCAATCCAAAGGAAGACGCGCCACGCGTTCTTGAATGCGCGCCGGAAGAAATAGCATGGGGTGGCCATGAACTGACCAAAAACTCAAAAGCGTACATAGGCCCGCTTTTCAAAGGCATCTTCTCCGACTACCCCAACCTCGAACACATCTATACTTCCTTTCCCGAAGGAAAAATACACGAACTTCCTCCGCTGGAAGTAGTACCGGAACAACTGAAAACAGGACAGGGGTTTATTGATGAAATCGAAGAGCAGGAGATGAAAGTCTGGAACAAACACATGCTCACGAAAGGAACAACACCAGATGGCAAAACATTTGACGATCTCATGCGCACGAGGCGGAAAGAACTGCAAGAACTCGGAGGAAAAGAAACAGTCAACCTTGTGCATCTCACCGTCAACGACCTTTTTGGCGATAACAAAAATCACACAGTGAAAGAAATCTTTGATAAAGGAACAGACCTTGGCCTTGAACTCTGCCCGCCGGAAACAGGACCATTGCTTCGACTCGCAATCAAAGACCAGCCCATGGATACTTACTGGGGAATTGCGATGGAAACGATCACCGGCTCCGACGGCGATCCGAGCGTGTTCTGCCTCAGCCACGGCGTGCTCGGCGTGGGGCTCGACCGCCACTGGGCGGAGCCAGGCCGCGGGCGGGGTCCTGATCGCGTGGTTGTGTTCCGCCGCCGCAAGTCAGAAGCTTTGGCCGCTTGACCTTTTGAAATCCTTGATGCTTTGAGATTTGGAGACTTGGGAGAGTATATATTTTAGCTTTACACATAGTATTACTATATGTATACTATATATGTAATATGGTAATATATGATATATCCAAGAAAAATATATTCTCGCATGAAAGCGTACGCCGCTACACGGCATGTTCTTGTCATAACCGGCATGAGGCGAACCGGAAAAACAACTCTCTTAAAACGCATGCTTTCAGAAGTGCGATCAGAAAATAAAGCATATTTTGATCTGGAAAACGTGAGCGATCGGGATTTTTTTGACAGGAAAAATTATGACGCGATACTGTTTGATCTTGAACAAAGAGGGCTTGATACGAAAAAGAAGCTGTATCTCGCGATAGATGAGATACAATTTTTGCCAAATATTACGAGCGTTATCAAATATCTCTACGATCATTATACTATAAAATTTTTTGTCACCGGATCAAGCTCGTATTATTTAAAAAATCTTTTTACCCAATCTCTTGCAGGGAGAAAAATTGTTTTTGAATTATTCCCCCTTGATTTTGGCGAGTTTCTTACCTTTAAAAATATCGCGCATAAAGAAAACAGAATTTTTTCGCATATTTTTTCGCGAGCAGAATATGATCGCCTCCATCCGTATTATGAAGAGTTTATTGAGTTTGGGGGATTTCCTGAAGTCATGCTGACAAAAAACAGAGATATCAAAAAAGAATTATTAAGAGATATCATCAGTTCATACATCAATATTGACATACAATCATTATCTGATTTTCGCAAGGGAGCGGATGTGTATAATCTCGTAAAAATACTCGCGTCTCGTACGGCAACGCGACTTGATTACAGCAAGCTGGCGAAGCTAAGCGGTTTGGCTCGCCCCACCGTTGAGTCATACATTGATTTTTTTGAAAAAACATATCTTATTACTCGCATACCCGTGTTTACGCGTAATACGGACAGGGAAATTGTAAAAGCCCGTAAGATCTTTTTTTGCGATAATGGGTTGATGAATATTCTTGCTGAAAATAGCAGTGGAGTAAAATTTGAAAATGCGCTTTTTAATCAATTACGCCAGAGAGGAGATATCCGATATTACGCATTGAAGAACGGAAGCGAGATTGACTTTATTTTTAATTCCAAGATGTGTATTGAAGCAAAGGAATCTCCGATACGAACAGATCTTGGCGTTCTTACGCGATTAAGCAGAATTGCGAAATTGAAAGAGATGCATCTTATCGGCCGCCATGAAGTGTCGAGGTTTGATAAGTATGTATGGGGCGGAAGTATCCACTGATTCTTGCATTGTAAGAAGAAAAAAAATAACGTATACTACATCTATAGATGTGAATATATGGCACACGTTATCGCCGTAGTAAATCAAAAGGGCGGTGTAGGAAAAACGACGACCGCTATGAATCTTGTCGCGTGTCTTGCGTCCATGGGGAGTAAGTGTCTGCTCATAGATTTGGATCCTCAGGCAAATGCGACGTCGGGACTCGGACTCAATCCAAGTGGTGTTGAGTATGGCGCGTATGAGGTATTGGTCGGCGCGGTCAAGCCACACGAGGCGCTTCGTACTGTCCCGCCGCATACATTTCAGATAGTGCCGGCGACACTCTCTCTCGCCGGAGCCAATGTCGAGCTCGTATCCGTGCATGAGCGGGAGTATCAGCTTCGTCAGAGGATCGCGCCCCTGAAAGAAGATTTTGATTATATCTTTATTGATTGCCCGCCTTCACTGGGACTCCTCACGCTCAACGGTATTATCGCCGCGGACTCTGTGCTTATTCCGGTGCAGGCAGAATATTTCGCGCTCGAGGGTATCGGTCAACTTTTAGATACTATTCGTCTTGTGAAAGAAAACCTTCATACAGAAATTGAGATTCTCGGTGCGGTCATCACCATGTATGATCGCAGATATCGACTTTCGGAGAGCGTTCTTTTTGAGCTGTACAATCATTTTCCCAATAAAATTTTTCGAACGGTCATTCCGCGCAATGTACGGCTCGCGGAGGCGCCGAGTCATGGAAAAACTATTTTTCAATATGATCCTTCCAGCCGCGGAGCAAAAGCATATGAGCGTTTGGCGCGGGAGTTGCTGAGTGTCCCCGAAGGACTAACACATAGCACGGAATAAATATGGCACAGTATGGTCTTGGGCGCGGGCTTGATGCGCTCATCTCACGAAAACATCCGACTCCTTCGAAAAAAGGAGATGACGCGTTCGGTCAATCCGGCCAGGAGCCATCCACTGAAATTGACATTGGGTTGATTTTGGCAAACAAATACCAGCCACGCCATGAGTTTGATACGAATCAGCTTCATGAGCTTTCCGAATCTATTCGTGAGTGTGGCATTATTCAGCCGCTTATTGTTGTCCGCGAAGGCGATGAGTATCGTCTGATCGCAGGGGAGCGTCGTTTGCGCGCGGCAAAGATCGTGGGGCTTACGCGCGTGCCAGTGGTGATCCGGGCGGCTGGTGAACAGGAAAAGCTTGCCATGGCGCTTATTGAAAATATCCAGCGCGTCGACCTGAACCCCATGGAGCTTGCGCGCGGATGCGTAAAATTGCAGAAGGAATTTTCCATGACAACCGGTGAGATCGCAAAAAAAATTGGCAAAGGCGCGACAGTTGTTTCGCATGTATTGCGACTTCTCACTTTGCCGCCGCAGATCCAAGCCGCGCTTGAAGACGGCACGATTTATGAAGGGCACGCGCGGCTTATTCTCTGTCTTGCTGACCCCAATGATCAGTTGCGATTGTTTAAAAAGGTTGTTGATGAAAAACTTTCAGTGGGCGCTATAGAGCGCGTTCTCTATGAAGAAGAGAAGAAGGGAAATATCAAGCGTAGGACACCATCTGAAAAACAGAATTTTTTGGCGCAGGAAGACTTATTGCGTGAGCACTTGGGAACAAAGGTGACCATCGCACAGAAAGGGAATCGTGGTATTATTTCCATTGAGTTTTATTCTCCTGATGAGCTGAAGGGGCTTTTACAAAAAATGATCGCTGAGTAAGATATGCAATTCATTATTGAGGGAGGAAAGAAATTAAACGGTGATATTTGGGTGTCTGGCGCAAAGAATGCCGCATTACCTATCATTGCGGCGACATTGCTCACCGATGATGAATGTATACTTGACAACGTGCCGCGTATTTCAGACGTTGAGACACTTCTGAATATTTTGAAGAGCTTAGGAAGCGCTGTCGCATGGACCGGCGAACATCAGGTGACGATTTGCAATCGCAATGCAACATTTCACAATCCGGATTATCAATCCGTGAAAAGTCTGCGCGCGTCCATCCTTTTTTTTGGATCATTTTTAGCTCGGTTCCACACCATAGACATGATAGAACCCGGGGGATGCATTATTGGAAATCGGCCATTGGATACGCATTTTCATGCACTATCAAAGCTTGGCGTGCGCATGGAAAAGAAGAATGGCACATACGCGCTTTCCAGTGACGGTTTACGTGGAGCGGAGGTAGTATTACTGGAAGCGTCGGTAACCGCAACGGAAAATATTCTTATGGCGGCAGTATACGCACAGGGAGTAACAGTTATAAAGAATGCGGCATGTGAGCCGCATGTACAGGATCTTGTGACATTTCTTCAGAAACTCGGCGCTGACATTGCAGGAAATGGAACCACAACACTTACGGTACATGGTGTCTCTGTACTTCATGGTACAGTGCACACGATTATTCCCGATACGATTGAGGCCGGTACGTTTCTTATGTTGGGTATTGCAAATAAAGGAAAACTTCGCATCAACAATGTTATTCCCGAACACATGGATGTGGTACTTGAAAAATTAAAAATGATGGGCGCAAAATTTGATGTTTCAGATACCACCATAACCACTCACTCTCACGGCATTATGCGCGCGGCAAAAATTGATGCGCGGCCGTATCCGGGCATTCCTACGGATCTCCAATCTGTGTTTGGGGTACTTGCCACACAGATACAGGGAACAACGCTTATTTGGGATACGCTGTTTGAAGGTCGCATGGGATATGTTCAGGAGCTGGTGCGTATGGGAGCAAATGCGGTGATATGCGATCCGCATCGGGTACTTATTACGGGCCCAACGCCGCTGTATGGACAGGAAATTCGCAGTTTTGATTTGCGTGCCGGCGCCGCCATGATCATCGCGGGTCTTATCGCATCCGGCAGAACCGTGATTAATGGCGCAGAAATTGTCAGCCGCGGATATGAACGTATTGTGGAGCGCTTGCAGGCCGTAGGCGCTGACATCCAACAAAAAGATTCTTAGTTTTTTCTATGCAATTTGACGATATCATGGTTCCCAACAATATCCGCCAGCCTTCTGAAAAAGGATTATCCGTTTTTATAAAAAAGCATTTTATTTTTTATATTGTCATTTTCACTGTTGGGATCAGTTTTACCGGTGGATATGGGCTTGCGTCTTTTCAAAAGGAACAAAAAAAAGAAGAAACGAAAACTTCGCGCGTTCAAAAAACCGAAAATTTTTCTCCTCCGAATGTTCCATTGCCACAGGGCGTGAGCGAAGATGTTGATTTTGACTTGTTTTGGAATGTATGGAAGCGCGTGAAAACAGGCTATATCACAAAAAATATCGAAGATAAAAAATTATTCTACGGCTCTTTGGCTGGCATGGTTGCCGCACTCGAGGATCCATATTCTGTTTTTTTGGAGCCGGACACTGCAAAAAAATTTGACGAATCGCTCTCTGGAACATTTGAAGGGATTGGCGCGGAAATCGGCATGAAGAAAAATCAACTTCTTATCATGTCGATTTTGCCGGACACGCCGGCAGAACGCGCAAGCTTGCGGTCCGGAGACGCAATTGTAAGCATTGACAAGAAAGATACCGCGGGTATGACCATTGATTACGCAGTGAGCATTATTCGCGGCAAGGGAGGTACACCGGTTGTTTTGAAAATTTATCGCGCAGACGAGGGTAAACCGCGGGACGTCACCATCATACGGGATAAGATTGTCGTGCGTTCCGTGACATGGAAGATACTTCCGGATTCCCACATTGGATACATCAAGCTTGCGCATTTCAACCAAGACACGGAAAGCGGTTTTAAAGATGCGGTTCAAAATCTCATGGCACAGCGGGTAAGCGGTATTATTCTTGATATGCGAAACAACCCGGGCGGATTTCTGGATACTGCCATCCAAGTTTCTGGATATTGGGTGGATGGGCAAACCGTGGTGATTGAGAAATACGATGAACAAAATAAAGATGAGTATAAATCTCGAACGCGTGCGAGTTTGCGGAATATGCCGACAGTGGTTTTAGTCAATGAGGGGAGCGCGTCAGCCGCGGAAATTGTCGCAGGTGCATTGCAAGATTATAAGAAGGCGGTACTTGTGGGCGTCAAGACATTTGGCAAAGGATCAGTGCAGGATCTTCAACGCCTGAAAGATGGGTCTGCCCTCAAGCTTACCATTGCAAAGTGGCTGACACCCAATGGTAGATCCATCAATGAGGAGGGTATTACTCCGGATATCGAGGTTTTGATGACTGAAAAGGATTATACGGAGAATAAAGATCCTCAGCTTGACCGAGCAATCAAGGAGGTGAAAAATATTACTGTCAAGAAACAGTAATTACTGCGGATATCACATAAAAAGAGCCTCCAGTAGAGGAGGCTTTTTTTTCGTGAAGACTGTATTATTTTTCCGTCACATGGACAAGAGTTGACTGCCGAAGGCTACCGTCAAATTTGCGCAGTTTTTTCTTTGAAAAAGAAACAACGCCATTAGCAATCGCATACAACGTGTCATCATTGCCCCGCTTGACATTGGCGCCGGCATGATATTTTGTTCCACGCTGGCGGACAAGAATATTGCCTTTTTTTGCCTGTTCTCCGGCAAAAAGCTTGATGCCAAGCCGTTTTGATTGTGAATCGCGGCCCCATACTGTAGATCCGCCCGCTTTTTTATGTGCCATAAAAGTCTGAAAATATGAGAAAATAACATGTATGCTCATATGATAGCAAAAGGGAATAAAAAAAGCAAGAGGATCTCTCTGGAATTGTCTTTTTGTTATTTTTTGGTATAGTACAGAGAGGACGCGTTTTTTACGTGAAATATTTATTTTATGCACGGATTTTTTTATAGAATGTACGAAAAAGTTTTTTTTCGGGATATGAGTATAGCTACGGGGTCTCTTACGGCGTTTGCAGGTTTGATAGCGATGGTTGCGCTTATCCTTTGGAATAGAGAAGTGTTGTACGGATCCGGAAATGCGCTTGTGTATCTGCACTACAAAATATTTATGGGTGTTGATTATTATGCGCGTTGGCAATATATATTTCTTCTGCCGTTCAGCGGCGTAGTGTGCATGGGAGTGAATTATGTATTCAGTCGTATACTGGTGTATTCCCACCGGACACTGGCGCAGATGCTTATGATATGTGCGGCGCTTTTCCAGTATCTATTGCTTTTTGCAATCTATCTTTTGATTCAGATAAATATTTTTTAATGAAAGGAGGTTAGGCGGTATGCTCAGTTTCGTTAAACGACTGCTTTTTTATTGGCATGGATATGGACGCCGTTTCTTTCCAGGTTTCTTCATGCGCATAAACTTGGCAAACAGATACGGGATGAAAAAACAGCGCCGATATACTCAAAACTGCATAAGACAAAAAAAGGAACGCCCACTATGGGTGGCATTCTCGTGTGGGCAACCACATTGATTGTTGCGCTTGGTTTTTCGTATATCGCACTCGCGTTTCCGGACACGCTGGTTAGCCAACTTAATTTTTTGTCCCGTTCTCAGGTATGGCTTCCATTGGGTGCATTAGTCATGGCCGCGCTTGTGGGGCTTGTAGACGATTATTTGAACATTCGGAAAGTGGGTCCGTTTGGCGGCGGCTTGCATATGCGCCATCGTCTGATGCTGTATACGCTCATTGCTCTTGTCGGCGCATGGTGGTTTTATTTCAAGCTTGACTGGGACATTCTGCATGTTCCGTTCATAGGGGATTTTAATATCGGATGGTGGTATATTCCGTTTTTTATTTTTGTCATAGTCGCAACCGCATTTTCCGTCAATGAGATTGACGGGCTTGATGGTTTGGCGGGGGGTACGCTTCTGCCGGCATTTGCGGCATATGGCGCGCTTGCGGCAATGCAAGGAAAATATGATCTTGCCGCATTGTGCGGCGTCATTATCGGATCGCTTCTTGCGTTTCTTTGGCTCAATATTTATCCTGCAAAGTTTATCATGGGCGACACCGGCGCCATGTCGCTTGGCGTGACACTCGGCATTGTGGCTATGCTGACAAACGCGGCGCTCCTTTTGCCGGTGATAGGGTTTTTATTTGTTCTTGAATCCGCATCCGTCATTATTCAGGTCCTATCAAAAAAGATTCGGAAAAAAAAGGTATTTCTTTCCGCGCCCATCCATCATCACCTTGAAGCAATCGGATGGTCAGAGCCCACCATTGTCATGCGTTTTTGGGTGATTGCCTTTGTCACCGCTATTATTGGCCTTATCATCGCTATTCTTGAACGGGGTATTTATTATGTCTAAAGAATTTCAGGAACCTTCGGATTTTTTTGGGAAACACGTGGTCGTCATGGGACTTGGTTTGCACGGTGGCGGGCAGGCAGTGGCACAGTGGTTGTATGCGAAAGGAGCGCGCGTATGCGTGACAGACCTCCGAAGTGAAGAAGATCTCCAGCCTTCTGTGCGCACACTGCAGAATTTTTGTAAGGAATATTCTCTGTGTCATCAGAAAGAAAACGTCTTCCCTATTGAGTGGATATTTGGTGAACATCGGAGCGAGGATATGGCGCGCGCGGATCTTATCATTCAAAATCCCGGTGTGCCCTATGATTCGCCATATCTTTCCCTTGCCCGATCCGCCGGTGTAGCCATCGAAAATGAGGTGACACTTTTTTTGTCCCTTACGCGCAAAACTCCCAAAATTGGCGTGACAGGAACGCGGGGAAAATCCACAACAACGGCATTGATCCATGCGATGCTTCGTCCATCGCGTCCGCATGCACTGTGCGTCGGCATTGCCGGCGCCGGTATTAAAAATTTTTTCTCCGTTTTGGATACTGTCTTGGAACATGAAGCGCTTGGCATTTTTGATCCGGTTGTCATGGAATTATCCAGTTACCAGCTGGAACTTTTTTCCCCAAGTACTCAGCCTTTGCATATTGCGGTAGTGACAAATATATTGTCAGATCATTTGAATCGGCATAAAACTTTTGAGCAATACGCTCGTATCAAGGAAAACATTGTTCGTTTTCAAAGTGATATTGATGGTTATGCGATATTTAATTATGATAATTCGGAGACGCGCGCGATGGGTAAGCGGCATCAGAGCGGAGCGCGCTTGTGGTTTTCTCGACTTCACACATTTGATGGGCCGGGTACGTTTCTTCTTCCGGACGCATCTGGCGATCCCTTGCGGCGCATGCTCTCCATACAAAAGGAACATGGCAGCTATGAGAGCATATGTCGCGTGGAGGAGTGCGCTTTGGCAGGAGAGCATGCTCTTGAAAATATCCTTGCCGCAAGCGCAGCAGCACAATGCGCAGGTGTTCCAACGCAGGATATCATAGCATCAGTAAAAACATTCACGGGATTGCCTTCACGCCAAGAGGAAATTTCTGTTTTTCACGGCCGAACATGGATCAATGACACTGCCGCTACAAGTCCTGACGCAACGCGAGCGGCACTCGGCGTATTTCATGCCAAAGGCGAAAAGCCGCACATTATTCTTGTTGCGGGCGGAGCGGATAAAAATCTTGATTTCACCGGTCTTGCGTCAGACAGCGTGCGTGCCGTGAAAAGCATAGTATTTCTTTCCGGCACTGCAACGCCGCGGCTGGCTGATGCGGTACTTCGCGCAGGATTTTTTGGCACGTGCATATATACAAACAGCATGCATGAGGCTGTTTGGCGCGCATGGGAGGCATCCGAGTCCGGAGACGTCATTCTTCTCTCTCCCGGGTGTGCGAGTTTTGGCATGTTTGTTCATGAATTTGACCGTGGCGAACAGTTTGTTTCAGAGGTGCATGCACTGCGCCGCTCTTTGGGAGTATCATAGTATGCGATCCCGCAACACATCACGCTCTCTTATATCACTTTTCTTTGATCTTTTTTTTCATTCCCCGGACCGATTGTTTGTTGTAAGTTTTTTTGTTCTTGTTGGAATAGGGCTCCTTCTACTTTCATCCGCGTCCGCGGTCGTGTCGTTTCAAAAGTATGGGACGAGCTATTATTATGTCACGCATCAGCTCTTGTTCGGATTTCTTCCCGGACTTGCTGTTTTTGCCCTGTGTTCCGCCATAGATTATCGGATATGGAAGCAGTGGGCGTTTCCATTGCTTCTTATTTCCATTGCGCTCCTTGCCGCAGTATTTTTGCCCGGCATCGGATTGGAGCATGGCGGTGCGCGGCGATGGATACATTTGGGAGTATTTTCATTTCAGCCATCTGAGATCGTGAAACTGACATTTCTTTTGTACGTTGCGGCATGGCTCAGTGGCAAGGGAGAAAAAAATATCAAGGATTTTTCCTATGGATTTGTTCCATTCATTACGCTTGTCGGGATTATTTCTTTTCTCATCGTGCTGCAACCGGATGTAGGGACTATGGGAGTGATTATTATGAGCGCATTTGTCATGTATTTTTTGGGAGGAGCGAGTATATCGCACGGTGCGCTTGCGGGAATGGGCGGTTTGGGACTCATGATTATACTGATTAG
>JACPMJ010000005.1 GCA_016186045.1 Candidatus Uhrbacteria bacterium | reverse complement strand
GCACAGAGGCGGCTCGGTACAATCCCTTGAGAGTCGTTCTCCGATGATGTATCGGAGCGACAGGGTCAGGGTGCGACATGCCACGCCGCTTCTCTACATTCTAATACAAGGGAACTCACAAGAGAATTCTCTCATACTGGGGTTGAGGGGAGGAAATTTTTGCCCGCGAGCCGTTGCGGTTTTGTCAGACTGTCCAAAAACTCACCGCACCGACTGGAGAATGAGAGCAGATTTCAGCGTACGCGCTCTTCGACGGAACTTCCCGCCGTTTCAGCTATGCGCGTACCCTAGAATCTGTCCCCATTTTTCAATATCTTCGGTTATGATGTCCTGTTGGATTCTGCTCTGAATGAATGTTTTAATCTTTTTGATGTTGTGAGCGAATGAGAGAATACCAAGTTCGATGAGGCACTTTGGTTTGCCTCGCAAGGTGAATCGCCTGAACTTCATATGCTCCTTCATATCTCCGAACACCGGTTCCACATCTTCTCGTCTTCGTTTCATCATCTTCTTGCCCTCCTCGCTTCCCAATCGTATGAACATTCTCGCTTTGTATTTCTCAAGCTCGACATCGGGATTCTTCGGAAGAGCATACAATCCCTTGTGTTTAAGAACAACATCCCTGTTGTAATTCTGGTAGGGAATGAATCCTGTGATCCTTTTGTGTTTTAAAAATCGGTAGTTGCTTTTCATACCATAGCCCGCGTCTGCTGCCACGCGCTTCGGGGTGAGTCCTGTCATGTTTTCCACTTCGGCAATCATGGGTTTGAGGAGCTTGTAGTCCGTTCTGTTCGGGAACAATCCGTAGGCGAGGACGACTTGGTTTTCCGTGGCAAGTTGGGCGTTGTAGCCAGGAGCGATGTACTCCTCTTTCATGAGCATGACGGTTGCATCCTTGTCGGCAACGGCATAGCTGTTGCGGTCTTTTCTCATGATGCGCTCTTTTTTCTTGATGTCGTCTTGTATGGCCTTGAGCGTTTCTTTTTTCTTTCCAAGACTTGTTTTCTTCTTCTGGATTTTGCCTAATGCTTTACGGATCGTTTCCTTGTCAAAGGAGATGCCGGTATGGTGCGCTGTCGTATCTCCATACAGCGCGTCTTCCTGCCGATCAAGCTCGTCGGCCTCATCGATGATGGCATCGATCTTCTCTGCAATGGATTGTTTTCTTCTTTCAAGGTTTTTGCGGTACACAACCCTGTTACGCGAGGTATTGGCTGTAAATTTGGTGCCATCAATAGAGATTGTTCCGACCCGCGCCATGCCGAGCTCCATACAAAGACTGACAACCTGAACAAAGACCGCTTTGAAATCTGTCATGCGATCTTTTCTAAACAAGGCGATGGTGCGAAAGTCAGGGGTTGAGCGTCCTGAAAGCCGCATGAAGACAATATCCTCCTGCAAGCGATCGGCGATCTTTCGTGAGCTCCGCAGGCCGATACTGTACGCATAGACAAGCACTTTCAAAAGCATCGCTGGGTGATATGCTCTGCATCCTTGAGAAGAATATGACCGTTCAATGGCAGAGATGTCCATTTCATCGACAACAGAGCTGATGAGGCGAGCCGCGTGATCCTTCTCAATCATATCTGAAAGGTTTGGAGGTAAAAGCTGGACTTGATTCTGGGCGTATAGTTTGAACATACAAATGAGAGATTATCCTTTATTTATATGGATATTCTACCATTTCTGTGTTCAAAGAACAGAGGATAACTTATTCAAAAAGGTATGTATTTTCAAAGGAAGCGCGGTGAGTTTTTGGACAGTCTGACTGGTCAGCGTCAAGAATTTTTGATAAAGTGAGTTCGAGCGAGGTCAAAAAGACGAAAGTACAATCTTGGAGCGGGATACGGGAATCGAACCCGTGTCTTATGCTTGGGAAGCACACATACTGCCATTGTACGAATCCCGCAGGCGTACTCCTCACTAATGTATACCTTATGAAAAAAATATTCAATACAGGATACTCACAGTTGACGCATTTCATGATAGTTGTTTTTGCATTCTTTGGTTTCGCATATTCAGGGCCTCTGTATGCCAGTGAAAAAAACAGTAGACAGCCGCTTAAAGTTTTTTTGAAAAACGATTGTACGATTTTGCAAGAAAAATCGTCCATTCGCAGTGAAAATATACACACAGACCGCATCGGAAGCGAGCTTATTGACTCTTTCCTCTCTTACGAGAAGAAGTTCCTTCTCCTTTCAAACGTATGTGAATTTGAGATCTCCGAAGAAGTAATGTATAATAAAGACATGGCAGTGGAAATCACGATGCAGAATAAAAAAACAGAGTATCGTCCACGGATATTTTTTTGGGATGACGGAAAAAAGAAATGGATACAGAAAGAAACGCTCATGAATCGGCAGACGAATATCGTGCGCGCAGACATCCATGTGTGCAAGGGAATCGTAGGAGTTTTTGCTGATGCAAGTGATAGCTATCAGGGAATTGGGAGCTGGTATCGACATGCGAAGTATCCGAACGGTTCCGCGACAAACCTTTTTCCTCTTGGAACCAAGCTCCGCGTGACAAATTTGGAAAATAAAAAACATACTGATGTTACAGTGACATCCACTTGGACGAATACAAATGAAAAGCGCGTTCTCGATCTCGTGAGTACAGCATTCAAGAAGATAGCGCCCTTACGCGATGGACTTGTTCGGATTCGTATTGAAAAATTAAAAGACACATCGTAGGTATGCCTTCCCCTATGATTACCATAGAGCATGTTTCAAAAATTTATTATCCGGACTTTCACGCGTTGAAAGATATAAATCTTGCCATTAATCCGGGTGAATTTGTTTTTCTTATCGGTCAGAGCGGGGCAGGAAAAAGCACATTGGTACGGCTCATCACTGCAGAGGAGCGGCCTACGGAAGGAAAAATTTTGATAGGTGATTGGGAGGTGACGCGCATAAAAAGACGCGAAGCGCCATATTTGCGTAGGCAGATCGGCGTGGTATTTCAGGACTTTAAACTCATTGATACGAAAACAGTATTTGAAAATGTCGCCTTTGCTTTGGAGGTATGTGGTGAAGCATGGAAAAGAATCAAGGAAACCGTACCGCAGGTTCTAAGAATTGTTGGATTAGAGGATAAGACAACGCACTACCCTAAGAATTTATCCGGCGGTGAGCAGCAACGGGTTGCAATCGCGCGTGCTATGGTGCATCGGCCCAAGATTCTCATCGCGGATGAACCGACAGGAGATCTGGATCTTATTACTGCAAAAGGAATCGTGGATCTCTTGGATAAAATTAATGAATCGGGCACGACATTGATTTTTGTCACTCACAACAGGGATATCGTGAATATGGAACACAGGCGTGTCATTACACTACACCAAGGAGAACTTGTTTCAGACCGCAAAGGCGGAAAATATTTTATTTGAAATAATTTTTTACTCCATGCTTATCCACCTTTCTCGCGTTTCACGATATGCATTTCAAAGTTTTTGGCGGAATCTTTGGCTTTCAGCGGTGATTATTTTTGTCATGATGCTCGCGCTTTTATCTGCGAACTTTTTTGTCCTTACCAATCTTTTTGTGGATACCTCGCTTTCCATCATTGAAAAGCGTATAAACATTACGGTTAATTTTGATACTACGGCGCCAGAACAGGACGTTCTTGCCATGGCAGATCGCTTGCGCGCCATGCCGCAGGTTGCAACAGTGGAATATGTTTCCAAAGAAGCTGCAAAGGAATATATGGTGAAGAAATTTGAAAAAGAAGGGAATACCACCATTCGGGATTCCTTTGACGAACTGGAATCAAATCCGCTTTTTTCCAGTCTTATTGTGAAAGCGCGGCGCATGGAGGATTATCCCGCTATTCTTGCCGCGCTTGATTTGACCCAGAACAAGGATCTTATCAGCGACAAGCGATATGACGACAAGCGTGATCTCATTCAGCGTATACAGGGTTTTAAGAAAAAAATTCAAGGCGTCGGCACGGTTGCTCTGATTTTTTTCACGCTTATTGCCATATTGATTGTGTACAACACTATCAAACTTTCCATTTATGCGCGCAAAAAAGAAGTTCAGATTATGAAATTGGTCGGCGCGACAAACTGGTTTATTCGCGCTCCGCTGATTGTGGAGGGGATGATCTACAGCATTTTTGCCGTCCTTGCTACGATTCTTATTACCTTCCCGCTTCTGGGCGTCATTCAGCCGTATATGAACTATTTTGACGGACAAGGATTAGACGTGCTCGCATATTTCAGTAAAAATTTCGTGAACATTTTTGGGACAGAGCTTCTTATCGCGCTTGGCATCAGTATTTTGAGCAGTCTCTTCGCTATCGGGCGGTATCTGAAGATATAGATTTGAGATTTGAACAGAGTCGTGTATAATAGGATATATACACCTGCTGTTTTAATATGCTATCCGCAAAATACGAAAAAAAGATTCAGGCGATACAATTACGAAAAGAAGGATTTTCTTATAGTGAGATTGAAAAAAAGCTAAGAGTAAGCAGGGCGAGTCTTTCTCTGTGGTTGCGAGATATACTACTTTCCCCAGAACAAAAAGAACGTCTTTTCAAAAAACAACTTGCCGGACACGAACGAGCATGGTATCTTATTCGTCAGCGGAGGATTGAGAAAACTAATCAGATTAAAGAGAGGGCAGTAAAAGAAATAGATAGAATATCAGATAGGGAATTGTGGTTGATTGGTATCGCTCTTTATTGGGCAGAAGGGACAAAAGAAAAAGAACATACCGTTTCTGAACAGGTCGGGTTTAGTAATTCTGATCCTGAAATGATAAAAGTTTTTTTGATATGGACGCAGAAATGTCTTGCTTTAACTTGTGATGATATCGTGTTTTCTCTTTATATTCATGAAAATGCAAAACCAAGATTGAAAGTAGTGATAGATTTTTGGGCAAGAACAGTAAATATTAGAACAGATAATATCCATGTTTATTTTAAAAAACATACAGTAAATCCATACAGAAAAAATCAAGGAGATACATATATGGGAGTTCTTAGAATACGACTGCGAAGAAGTAGTGAGCTAAATAGGAAAATCGCCGGATGGACGCAAGGAATTTGTCAAAATCTATAACTATTGGGGGATCGTCTAATGGCAGGACTTCTCCCTTTGAAGGAGAATATATAGGTTCGAATCCTATTCCCCCAGGTTTGCAAACAAATAACCAGAATCGCGCCCTTTGGGCGCTTTTTTGTACTCTAATACCCCCCGGCTGAAATCCGGATTTGACTTGAAATCATAAAGAATTTTCCAAATGCCCTCAAAACCAACCGCCGCTTTTCGCTCCGCGAGGAGGCGGTTCGAGTATCCAAGCGCTACAATTCCTTAAAGGCTTTTAAATGGGTATTATGTGATACAATAGACTTAGATATTCTGTGTAATTTTTAATCAATCTCCAAATACGCCACATAAAGAATATATGAAATTAAGGTATATAGCAACTCTCACCTCACTTGCAATGTTTATGCTTTATCCATCTATTGCATTTGGTTGTATAATGCTTGAATTTGTGCCAAAAGATACCCATCTAACACTTAAGTACTCTCAAGTATTGCTGTCGTTTGATTCCGGGAAAGAAACACTTGTGTTCCAGCCTTCATTTAATGGGGATGCGAAAAATTTTGCATATGTCACGGCTTTTCCAAATAAACCAAGTATCAAAGAGGCACCGAAGGAACTTTTTGACGAATTGAGTCGTCTTGTTAGTCCACCAGAACAACAAATCACTGATGACCTTGAAAGGGTTCAGTCAGAACTGCAGGAAAGAAGACCGATGGCATCCGAAGAAGGGGTAATGATCATTGAGCAAAAAAATGTCGGCGATTATATGGCAACAATACTCGCAGCAACATCGGCTCGAGAGCTAATGCAATGGCTTAAGAAAAATGGATACACCTATCCGACTGACGCTGAAAAAAATTTTGATTTTTATATAAAGAAAAAAACATACTTTTTTGTTGCAGTAAAAATAAATATTGAGAAGATCAGTCTTTCAGATGATGGAACCGTACAGGGAACACTGAAACCGATTGCGTTCACTTTTCGATCATCAGTGCCATTGATACCTATGCGCGTAGCAGCTGGTGAGCGGGAAAAAATGAATCTTACGCTCTACTATCTTGGAAGGAAACAGTATTATATTCCCGGAACGCCTATTACATATAGTAAGAAACCATCGCAATCTGATTTTAAAAATGCTCCATCCCTTAGCTCTTTTCATCCAAGTGGTAAGTGGCTTATTCGACATAACGTTAAATTTGATCCAAAGAAAATTCAAGAAGATCTTTTGTTACAAAAAACTCCTGATACTCTCTATATATCTCCAAGTTGGCGGGGTATATCTGTTAATGCATCATCGGTGCCATCAAGAAGCGGGATACTAGTAAGCACTATGAGTAAAGCAATTGTTTTAAACAAAAAAAAGAAGCAACCATTGCGAGAAGAAATTCCTTTGGGTTCGCATTTTTTTAGCACCCGGTTAATGTCTCGTGATGAGCTTGTCGCGATTCCTACGGCATATTTCAATTTGTCTAAAGGTTCTGACACCGATCATGACGGCATTTCCGATGAAGCAGAAAAAACACTAGGTACTGACCCATCTAATGAAGATAGTGATCGGGATGGATTTACTGATTTAAAAGAAATACAGTCGCGTTATAATCCGCTATCGCAATCAGAAACAGCGCTTCATTATAATGATGATGATATGATTATGGCAGTTCTTCAAGATAGAGATATATCCTCTGTTTTCTTTATTCGGAATGGAAAAAAATATTATCTTGGTGCACTTGATCGCATGGTGAATACCCCAAAGGGCTTTGAGTATAGTCTTTCAAAAGATCAGTGGGGCGCAATAAAGAAAAAACTGAACGATGTTGCTGTAAGTGAGCGTAATAGAATAGATCGTGATGCGCAGCGTATTTCAGACGTAAAACAGCTTGATGCCGTGTTAAGTGATGGGGATATTTCAGGGAGACAACTTGTTGGTTGTAGGGGCATCTTTGCCAAGACAACGTTATGTACAGGTCCGGGAGTAATTACTGATGTGTTTAAAAAGCTCCATGATCCGAGCGCGAAAGGTGAAGGAGAAGTATGTATTTCTACGTCGGTAAGGCAATGTGATTATTCCATTATGGGTATTGGAAATGATGGAGCAACCACGGATAGCTATACAATATGTTTTTATCTCGAAGGAAAATGGAAAAATCTTAAGGCGGGCTTGAATGCAATAGGTAGAGGTGGAACTTTTGTCCGATGTGAACGTCCTTCGCCAGATCAGTTATTTGATGCTCAACGGGAAGAGGATGTAAATATTATTTCATCAGCAATTCGTCAATATACAGTGGACAATAACGGAATACCACCAAAAAATATTACTAAGACTCAAACCGAAATTTGCAAAGACGGCGAAACTGCATGCAGTGATTTTATTGATTTATCAATTCTTACAAAAAATCAGAAGTACCTTGTCAGTATTCCTGTCGATCCCGAAAGTACATCTACGCACGGGACAGGCTACTTTGTCTTTAAAGAAGATAGTGGACGAATCACCGTCATTGCTCCTCTGCTACTGATAATGGAAGAGATGATGATGGAAGAGAGGTGAGGCTGATGTTATAATACAGTATGCCTTGCTTTGTCTCGCTGGCGGCGAGATCGCCTACACTATTTGTATGGCGTATGGGTTTTCTTACGGGTAAGGCGGCAGAATTACACTTAGCTTTTTTTCAATTACTTCCGGGATTTTCCGGTATGGATATTGGCAGTTGGATCCTTGGGACCATCAGTGTAGCGCTTTAGTCCGGATTGGGCGGTGCGTACGTCGCATGGATGCACAATTACAGTCTTAAGAAATAGTTTCATGCAAATGGGAGGATTTTTATAATACTATGGAACTTTTTCTCACATCAAGTGTACATGCCGTAGCGCATGATATCGCTAAGAAGGTTGATTTATCTAAAGCAAGTAAGCTTGTATTTATTGATACCGCGGCAGAGCCCAAAGAGGGCGATATGACGTGGCTAAAAAATGATAGACAGGCGCTTGTGGATGTGAAAAAAATATGAAAACAGCACTCATAACCGGAGCGAGTCGTGGGATTGGTCTTGCAACGGCAAAAAAATTCCTTCAGGAAGGGTGGCAAGTCATAGGCACGCATATGAAAACAGAAATTCCTATTACGAATAATAATCTTGTCGCCATCCAATATGATCAAGGCGATACGAATTCAATTGTGCAGGCCGTAAAAGATATTATGTCGCGTACTTCACATCTTGACGTAATTGTAAATAATGCCGCACTGCTTATTGAGTCAAACGATATGGTTGCAGATGCGGAGAAAATTCGCACTACGCTCGAGGTAAATGTTGTTGGACTCGTCGATCTTACCGAGCGGCTATTGCCGTTACTGACCAAGGGAAGTCATGTTATAAATATCGGCTCCGGGTATGGAGCGTTTTCAGCATCGATTGACGGCCCATGGGCGGCAGGGTATCGCATGTCAAAAGCCGCGGTACATATGTATACGCGCCAGCTCGCATTTCGCTTGAAACCACAGGGAATCATAGTATCGGCAGTTTCTCCCGGATGGATCAATACTGATATGGGACGCTCCCTCGCCACAGAAACAGAAGGACCAATTATTTCTCCGGAGCATGTTGCAGAAAATGTTTTTTCTCTTGCAGAAATAACCAAAGAAACCGGGTGTCTTTGGCAAGATAATAAAAAGCGTGAGTGGTAGTTTGTAAATAAAGGAAACCGGTGTCTGAGGAAACCAGTGAGGAAACCAGTGTCGGGTCTGGTTTCCCGGTTTCCAGAAACAGGGGGGAGGTAGGAAATTTCTATTTTGCTACACTAGATTATCATCTTGCTGTGACAGTGACAGCTCTTTTTATTTTATAAATTTAAAGAATAGTGTATACTACCATTGTCATTCCAGATCCCCAATCAAGTTGAGGACAGGCCCGATCTGGAATCCAGGTATTTAATAAACAACCTCAAAATATATGGCAAAGGGAAATAATAGCCAAAGAAAAGAGAAGAAAAAGTCAAAGAAAGGAAAAGAAAAATAACGGCATGGATACCGACACGCATCTTTCGAAAAAGATACCTGCGCATACCTCTCATCCCCTTGTTGATATTGTGGTGAGTATTCTTATTCCTTCGCTTATTCTCATGAAATTGAGCGGAGAACATATGCTCGGTGTGAGCGGCGGACTTCTCACGGCTCTTGCCTTTCCACTGGGCTGGGGGACGTATGAGCTTATAACATACAAAAAATATAATGTCATCGCGC
The DNA here is from genome assembly GCA_016186045.1 of Candidatus Uhrbacteria bacterium. Classification (GTDB taxonomy): domain Bacteria; phylum Patescibacteriota; class Patescibacteriia; order JACQRZ01; family JACQRZ01; genus JACPMJ01. Next base: position 123,566 of record JACPMJ010000005.1, on the reverse strand, counting down.
TCTTTGGTCTTATAAGCGTACTTTTGACGGGCGGTATTGGTCTCCTCCGTGTGAATACGCAGTGGCTCGCCGTAAAGGAGGCGGCTATTCCCGGTATCATTGGTATCGCAATCTTGATCTCCGCTCGCTCGCGCTATCCTTTTATCAAGGCGTTACTCATGAACCCGAGTCTTTTTAATGTGGAAAAAATCCATCAAAAACTTCTTGAGCATACCTCTGTGGAACTTTTCGAGGCGCGGCTGGTACGCGCTACCTACCTCTTGAGCGGGACATTTTTCTTTTCTTCAGCGATGAATTATATCCTTGCAAAGTGGATGGTGACGAGCCCCACGGGAAGTATCGCCTTCAATGAGGAGCTTGGGCGGCTTACCCTCTTCAGCTATCCTATCATCGCTCTTCCCGCTATGATGATGACCATGGCGATTGCATGGTATCTTTGGCGGAATATTCGCACACTTACCGGGCTTACCTTTGAAGATGCTCTCGCTCTCAAGTTACAAGAAAAATATCGTGTTCATGATGGGGTAAAGTAATATGAAAGAATCTGTTCTTATCACTGGCACGTCAGCAGGCATTGGTCGTATGTCGTGCGCATGGTAAAGCATCTGATAACATAACCATCTATGGCGACACCATCAGCAGTATTTGTAAAAGGCATTGTGGGACCGGATAAGGACTTGGAAAAAAACAAACCCTATATCGCCTTTATCGGCAGATCAAATAGCGGTAAATCCAGTCTCATAAACTCTTTGACGCGCCAAAAGGGCTTGGCCCGAACCAGCTCATTTCCCGGACGCACGCGGGAGATTATTCTTTTTCTCATAAATAAATCCGTTTATTTCGTGGATCTGCCCGGATATGGATTTGCAAAAGGGTCAAAGACGGATCAGGATAGACTCCAACAGCTTATCTATTGGTATTTATTCACGTCAGAATATAAACAGAAAAAAGTGGTACTTATTATAGACGCGAATGTGGGAATGACGGAGAATGATGAAAAGATGCTGTATAGCCTGAAAGAACATAAAAAAGATGTTATCATTGCTGCGAATAAGATAGATAAGCTCAAGGTCGCGAAGCTCGCCGAACAGCTGAAAAAAATCCAAGCCATCGCGGGGGCGGTTCCCGTGATTCCGTATTCATCAAAAAAGAACATCGGCGCGGGCGTGCTCATGCATGAGCTTTTGAAATAAAAAAACCGCCATGTACTGTCAGGGCGGTGCGGTGTTTTCATTTTTTGGAAAGAGGTCATTCCAAAAAGGAGAGAGGCAAGGAGAGACTTCTCTTGCGATGAACATCTCGCCGTCATGGCTAAGAATCCATGCGAATTGCTCCCCATCTTCTTTTTCTATGATGATGTGATAGGGAATGAGTTCGTCGTATCTCTCAAGCACGAAGATGATGAAGACGATTTCCAGATTGTCTGAAGTCGCCTCGCCAATGAGCGCGTGTCTGTTTTCTTTTAGCAGATCCGCGCAAAAGGTTACCCCCCAACTACTACAGTGGAATCTGTCTTCCAGCGCCTTGTGAAGCGCAAGAGTCGCCTTGAGCCGGATTGGCAGATTATGCATGTTTTCATTCCATCCTTTTTTACCTTCCCTTCATCCATACTATACTAATGGTATCTGTGGAAAATGTCAAGGTCAGGTACTTGACAAAAATAGAGCTTTATATGTAAAGTACACATACGAAACCGTTCATTGAGAGGAGAGGGTCATGGATGGCTGGAATACTATGGATATACAGCGCGCAATGATTCTCACCTTGAAAAAAGAGGCGGGGGAGTTGCGGAGAAAAATCATGAAAGAGATTCGTGATTTTCGCTCAAAATGCGCACATGAACATATTCGGGAGGGGCAATGGAAGTGGTACGGAGCCCCTCTGAAGATGGCGCCACGCAAAGAGCATACAAAGACCGTCAGAATCTGCATGAACTGTGGTCTTACCGAAGAACATCGCTATGAGGGTGAGTACTTTCTCATTCTCGTCGCAAAACCAGTGGCAAAGATTGCAGAGGCCCAATACTCCAGTTTCAAGGCGATGGAGATTCCTGTCATAACCACGGTTTAGAATCGTGGTTTTTTTATGCCCCCTTGACTTTTTGGCTTAAAATGTCACTATATTGAGATATGAATATACAAAGATTTTTTCTGGGAGCGGGCATTGTAATTATCGCTCTTATCGTTGTATCTTTCTCACTTGTCATAGCGCTTATAGGCGATTGGTGGTGGTTTGAAAAATTGGGATTTACTGATGTTTTTACTACGTCTCTTCTTGCGAAGATCGCTGTTGGTGTCGGTGTTGGCGCGGTCGCCTCTCTTTTTCTTGGAATCAATATTTTTATCGCGCTTCATTCTCGTTCTTCATGGCAAACTACCATACCTGAACAGTTTTTTGGTTATGCGTTTGTAGTAGGCGATAGATTATGTAAAAAGATAGGTTTTGCGGCAAGTATTATGTTTGGAGTTTTTGTTGGGTTTGCGGCAACTTCCGGATGGCAAGAGATACTCAAATTTTTGTATGCCGTTCCATTTGGTAAAGTTGATCCGTTGTTCGGATATGATATTTCTTTTTATGTCTTCTCTCTTCCAATATATACCGCGATCGTGAGTGTGGTGAAATTTTTTATTCTCGCCGCAATACTTGGAAGCGGCAGTATCTATTTTTTACGAGGAGGGTCAAATCTTGTTTTGCATGTTGCGAATCTATTATCAAAATTCGGGAAACGCCGTCAGATAGTAGTGGATGGCGGGTATAGTATTTACGGCAAAGCTCGCCTTCACCTTGGTATGCTTTTTGCATTTTTCTTGGCGGCAATCGGAGTTGGTACGTTTCTTTCACTACATACTATTGTTGTTGGCCAAGATGGTCTTGTCTTTGGCGCCACTGCCGCGGATGCGCACATACTCATTCCCTTGCTTCGCGCGTCTGCGATTACTTTTGGCGTTGCCGCTGTTTTAATGGTACTTTTCGCGGTAAACGGAAAATTGATACCGCTCATCGGGGCACTTTTTATCTCCTTACTTATCAGTACAGCTACTGGTTTTGGGCCACTGGTGTATCAAAAATTGATTGTCGCGCCAAATGAATTGGTAAAAGAGACTCCGTTTATCAAACATAATATTTCCGCCACACGCACCGCGTATAATCTTGAAAATATTTCAGAGCGGCAGATTGATGCGGTGCAAACATTGTCTGCGGCGCATATTGCCGCGAACACTCCCACTATTAGAAACGTGCGATTATGGGATCGCGCTCCGTTACTTTCTACCTTTTCTCAAATTCAGGAGATTCGGACATATTATGAGTTTGCGTCCGTGGACAATGATCGGTATTTGCTGGATGGTGAGTTGCGCCAGATCGTACTTTCACCGCGCGAACTTTCTTCTGACAGTTTGCCAAATAAATCATGGATAAACGAACGACTTACATTTACGCATGGATATGGCGTAACGGCAGGGCCGGTAAATCAAGCGACTCCGGAAGGGTTGCCCGTCCTTTTTGTCAAAGATTTGCCGCCTCGTTCTGAAAAGAAAGAATTGGAGGTGACGCGTCCGGAAATTTATTATGGCGAGCTTGCAAATACCTATGCCGTTGTAAAGACAAAATCAAAAGAGTTTGATTACCCGCAGGGAGAAGAAAATGTTTTTACGGAGTATACAGGCGATGGAGGCATACCATTAAAATCGTTATTTCAAAAATTTGTATATGCGGTGCGATTTCAATCCCTTAAATTTTTTCTTTCAGGCGATATCACAAGTGAAAGCAAACTCTTGATGTATAGAAATATCACAGAGCGCGCGAAACAGATAGCTCCTTTTTTGATGGTTGATAAAGATCCGTATCTTGTGATTGCGGATGGCAGACTTATATGGATTCTTGACGCGTATACAACCACTGACAAGTATCCGTATTCTCAGCCGCTTATGGTAAACGGTGAGCGGGTGAACTATATCCGCAATGCGGTAAAAATCACCATTGACGCCTATAATGGCAATGTAAAATTTTATCTTTCAGATCCAGCAGACCCCATTGCGCAGACGTATGCGCGTATTTTCCCAAATATGTTCCAGTCGCTATCTGATTTGCCAGTATCACTCAAATCGCATCTCCGATATCCGGAAGATATTTTTTCCGCGCAGACGGCAATGTATACCACCTATCACATGGATGATCCCCAAATTTTTTATAACAAAGAAGATCTTTGGGAGGTGCCGGCATACGCGCAAGATACAGCACAGGCGAGCTCCTCTATGGCTCCCAGCCATATGATTATGAAATTGCCGGGTGAGAAAAAAGAAGAGTATATTCTCATGTTGCCATTTACACCGCGCGCAAAAGATAATCTTTCAGCGTGGATGGTGGCCAGGAATGATGGCGAACAATATGGCGAGATTGTGATATACCGTTTTCCCAAAGATAAACTCATATTCGGCCCTAAACAAATTATTGGCAGAATAAATCAAGACGCGGAAATCAGCGGACAGATCTCATTATGGGATCAGCGAGGGTCTCAAGTGATTCAGGGGCCGCTTTTAGTCATTCCTATTGAGGAGTCGCTCGTATATGTGCGTCCGCTGTATTTGAAGGCAGAGTCCGGAAAGATTCCAGAATTAAAGCGCGTGATTGTTGCGTATGAAAATAAGATTGCCATGGAAGAAACCATAGAAAAGGGATTGGCGAAGATTTTTGGTATTTCAAATGTGGTCGCAGGAACCTCCGCGAGTGATGAAAAAAAACAGACGAAACCGAATGGAATAGAACCAGCGGAAGAGAATAATCTTCAGCGTGCGAAGAGCGCGTATGAGGCGGCTTTACAGGCACAGAAAAGTGGAGATTGGGCGGAATATGGTACGCAGATACGCATACTTGGAGATATCCTTAAGAGATTGAATAAGTAAACAAACAGAGTGAAGTTTGACTTTTTTAATGATCTATGATATAGTGTTTTCAAGCAAAAAGAGTGTGTTATTAAGAAAAGTCGTCGAGTTTCAACATAGTTCACAACTTACGCTGTCTTATATTCTTTCATATATAATATGCAAGGAACAATCAAAAAGAAGACCGACAAAGGTTTTGGGTTTATCGCCCAAGACGGCCAAACAAAAGATTTGTTTTTTCATAGCAAATCTTTGGTAGGCGTCACTTTTGATGAACTCCGCGAAGGCGACACAGTCTCCTTTGACGTGGAAGATTCGCCAAAGGGACCAAACGCTGTCAATGTACAGCGCGCATAACGTCTCTGTCTTTTGGAAAAAGCCCCGCACACGCGGGGTTTTCTTTATGCTTGCAACTATGAACAAAACATACGACGTGATAGTGATAGACGGCGGCGTGGATTTTCATGAAATAAAAAACAAGACTATGGAGTCTATGGTGATAAAAAATCTGTATATCATTGGAGATCTTCTTCACATCCGCCGGCCGTCCGGGGGGTACTCGGGATGACAAAAATATTTTTCGCCACTCTCATATTATTGACCTTTCACAATTACCTTAACGAAAAAGCCTATGCTTTTGACCAGCTCCTTGCTCTTCACCGCAAAAAATCCTCATTGTACTGATAGTACGACTGTGGTTTTTTACGGCTCCAGAGCTACAGATCTGTCTCAAAATCATACACTTTTCCTTGTTAACGTAATTGTGAAAGGTCAATAGAACTGATGTCTCCTATTAAGTCGTCTTAGAAATTTCAGTAATTATTATTTTTGAGGAGAAGAAAACGCGAGATAGCCGAATAGGAAAAGATTGAAAGGAAAAAGAAGAGCAACGACACCAAGCCATGCCGGTTTTTTTAATATTTTACAGATATTGATCCAAAGAATGAGATAAATAACTATATTCACCAGAGGAATTAAGAAGAGAATAAAAAACCACCACGGTTTTCGCGCCATTTTTACAAGAAGATAGATATTCGCAAACGGAATCCATGCAAGCCAAGGCTTGTCCTCTCCGATTTTCTGCGCGATAAGATACTGAGTCGCCATGATATAGACAATCAAGCCAATACAAATAAGGAAGAGATCAACAGCAAAGAACAGTATATTGAAAAGAGCATTTTCCATATAGATACGAGCTATAAATTATTAATATAGAAATATCTATTTCTATTATACCATATCGGCCGCATATATTGACGGGACGCCATTCGGTATCCCAACGCGAGAGATCTCAGTTCTGTACCTTCAGGATATCAGATTCTTTATATTTTGCAGTATAGCTATCCGTTTTAATAAAAATCCTCCGCGACATATAGAATTAAGTGTGAGGCGGATGAGATTTGGATAAGTCCATCTGTTACCTCGTATACATTCAAGCTTGCCGATGAAGCAAGTTTACCACGTATCACCGCATTAAGTAATGAGTTCGTCGCGATCATGTTTTGAAACTTTTCCGCCAATGCTCATGAAAAACTGTTTGAGCTGTTTTGCTTTTTCAACAGCCTCCGCTGAAGATTCAAAATTTATTATCGGAGAGAGCGGGGCGGAAAAATTACTCGGGAAAGGTGATGGGCTATTTTTAGAAATAAGAGAAGGGGAAGATAGTCTGAAAAAAAATCCAGTACGCTTGCAGACCCCGTATATAAGCGAAGATACTATCTATGAACATCTATCTGGACATTAACGGCGTGTTGCTCGGCTATGACGGTATGCCCGCCAAACACGTTCTTGAATTTTTGAGAGAGGTGACAGGCAAATTGGAGTTCACGGAAGACGGAGGCGATTAAGTTTTATGAGGATTTTAGATGGATTGATGATGAGGTATATGAATCAGAGCGAAAGGTTTTGACGCTTCATAATTCTTCGGAGAAATTGATCGTAGTGAATCTACGGGGGAATCCGAATCAGTTATGGGATATCCTATGTGAATTATAGCCAAAAACCGTGAAAAAATACGTTTTTTCTTAGTTTTTCACGATTATACTTGACAAAATCGTGAAAAGTGAGTATAATTCTAATATATGATAAAAACATCTGCCAGTTTCAATAAAATCAATTCTCTGCGTGAAAGATACTATAAAGCGTCTATAGGTAAGGACGCGCTTATTAAGCTTATTTCAGAAACGGAAGTTGCGGAACAGGTGTACAATTCGAATGCTATTGAGAATAGTATGCTCACTCTAGAGGAAACCGAGAAAATACTCCTTCAAATCGATCTGGATAGATTTATTACCGAACGGGAAATTTTTGAAGCCAAGAATCTTGCGCGAGTCGTATCGTATATAGATAAAAGAGCCAAGGAGCAAGAGCTCGACATTGAGGTGATATTGTCGCTTCATAAAATGTTACTCTCAAATATTCGCGATGATGTTGCCGGAAGATTCAGAAAAGATAGTGAATATGTTCGCGTAGGAAATCATATCGCCCCAAATCCAAAGGAGATTACGGAGCGTCTTTTGAAAATGTTTGCAGACTACCATGCGGTAAGCCATGAAAATATTATTGGACGCATAGCAAGACTGCATCTCTCATTTGAATATACCCATCCGTTCATTGATGGTAACGGCCGCATTGGACGTGTCATTAATAATTATTTACTTATTCGAGAGGGATTTGTTCCTATAAATATAAAATTTATTGATAGAAAAAACTATTACGAAGCGTTTAGAGAATTTGATGAAAAAGGCGCAACAGACACCATGGAAGATATAGTAAGAAAGGCGCTTATGAATAGCTATCATAAGCGGTTAGCGTATCTGGAAGGTAAAAGGATTATTACTCTTACCGAGTATGCAAAGAATAATAAGGTTTCATATTCAAATTGTATCAATAAGGCAAATAGGCAGACCATAGAAGCTTTCTCGGAGAAGAATGTCTGGAAGATCGGTGTTGATTATGTTCAGGAATAATGATGCACAAGCAGTATCAAAAAAGAACCTCATGAGAGGTTCTTTTGCTTTTTACAGGATGATTATTTCTTCTTATCCTTCTTTGGTTTCTTTTTTTCTCTTTGTTGGCGATTATTTCCCTTTGCCATATATTTTTAAGTTATAGATTAATAATGAGCTGGATCCTCGGGTCAAGCCCGAGGATGACAGTTTTTATGGTCTGGAATGACAATTGTAGTATACACTATTTATAAACTGTTTCCAATTCTAATCCGTATCCAAAAGATTAAATTTCGCCAGCCGTGATCTGATACTCCCTACCGTGCGAGAAAAAGTCTGCGCAAGTCCGCTGAGTGAAGAGCCGTCCAGATACATCTGTCGTAACATATCATCTTGCTCCGCGTCCCATGGGCGATATGCTTTTTCATGTTTTTCTCGGATATGATCGTATCCGTTTTTTATGGTGATTTCCGAACCTCGCTTGATACACACAGGCGTGTTTGTTTTTTGTATAAGCGCGGGAAGCTCTCTGAGGGTACCTTCTGAATCTGCTCTGAATTTTTCATCTTGCGCAAATACCTCCGGGTGCACCTGAAAGGCGCGCTCGTTCCAGCCGAGAAGATAGAGTCCGGAAAGCCGCCGTACGCGCGAAAGCGCCACATACCCTTGTCCGAACTCAAAGACACTCGAAAGATCCATCACCGCCTCATCCAAGCTCATCCCTTGGCTCTTATGCACCGTGATCGCCCACGCAAGGCGAAGGGGAAGCTGAGAAATGCGCGCGCGCGTGATTCCGTCTTCCTCTATCGCCCACTCTGCCGGAGATACCTCTATGCGTCTTCCAGATCGCAGGCGTATCTTCGGATATCCAGTCTCTGTATTAAACCCCTCTACAGTACCCAGTGTGCCATTGACAAATCCTTCTTTTTGATTATTTTTTGTAAACATCACCGCGGCGCCCGTTTTCAGCTGAAGTTCTGCCGGTGAGAGACACCATTTTTTCAGTGCGACAGTCAGAGCATCAGGTCCATGAAAAGACATATCGTATGTATGAGGAGTACCATGAATTTTTACCAGAACTTGCTCATTTACATAATCCACGTTCGCGTTATGCGAGAAAAGTTTCGGCACACCCTTTGGCGCGGCACTGTATTCTATCTTTCTCGTCTGTAAGATGCGCAGATGATTTGCGGTAAAAGAATTTCTTCTGATTGCGGAAAGTATGTTCAGAAAATCACCGTCATCTTGTCGGTGTTGTTCCGTGAGGTAGCAGACGAGGGGGTGGGTATCTTTCCATACTTGAGAGTCATAGGCAAAACGCGCGGGAGACGCATCCTTAATGAAAGATATCTGCGCGTTTTCTACCGGCGGAATTGTTTTCATGATAGGCGGTAACTGAAAAAAATCTCCAACACACACCACCTGAAGGCCGCCGAATGGCGATGTGTTTTGTTTTATTTTCCTGCAAACACTATCCACAAGACAAAAAGTTGCAGCGGGCAACATGGATATTTCTTCTATAATGAGAATCTGTGCCCGTTGGATGCGCTTTGCGATGCGCTTGTTTTTTGCGATAGAATCAAGATCATGCTTACTGAGTCTGTCTTTTATGCCGATGCCGCTCCACGAGTGGATGGTCATCCCGTTCATGTGAGTCGCCGCAATGCCGGTGGAGGCGGTTACCGCCGTCTCAATACCTCGTGCGCGGGAGTATGAGACGTATTCATTTGCAGTGAATGTCTTACCTGATCCCGGCTCTCCGGTGAGAAAGACATTCGCGCCGCTTTTTAATACTGATAATGCTTGGGCTTGGGTCATAGTATAGATAGTGTACTCCAAAAAGATACGAAAGCCAATATGAGATCCATCGGCTTCAATAAAAAAGCCCTTATATCTCTGCGATATAGGGCTTTATGATGTGGAGAAGTTCTGCGCAGGCCTTTTCAAATCCGCCCGGCGCAAAATCATTGAAGATGACGTAGTCCGGTGTGATGCTTCCTCTGCGCTCTGCGTCCGCTTTTTGCCGAAGTGGATCATCTGATCCCGGCGCGTTCACTCCGATGATCTGAATGGATACGACGTTTAATCCAAGACTTTGAAGATGAGGAACGGTCTTCTCCGTTACCGCGAGCATCGCGTGTGAGATGGAAAGAGTATGTTCAAGCGCGTTGTGTGAAGTGCCATAAAGATTTCCCGCATACTCATCGTATTCTACGAAGTGTCCCGCGGCGATGCTTTTTTGAAAGAAATCTTTGGATGCGTGGCGATAGAACTTACGATAGACATACTCCGTCTCGTTTTCTCGCCTATGGCGTGTGGTTGTTGACCGCACGATGCGGATGAGAAAATCTGAGCGTTTTTCGAGCTCCATCATGAGCCTGCTTTTTCCGGACTGCGAGTCTCCAATGAAACAGACGAGGGTATTCTTGAGAAATACCGTGTATGTAAAAGACACGCGTACCTCCTTATCACAGATTGGAATATTACTATCTTTACACAAAAGAGAGAGTTTGTCAAGAGGTGGCGACTTTTCTTTTGACAAAATTTTGTATCGTGGTATACTGAAAACATATGAAAATTGTAAGCAAAAAAACACAGACGAATCTTCGTCGTACTGGGATCGAAAACATCCCAGAGTTTTGACATTATTTTTTTCCACTTTCATATCAAAAAATATCAAAACCCCGGGATGTTCTCGGGGTTTTGATGAGGAGGAAGAATCAATGCAGGTACATCTTGCGGTATATCCGGAGATGATGGCGAGCGAATTTTGGGAGAAACTCTCAAAAGATATGGCAAAAGAAGGAGGTATTCTCCAAACACGCACCTCACCCGAAGAACTCCGCGGTACGTACGAAAACGGTCTCGCGGTCATACTCATGGTAGACGATGAGCCGGCGGGCTACTTCGCTATATGGCCGATGTCTGAGGAGTACTACGAGGTAGGATCGGGTTTTATACGTAAAGATTTGCGGTCGCAGGGATATGGAACGGCTCTGTATAAAAAAATCGCAACTCTTTCTGTGCTGGATGGAAAAATCGCTTTTGCGATTAGTAAAAATCCAGCGGCCATTAAAGCCGGGTACAGAGCCGGATTCATCCGGCATCTGGACTGGAAGAATCCGGTTCCGTACGAGTTCACCTGCGGTCTGTGCGATTGGATAGAGGAGGATAAAAAGCCAATGTGTCCGGACCGAAATTCATCCTGCACCTTGTGTATCTTACACGGGGGCGGTATCTAACTTAGGGCGGCGCGAAACTTCGCGTTTTGTGCCGCCTGAATTATTTTTTTTATGAAAATGTATATTGCAAAACATTTGATTCAGACGACGGTAAGCGGAGATACATCTTTGATTACCTCATTTCACTATGAAAACGGATCAGGTTCCAAGGTCTATCTTCAAGGAAATCTCCATGGACCTGAAATATTCGGAACGGCGCTCCTCATAAAACTGATAGAATATCTCAAAGAAAATCCAATCATCGCCGGAACGCTTACGGTTGTTCCTCAGGCAAATCCTTTTGGCGTGCAGTCGCAAATGTATGGACTGATTTATGGACGATGGAATCCGCAAACAGGGAATAATTGGAATCGTATCTTTTCAAAACAAGAGGGGGACGGCGTAGAGTCCGTACTTGCGCGTACACTGATCTCTCTTGCAAAAGATCATGAAGTCGTTTTGGATATTCATACAAGCGGTGCAGAAACGATTCCATATGTATTCACATCCAAAGAAGCGAGTGATGTATTGTATCCCCTTGGAGGCGAGTGTCATATTTTGTATGATGAATCTGATTATTATGGAGCATTTGATGAGACCATGTGGAAATGTGGCAAGGAAAGTGGAAAAAAAGTTTCCGCCGCGACATGGGAGGCATCATCGCATATGACTCTTGATGAAAAAGATCTGGATGCACGATTCAAAGATCTACTGTACTTTCTCTCCTCTCTTGGAATGCTCAATAAAGAAGAAGATATGTCTTTATCGTATCCTAAACTTTTTTCCATGAAACAGGCGCAGTATCTTTTTTCTTCTCAAGCGGGATATCTGACATGGACAAAGTCTGTCGGCGAGGTTATCCAAACAGGAGAAACATATGCGAATATCTACGAACCATGGAGCGGAGAGATGAAACATCTCTATGCAAAGTCTCCTCTTATCCTCCTCTCAAAAGGAACGCTTCAGGCGGTCTCAAGCGGGCAGGAGATCGGAAATATTATTGTTTTATAGGATTACGGAGAGCGTTGCAAAACTTCCTTTTTGTCATTCCTCGGATCAAGTCCGAGGACAGGCTTGGGCTTGACCCGAGAATCCAGTATTTATTATAAATACAGAGAAATGGATCCCCGATCAGGTCGGGGATGACACACTTGAGGGGGTTTTGCAACGGGCTCTCATGCCTTGTTTTCTCATGTACCTATGTGTGGTATACTATGAGTGAAATTTTATCATGATTTCACTCTGTTTTCCTATGTCACATAAAAAAAGTTTACTGGAAAAAACCATCGAAAAACCCGCGATGGTACTGGAGAAAAGCATAGAAGGCGCGCACGCGACCATGCATGATATCGCCACAAAAAAACCAGTCAAAGAAGTACAGGGTTTTTGGAATACGTTGGGGCCGGGCCTTACAACTGGCGCGTCTGATGATGATCCGTCCGGTATTGCGACGTACTCGCAAGCAGGCGCGCAATACGGTAATCAGCTGGTCTGGCTTGCCGGGTTTACCTTTCCCTTCATGGCGGTAGTGCAAGAAATGTGCGCGCGTATCGGGCTGGTCACCGGTCGCGGACTCGCCGCGAATATTCGTCGGCATTATTCGCGGCCAGTCCTTATGATATGCGTGACACTTCTTTTTGTGGCAAACGTTTTTAATATCGGAGTGGACCTTGGGGCGATGGCGGCGGCGACACAACTCTTGATTCCTTCCATGAATTTTTTGGTATTAGCTCTTTTTTTTACCGTGATAAGTCTTTTGCTTCAGATTTTCAGTACCTATGAAAGGTATGCGAAATATCTCAAATATCTTACGCTGGTTCTTTTTTCATATATTCTTTCCGCGTTTCTTGTGCATGGTCTTGATTGGAGTGCGATAGGGCGTGCCGCGTTTGTTCCTTCTTTCCAAAATTTTTCAAAAGAAAAACTCTTTCTCATTTGTGCCATCTTGGGTACTACCATCTCTCCTTATCTTTTCTTTTGGCAAACTTCACAAGAAGTGGAAGATGAAATATTGAGCGGAAACACGACTCTCGCGCAACGGAAAGGAGCGACAAGGGAAGAGATAAAAAAAATGCGCATAGATGTGTGGACGGGCATGTTTTTTTCAAATGCCATTATGTTTTTTATCATCATCGCCTGTGCCGGCACGCTTTTTACAAATGGTGTGACCGATATCAAGACCGCCGCTGATGCCGCACGGGCGCTCCGTCCACTTGCGGGAGAGGCGTCGTATTTGCTCTTTGCTCTTGGCATCATCGGTACCGGACTGCTCGCGGTACCGGTACTCGCCGGATCTACCGCGTATGCCGTTGCCGAAACATTTCGTTGGAGACAAGGACTTTTCTTAAAACTGAATCAGGCGTATGCTTTTTATGGTATCTTGATTATCTCCATGCTAATAGGTTTTTCTCTGAATTTTTTTGGAATTGACCCCATCAAGGCGCTGATCTATTCAGCGATCATTAACGGAATGATCGCTCCCGTTATACTCGTTCTTATCCTATCGCTCAGTAGTGATAAAAAAATCATGGGAAGATGGGCAAATGGACCTTTGACAAAAGTTTTTGGATGGGGTATTGCTCTACTTATGGCGTTTGTTGCGGTTGCAACTATAGCGATGTTTTTTGTCTAAGATATATGAATATACTATGACAAACTTCCTAAAAAAAATCATGAAACGAAAGATAATCTTCTTCATTGTCATCATACTGGTTATTGGCGGAGGATATGTTGGTTATAAAAAATTTTTCAGTCCCAAGGAAGAGATAAGATATGTGGTTGATACTGTGAAAAAAGGGACGCTTATCACATCCGTGTCCGGAAGCGGCCAGATTTCCGCGTCAAACCAGGTGGATGTGAAGGCAAAAGCATCTGGAGATATTACGTCTATTGCGGTTCATGACGGGCAGGAAATAAAGGCGAATGAAGTTCTTGCGATTCTTGACGCGCGCGATGCGCAGAAAGCGGTTCGCGATACACAAGTGAATCTGGAAAGTGCGCGTATCGCATACAAAAAACTTCTTCAGCCTGCTGATTCGTACGCAGTATTACAGGCACAAAATGCGTTGGAGAGTACGCGAAATACGCTTAAAAAAATATTAAAACCAGCGGATGAAGATGCGGTTTTGCAGATGGAAAACGCTGTTGCAAGCGCGCGGGACGCTCTCGAAAAATTAAAACTTTTTCAGCCGGATGAGTATCAAAAAACAGAAGAGGCGAAGAAAAAAGCACAAGATAATTTGGCAAAGGCATACGATGACGCGTTCAACGCGATTGCAAACGATTTTGTAAGTCTGCCGATACCAATGACAAATCTCTATGATATTCTCTACAGCGATCAGATTGGAGCAAGTGAGGCATCTGTGGGAAGAGGGCAATGGAATGTTTCCGCCCTTGTCAATACCACATTTCGGCAAGATGGGAAAGATAGGATACAATCATTTGGAGATGCGGCCACGCAGAATTACAAACGTGCGAATACAACATACGTTTTAGCGTTAAGCGACTATAAAGGCACGTCGCGTTCTTCCGATAGGGATACTATTGATAGGCTTCTTAATGAAACCATTGATATGACAAAAGCCATCAGTCAGGCGGCAAAAAGCGAAAGTGATCTTCTCAATGCATGGAGCGATGATCGCACGCAAAACAATCTGACCGTGTTTGCAAAAGTAAAAGAATACCAGGCAAGTCTTGCAAATTATATCAGCCAGACAAATACCAATATTTCCACACTCTTGGGGATACAAAGAACTATTCAGGACAATCGAGAGACAATAGCCGGCACAGAACGAAGTCTCAAGCAGATGGATCAGAATAATCCTCTTGACCTCTCTGCCGCAGAAGCGTCATTAAAGCAAAAAGAATCCGCACTCGCAAAACTGAGATCAGGCGCAGACAGTATAGACATCGCCAATGCGCAGGCCGCGGTCAAAGAAAAAGAATCCGCACTCGCAAAACTGAAAGCAGGTCCTGATGTCGTGGATATTCAATCTCAGCAACTAACGGTGAAACAACGAGAGAACGCACTCTTGGATGCGCGGGAAAAACTTACAGACTATACCATCCGTGCACCGTTTGACGGCATTGTCGCAAAAATAAATGCCAAGATAGGAGATCCCATCTCACCAAGCGCTGCGTTTGCCATATTCATCACAAAACAGCAGACAGCGGATATTTCTCTGAATGAAGTTGATGTTTCAAGGGTTGCGGTTGGTCAGAAGACGACACTTACTTTTGATGCCATTCCAAATATAAGTCTTACTGGGGAAGTTGCTGAAATTGATACAATCGGCACCATGTCGCAGGGTGTAGTGACGTATAATGTAAAAATTGTTTTTGACACGCAGGATGATCGAGTAAAGCCGGGGATGAGCATCAACGCATCTGTTATTACCAACATTCATCAGGATGTTCTTGTGATTTTAAACAGCGCATTGAAGACGCGAGGTAATGCGCAAGTTGTTGAAGTATTCGATCCGCCGCTACCGGATGAGGGACAAGGTAATCAAGGGATTCTTTCTTCAATATCTCTGCATATGCAGACTGTTGAAGCAGGGCTTTCAAATGATACGTTTACAGAAATTCTTTCAGGACTCAAAGAAGGGGAACAGATTGTCACCAAAACCATCACAAAGACTACTGAAAAAAATAATGGAACTCAGGCGCCAAGCATTTTTGGTTCTCCCGGTGGAGGAAATCGCAATTTTGGCGGAGGTGGAGGCGTCCGTATTGGCAGGTGATATACATGTATGGTTATACAAATTCAGGATATTGTAAAAACATATGTTACGGGAGACATTTCATTTCAGGCCTTACAAGGAGTCAGTTTTTGCGTACGGACAGGAGAATTCATTGCGATCATGGGTCCGTCCGGATCAGGGAAATCCACGCTCATGCAAATTTTAGGCGCATTAGACAAACCAACAAGCGGGAAGTATTTTTTTGAAGGGAGAGACGTCTCATCACTTTCCGAGGACGAACTTGCTGATATGCGAAAGAACAAGATCGGGTTTGTGTTCCAGTCATTCAGTCTTTTGCCGCGCACCACCGCCTTGCGAAATGTCATGTTGCCCATGGTGTATTTGGGCGTCAAATATGCGGAACGCGAAAGGCAGGCTCGCGCAGCCATGCTCTCCGTGGGACTTGAAGAGGATCGTTTTTACCACAAGTCGAATCAGCTTTCCGGAGGACAGATCCAACGCGTTGCCATTGCGCGCGCGCTTGTAAATGATCCATCGCTTATCCTGGCAGATGAGCCAACAGGAAACCTTGACTCAAAAACAGGTGAGCTGGTACTGGGAACATTTCAGAAGCTTCATGAGAAAGAAGGAAAAACAATTATTCTTATTACACATGAGCGTGAAATTGCCGAACATACGGACAGGATATTGCTTATCAAAGATGGCTTGCTTGTGAGCGACGAAAAAACACACAAAAAAATTAGAGCGCATCATCATGCTGATAAATGATATTTTTCAGGAAACATACATCTCTTTGTCCGGAAACAAAGTACGGTCAAGTCTTACAATACTGGGTATTGTGATCGGCATTAGTTCTGTGATCGCCATGATTTCCATTGGAGAAGGCGCAAAAGTATCCATACGATCCAGTATTGAGGGGCTTGGATCCAATCTTCTCATGATCATGCCCGGAGTGGTACAGCCCGGGCGGGGTATTGTGTCTTCCGGTCGTGGATCTGCGCAGACATTAAAAAATGAAGATGCGGATGTTTTACGTGAGATAAGCGGCATTGCGGAAATATCGCCGGAGTCTTCACGAAGATTCCAAGTCACCGCGCCTACTGGGAATAATACAAATACAACCATCATGGGAGCGACACCCGTGTATCTTTCCGTGCGAAACATATCCATGGCGGACGGTTCATTTCTTACGGAAGCGCATATGAGAAGTCTTGCGCGTAGTGCGGTATTGGGAGCAACGGTGGCAAAAGATCTTTTTGGAGATAGCGAGGCGATGGGAAAAACAATTCGGATCAGCAAGATGAATTTTATGGTGATAGGAGTCCTGTCTGCAAAAGGCGGCGCTGGATTTTCCGGTCCGGACGATATGATTTTTATTCCATTGACCACAATGCAGAAAATACTGAGCGGAGCAGACTATTTGTCATCAATCGCCATCAGCGTTCAAAACAAAGATGAGATGAATACGGTGCGGGATGCGGCAACTGATTCGCTTGTCCTGAAACATCGTGTTTCAGAGCCGGATTTTTCCATTATTTCACAGGAAGATATTTTAGGTACCCTGACGCAGGTAGTAAACACGTTCACTCTATTCCTTGCGGCGATCGCGGGCATATCACTCCTGGTGGGCGGCATTGGCATCATGAATATGATGCTGACGAACGTCACGGAACGAACAAAGGAAATCGGTCTTCGCAAGGCAATTGGCGCAAAACGGAAAGACATTACTCAGCAATTTTTAGCAGAATCCATCGCCCTGACATTCATAGGAGGGTTGATTGGAGTTTTTTTGGGCGCTGTCATATCGTACGGAGTGAATAGGCTGGGAATTATTCAGAGTCAGGTATCTGTGCCTTCTATTTTTCTTGCCTTTGGGGTTTCCGCGGCAATCGGTATTATATTTGGATACTATCCGGCGCAAAGAGCCGCGAAGCTTGATCCGATTACCGCATTGCGGTATGAATAGAATACGTTCTGAGGCAAATTCGGATGGCAGTATCAATGCACAGTCTGTGCAGATTCGGCAAAATGTGCCAGGAAATCAAAAAGATGCAAAAAATGCAAAGTAAATAGACAAGGATAGGAAAGAAAAAAAATGTCACTTATCCACCTGTTCAAGTCCATGAACATAATTGACAATAAATGAGAACTTTAATACACTGATTTCCAGTGTAAGGAGCTGTTCCTTGAAAGGAGAAAGACTGCGTGTCACGGAAAAAATTCACTCCGTTCATGAAAGATCTGATCATTCTTGTGTATGCGAGCAACAAATGCTACACGACGGTTCGGAGCACCGAACAAAATCTCGTCGATGGATTGGAGATCGACCTGGATACCTGCTCATGGAAATTCGATGGAAGAAGGTACCAAATCGGGGAAATGCGTCGATGCGAATACGGATGCCAGTGGGGAGTTATTGGCATCTATGACCGTCAGGATATCCAACATCTTGATGCGATGGTTCGCCATAGCAATGAGGCGCTCCGTCCGCCCGTGAGTTTTTACGACGCTGAATACGCATAAAGCGGCTGCTCATCAGAGTTCAGCTGCTTTTTATTCATAAAAGATGGACTTGTAATAATTCGCTGTCTTTTGTAAGATGGTAGGTGTCAAGGAGGCGTACCTTTCACACATGTTCACAGGAGGAGGATCTGAAGATGAATGAATATCCTCAAATAGACTCATCAAAGGAATATCCGCTTCATGATGGGGAATACGAATTTGCTCCCAAACCGCGACTTAAGATTTTTTCCGGTACTGCACATCCCGCGCTTGCCGAAGGAATCGCAGACCGTCTTGGCCTCACTTTGCGGCAACGTAAGATCGTGAATTTCGCCGATGGCGAGATTTATGTTCAGATTCAGGAGTCGGTTCGCGGGATGAATGTGTTTGTCGTTCAACCCACCTGTCCACCGGCAGTAAACGCCGCCATTATGGAGCTTGAACTGATGCTTGATGCACTCAAGCGTGCTTCTCCTCGTCAGCTTGTGGCTGTAATGCCGTATTTTGCGTATGCGCGGCAGGATAGGCCTCAGGGAAGAGAGCCTCTTTCCGCAGAGCTTGTCGCGCGGAAAATCGAGAATGCGGGCGCAACGCGCACGGTGCTTCTTGATATCCATTCTCCGCAAACACGTGGGTTTTTCAAGAAGCCATGTGATCCTCTTTTTGCTACGCCAGTCATTCTCAAGTGGCTTGAGCAAAAGCAGGAACAGCACGGGGAAATTGTCATTGTCTCTCCGGATGCCGGCGGCGTGACACGCGCTCGTGTATTCGCGAAGAAGCTGAGCGATAGAGCGATGAACAACTGGGAAAAACTCACGAAGGAAGAAAAGAAGGGGGTGAAGAAGCCCAAGATTGTGGATATCGCTATCATTGATAAACGCCGTACCGGACACAACAAGATAGAGACCGGAAAGGTCGTTGGCCATGTCAAGGGTAAGGTAGCAGTAGTAGTGGATGACATGATTGACACTGCCGGTACACTTGCGGGAGTGGGGAGGACACTCAAAAAGAGTGGCGCAAGGTATGTTCTTGCGGCGGCAACGCATCCGGTTTTTTCCGGGAAAGCGATAGAGAACTTACTGGGATCTCCGTTTAAGGAAATCGCAGTCACGAGCTCTATTCCCATATCGGAAGATAAACGAAGAGAATTGAGGAATCTACTTACGATTCTGCCGATTGAAGATCTTTTGGCAGACGCAGTACTGCGGATCCATCAAGATATCACAGTCTCGCCTCTGTTCGAATAGCATATACCTTGCATGCGATGCAGGGTATTTTTTATAATCATGTGTCAAGGGGGTGTGCATACTTTGTCTGACAGTACTTGATGCCATATACATAATCATCATCTTTGCGGCATGTTTATGTCAAGCAAAAAAAGACACCCTTACCCATTTCTTTTATGAGAAGAAAATTTTATACTTACTACAGAGTCAAAAGAAAAACAAACAGCAAACGGAGCCCCATGCATGTCGGAATAATTTGTATTCACGAACTCTATGCACATGGTTCCAGCTGTTCGGATTTTGGGAAGGATCAAATGCTCTCTGCGTCCGCGGAGGGATAATATCACCTGCATTCCATTATGCGGTGATGAGGTGTTGCTCGTAGATTATAAGCATGGAACCGGGTGGAATTTTCCCACTGAAATTGTTGGTATAGACGAATCGCCGCTTGAAGCTGCGCATCGGGGCATGCGATATCGATTTTCACTTCCCATTCCTCATGCACTTCCACTAGGGAGGCTGTTTTGCAAATTTGGGTGCAGGCGAGAGATCATGTATTGCTTCCTTTCGCGCGTGAAGACAAAAGAATTTAAAATTTTGGATATTCGCGCGCGCAAAGCAGAATGGTTCCACGTGGAACGCTTGCCAAAAAATCTTTCGGAATTTGCCCGTGAGGTGATAGAAAAATGGTTTGATGAGCTATAATCCGCAGTGTCATTTTAAAGACGCGACTCAAAAAATCCCGCATGGTTTCCTAGGGGGATTTTTTTGTTCTTGACAAATTTTTTTTAAATCGTCTATAATAGTTGCAGTGAAAACTGAATAAAAATAATCTATGATCCATGTTGAAAATTTGACAAAATCATTCAAAGACGTGCATGCGGTGCGAGATCTTTCTTTTGACATCCAGCAGGGAGAAATAGTGGGGCTTTTGGGGCCAAATGGAGCAGGAAAAACCACTACTATGCGCCTGATGACCGGCTTTCTCGCGCCAGACGCAGGTAGCGTCAGTATAGATGGCATGTTGGTTACTGAACAAGCGGCAAACATTCAGAAGCATATCGGTTATTTGCCGGAAAATAATCCATTGTACAAGGAGATGCTTGTTTCGGAATTATTGAAATTCTCAGCAGATACAAAACAGATCCCCAAAAAAGACCAGCACGCGGCATATGATTTTGTCGTTTCTTCCGTGGGCATTGGAGACGTGTTTTACCGAAAGATAGGAGAACTTTCAAAGGGATACAAACAGCGCGTCGGCCTTGCCGTGGCATTACTGCATCAGCCGAAGATTCTTATCTTGGACGAACCTACGGAGGGACTTGACCCAAACCAGCGCACTGACATTCGTTCGCTTATTAAAAATCTTGCAAAAGACCGGACTATTATGGTAAGCACGCATGTTTTACAAGAAGCATCGGCACTCTGTGCCCGGATGCTTATTATTAATAAAGGGAAACTCATTGCGGATGGCACGCCAGAGGGGTTGTCGCGAACATTGCGCCGCGGACACTGTCTGTTTGGAGAATTTGAAGGTGCAGGCATTGAGTATGCGTTACGCTCCTTGGCGCATATTGAAGACATCCAGATTGAAAAGACGGAGCAGGGCCGCATACGGGCGCGCATTACCTCAAAGGAATCCATAGAACTCCAGCCGGATATTTCTCGACTGGCTCGTGAACATCAATGGATTATTTGGAAACTTGGAGAAGAAGAAAAATCTCTTGAGGATATTTTTCATGTTTTGACCAGTATCAATATTTCATAATACGTATGTTCAATTTTCATACCGCATATTCAATCGCAAAAAAAGAACTGAGATCACTATTCAATGCGCCGACCGCGTATATTGTTATCATTGTATTTTTGGTGATTTGGGAATTTTTATTTTTTCGCAGCGCGTTTCTTGTGGGAGAAGCGTCACTTCGGCCGCTTTTTGACCTGCTTCCCTGGATGTTTCTTTTCTTTATTCCGGCGTTGACCATGGGAAGTATTTCCCAGGAAAAAAGCGATGGCACACTTGAGCTTCTTTTGACGCATCCTATTCGCAGGGAAGAAGTATTACTCGGAAAATTTCTCGCGCAATTTCTTTTTGTGGTCCTTGCGCTCGCTTTCACCTTTCCTATTGCAGTCACATTTGGGATATTTGGTAGACTGGATTTTGGTGTTGTCGCAGGGCAGTATCTTGGCGCGCTCCTCATGGGTGCGGTATTTCTATCTCTTGGTATGTGCGTATCCAGTTTTTTTCAGAGCGCCATTTCATCATTACTTGTCGCGGTAGGTGCAAGTTTTTTCTTTATGATCATCGGTTTTGATATGGTGACAACACGGTTGCCGTTTGTCCTTGCGCCAGTCATGGAACAGCTCTCTGTCTTTTCACACTTTGAATCAATGGCGCGTGGCGTGATAGACCTGCGAGATGTGTTATATTTTCTTTCCGCACTCTGTATATTTTCCAGTATCGCATATCTTCAGCTTCTCAAACTGCACATTGGGAACAAGGCTGAATTATTCAGAAAATATCAGTTTGGCATTGCGCTTTTTGCAGGATGTGCAGTACTTGTGAATATCGTAGGGGCCAGAATTCCCGGGCGTATTGATCTTACACAGAATCATTTGTATACCGTGAGTCCATCAACAAAAAATATTCTCGCCAATTTACCCGACATTATTACTGTGACACTGTATATTTCCCGTGAACTGCCCGCACAGCTCCAGCCAACGCTTCGCGATGTGCGGGATATCATTCGAGATTATCAGACATTTGGAAGGGGAAATATTGCGGTTTCCACAAAAGATCCCTCTTCAGCTCCGGCAATTGCGCAGGAGGCGCAATCTGTAGGAGTGCGGGAAATGCAATTTAATATGGTGAGCAATGAAGAATTTAAGCTCAAGAATGGATATGCGGGTATTGCGCTTTCGTATGCCGGAAAAAATGAAGTCATTCCGTATATCCAAGATACATCAGATCTTGAATATCAGCTGACCAGTCTGATAAAAAAATTGACCGTGAAAGAAAAACCCAAGATTGCGTTTTTGTCCGGGCATGGGGAGAAAAACCGTTGGAATGATTATTCCGCGTTAAATACAGAGCTTGGGAAAGAATACGACATTCAAGACCTTACATTCACAGATAAGCAACAACCGACTATTTCAAAAGATATCAAGACGATTGTTGTTGCGGGGCCCAGTCAGGAAATCCCTGCAGACACGCAAACAGCGTTGAAAAATTATGTGGAAAAAGACAACGGGTCAGCGCTGTTTCTGATTGATACGGTTGCGGTAAGTCCCCAGACATTAAGCGCGCAGGCGAATAAGCAGAATCTTTCTGACTTCATAAAGAACATGACCGGCGTTATTGTGCGTCAAAATATCGCGTATGATCTTCGCTCAAACGAAACAATAAGCTTCAGCGGCGGACAGGTGCGGTATTTTTTGCCCTATGCGTTTTGGGTGCGTTCAAACGCACAAAAAGATTCCCAGTCTCCGATACTTTCAAAAATCGCAAGCATTGTCTTGCCATGGCCGAGCTCTTTGGACGCGGACGAGAAATCCGTATCTGAAAAAGGATGGGATACTCAAACACTTTTTTCTACAACAAAATTCGGCGGCGTACAGTCTGAAAATTATTCAATTTCTCCCCAGGAACAGCCTTCAATGAAAGATGCGGGAGAACAGCGTCTTGCTCTTGGACTTATGCCAAAGAAAGACCAGCAAGCAGGAAAAGGACGCATGGTCATCATAGGCGATTCTGATTTTCTTACTGACCAGTTTATGCAAAGCGCTCCGGAAAATATCGGATTTGGCATGGAGGCGCTTGCATGGCTCAGCCAAGAAGATTCCATAGCAGGGATTCGCATCAGACAAAAAGCACAACAGCGGCTTGCATTTGACAGTAAAACGCAAATGGCGGCGGTAAAATACGGAAACATTGCCGGACCAGCTCTGTTTTTCGCCCTGTATGGCGCGTTTCGGCTTTTCCGCAGGAGTAGAATTCAAAAAAAAGTATATGAATAAAAAAATACTTATCATTCTCGCTGGTACGTTCCTTGTTCTTCTTATTGGCGCGTCATTTCCCGCATGGAAAAAATACATTCCATTCTCAAAAAAAGCGTCCGTGGTTTCAGATATCTTTGATTTTCGCTCTCTTTCCGAAAGCACTGCGGAAATATTCACCATTCAAAAAGGAACAGACAAAAAAGTTTTTACAAAAAGGGGGAGTGATTGGTTTCTTGACGGCAAAAAAGCAGTGTTTGAAAATATCCGATTGTTTTTTGAGGGATTTCAAAAGGCGGAAACCAAAGAACGCATTGCAAAAAATCCCGAGAATCATGCGGATCTTGGCGTGACACATGAAAGCGGGTATGTCGTGACATTTACATATGATAAAGGAAAATCCATCGCATATATTATTGGAAACAGCACGCCGGGAGAGACCACATACTTTATGAGAAAAGACGGATCAAACGACGTGTATGCGGTGACAAGCGTTGCATTTTATAAACTTTCGGATACTATTGACGCGTGGATAGAAAAACAGAAAGAAGAGCAGGGGAAAGATGGATTAGCTCCGCCAATAAAGAAAAAACAATAGAAACACATATGGCGCCACACTGTCATGTAGGCGCTTTTGTTTTTATTGCCATATGCTATGCTACAAGAAGAAGGCTCTGAGAGTATTTTCTTATGGATAAACCTCTTATACTCTATCATAAAGGCTGCCTGGATGGATTCACCGGCGCATGGGTCGCATGGATGAAATTTGGCGATACTGCTGAATATCTCGGACTTGAGCATCAGGTTGTACCGCCGGCACAGCTCAAAGGACGTCCTCTTATTTTTATTGATTTTTGCTATCCTTTGCCAGTGATGAAGCGGGTGATGCATTATGCAAAACATGTCACTGTTCTTGATCATCATGAAAGTCAAGTAGACGCGATCAACTGCGCACATACGCACGTGTTTTCATCAAAGCGCTCCGGATGCGGAATCGCATGGAAATTCTTTTTTCCGCAAAAACCTGCGCCACGGATGCTTTTGGCGATAGAAGATAATGACTTGTTTGTATTCAAGCATCAGAATACAAGAGAAATATCCGCATTCCTTGGCGCGTATGATTTGGATTTTTCGATTTGGTCGGAACTCATGAAGGATTTTGAAAACAAAAAAAAGCGCAGGGCATATATCGAGCAAGGCAGGATTATTCTTATAGGGAAAAGCATGGCAATAGAAAAAAATATATTGCGAAACGGTGAAGAGATTTTTTTTGAGGGACACCATGTCATTGCGGTAAATACCTCCCTGTATTATTCAGAGGCAGGAACCCAGATATATAGAAAATGGCCTCGTGTGCCGTTTGGATTGACATGGTATTACAAGACAGGAAAACTTCATGTGTCATTGCGATCAGACGGCTTGTGTGATGTTTCACGGCTTGCCGTACTCTATGGCGGCGGCGGCCATCCCGGTGCCGCGGGATTTTCATTTCCATTCCGTGGAAAGCTCCCATGGAAAACAATAAAAAAGAAAAAGTTTCTTCTTTATTGACCTTTTATAACTACTCCAACATGAATATTATGGACACTCGCATACGACCGCGCGTTACGCCGCAAGATTTTTTTCTCCACTTGTTTTCCATGATCGCACTCTACGTCAGCGCGGCAAGCTTTTTGACGATCGTTTTTCAAATGATAAACATATATATTCCGGATGCGTTGGATTATCATGGATATACGGGAGAGGCACAGGAAAAAATCAGGCTGATCCGATCAGCGCTCGCCTCGCTTATCATTTTGTTTCCGGCATTTTTTGGAAGTACCTGGTATTTGAATAGGATGTATGTCCGCATACCGGAAAAACAACATCTCTGGATTCGGAAATGGTTAGTGTATTTCACGCTTTTTGTCGCCTCATTTATCCTCCTGGGAGATTTGGTCGCATTAGTAAACAGTATGTTGAATGGTGAAGTACGCATGCGATTTTATGCAAAAACAGCCGGAGTATTCTTTGTTGCCGGATCAATATTCTGGTACTATGTCTGCGATATTCGAAGAATGCGAAGTGGAAAATAACAGCGCCGTATGAAATATTTTATCATAGCTGTCACGAGTGTTATTATCGGTGTGACAGGTGTTGCGTTCTTTGTCATTGGGTCTCCATTTTCAGCGCGTCTGCAAAGGTTTGACGAATTACGCGTGTCCGATCTGCAAAACATCCAATCCAATATCATTCATTATTGGCAGACAAGGGAACAAATTCCTCAAACACTTGCGGAGCTTAATGATCCCATAAGCGGATTTCGCGTGCCACGCGATCCGGAATATGGGACGGACTACGAATTTGAGAAAAAAGGAGATCTGCGATTCAGCATGTGCGCAACATTTGCACAAGAATCAAAAAATGATATTTCTCGTGAAAAGAGAAGGTACATTCCCGTGTCACCGGCAGAAAAAATGCCTGTTTTTACGCCAGTGGAAACGAAAGGATACGACACAGAATGGAATTGGAAGCATACCGCCGGACGATTTTGCTTTGAGCGGATTTTCTAAAAATAGAACTCAAGATTGCAAAAATTCTTTCCGCCCAGCAAGTGGAAAAATCACAAAAACTATTAAAACTTATTGTGGATATTGGTACTGAACAGCGGCAGATTGTCGCTGGTATCGGATTGGCGTATAGTCCTGAGAGTCTAGTAGGAAAGGAAATCGTCATTGTTGCAAATCTTG
Source organism: Candidatus Uhrbacteria bacterium (assembly GCA_016186045.1). GTDB lineage: Bacteria > Patescibacteriota > Patescibacteriia > JACQRZ01 > JACQRZ01 > JACPMJ01. The sequence goes on along the minus strand of JACPMJ010000005.1, from coordinate 97,361 downwards.
AACCGCGGACTCTTATGGGTATTGAGAGTAACGGAATGCTTCTAGCGGCAGGAGATAGGGAGCCGGTTCTTCTTTTTCCGGAAAAAGAAGTGACTCCAGGAAGCACAATCCATTAATGTTGCGCCTTTGAAGTTTTTTATGCAAGACGGCGATCTTTCTCAAAGAAAAAAACGAGTCGTTCGTATGATTCGCGTACTTAAAAAGTTGTTTCCCGATGCGCATATCGCACTTCGATATTCAAATCCATGGGAGCTTTTGGTGGCGGTCATGCTCTCTGCGCAATGCACGGATAAGAAAGTGAATGAGGTGACAGAAAAGCTTTTCAAGAAATACCAAGCGATAAAAAATTATACTTCCGCAAAACAATCTGATTTCCAGAAAGATATCTATTCAACAGGATTTTATAAAAACAAAGCGAAACACATTTTAGCCGCCGCAAAAATGATAGAAAAAACCTATCATGGAAAAATTCCTGATACCATGGAAGAACTTTTGAAAATTCCCGGCGTCGGGCGGAAAACCGCAAATGTTATGTTGGGAGCCGCATTTGGGAAATCAGAAGGGATAGCGGTAGATACACATCTCATACGATTGAGTAAAAAACTTGGATTGACACATGCGACTAATCCGGCTATTATTGAACGCGACCTTATGCGGATTGTTCCGCGCAAAGAATGGATCACGTTTTCTCACATGCTCATCCATTATGGGCGGACATATTGTCCGGCAAAAAGACATGATCACATGCATTGCCCATTATCACACACATAATTTATCTATAAACGCCATATGCTATGTCATTTTTTGATAAATTGAAAGATCTTAAGCAGGCACGCGAGATTCAAGCACAACTAGGGAAAGAACAGGTCATTGGCACATCTTCAAACGGTCTTTTCAAGGTAACGCTTGACGGTAATCAGAATGTGGTCCGCGTAGAAATTGATGAAAAGGTAGTGGGGGATAGGCATCAATTGGAAAAATCAGCAAAAGAGGCGTTTTCCCGCGCGCTGGACAGCCTCAAAAAGCTCATGGTTTCAAAATTCTCGAGCATCATGAAATAGAGGATATGGAAACATTTCTGAGACACCTACTTCTTTTTTTTGCCGTAGTGCTTGCCGAGACACTGCACATAAGCGTATTCCGCTATGGGCATATCGTCATTGCGCTCATGGTTTTTTTTGTGTTTTTTTTGCCATCCCGTACTGCGCTCACGTACGCATGCGTCGCAGGATTCATTGAAGATATTATTGCCGGACCCTTTGGCATGCATATCGTTTTGTATCCGCTCATTTCGTTGCTCGGCCTCCTATTGTGCGCTTCTTTTTTGACAAACAAATCCTTTTCCGCATTTTTTTTGTTAGGTATCGCCGGATTTTTCCTGTATCATGTCGTAGGAACATCTGCTGGCTTTTTTAGCGCAATGATGCAACAGCAGTCGGAGGCATTTCGTCTGTTTTTTTCATTTGAATACGCAGAAGAACTTGCGATAGGGTTTGGTATACAGAGCGTATTTTTGATATTTTTCTATATCATTCAATACCGGCGCGTACAGTTTTCTCGCGCCTTCCTTATGTTCCCTCAATAATTCAGTGTCGTATGGGTGATGAACGATATTTTGTTCCGGAGTATGACAGCGCGCGCATGACGCTTGCGCATGGCAGCAAGCATGAATGGGTGGAATCCTCATGCGACAATGCGCGTACGCACGATGCCCAAGAATTTCTTGGGGTGTCTGTTTCGACAAAGAATATGACACTCCTTTTTCTGTGCATTGCGATCGGCATTGCAGCGCTTTTTTTTCGTACCGCATATGTACAGCTTGCGAAAGGAAACGCTTTTGCGTCTCTTGCCGAACGGAATAAGGTGAAAACAGTCATACTGCCGGCCCGCCGCGGCGTACTGTATGACAGAAACGGCATTGTGCTTGTTTATAATGAACCAAGTTTTTCTTTGCAGATTGTTCCTTCTGAACTTCCAAAAGATACGTCAGAGCAACATGCTCTTTTTGAAAAACTTTCCTCCCTGACCACTATTTCCAGTAATGATCTCATACAAAAAATAAAAGAATCTGAAGATCCGTATCAGCCAATCTTTGTAGCGGAACATATTGAATACACGCCGGCGCTTATTCTTGATGCGGCAATCGCGGATCTTCCCGGTGTAAGTTTGATTGTCCGTGAACGAAGACGATATTCTTTTGACAGTATGCAAAGTCTGTCCCATGTTGTAGGATACACCGGAAAAATAAACAGCAAAGAGCTAGAGAATCACGCGAACTATGTGCGAATGGATTCCATTGGCAAAGATGGCATTGAGGCACAGTATGAGCTCGAACTCCACGGAAAACATGGGAAAAAAAACATTGAGGTTGATGCGCTTGGGGATGAAAAAGAAGTTCTGTCAGAAGAACAGCCGAAAGACGGGGAAAATATGATCCTTACAATAGACAGTGCCATGCAAAAAAAAGCGGAGGAAGTTCTATCGCATACCATGAAGGAGATGAAAAAAAAACGTGCCGTCATGATTGTTTCCGATCCGAGCGATGGCGGTATTCGTGCATTGGTAAGTTTGCCTGCGTATGATAATAATGCTTTCGCGCGCGGCATTTCACAAGACGCATATAAAAAACTTCTTGATGATCCTGATACGCCGCTTTTTCATCGGGCGATTCGCGGAGAGTATCCTTCCGGTTCCACCATAAAGCCGGCATTGGCCGCAGCCGGCATTGACGCAGGAGTGATTACAAAAGGAACGTCTGTTTTGAGTAGTGGCGGCATTCGCATTGGTGAATGGTTTTTCCCTGACTGGAAAGCCGGCGGACACGGACGCACAACAGTCACGAAAGCAATCGCAGAATCCGTCAATACGTTCTTTTATGTTCTTGGTGGCGGGCAGGGAAACCAACAGGGATTGGGAATTGGGCGACTTACGGCATATTTGGAACGGTTTGGATTTGGCGCGCGTACCGATATTGATCTTCCGTATGAGCGCGTGGGATTTATTCCTACTCCGGAATGGAAAAAGGAGGTAAAGAAAGAGCCTTGGTATATTGGAGATACCTATCATTTATCCATCGGACAAGGGGATTTTCTTGTAACGCCGATTCAGATGAACAGTATGACTTCGTATTTTGCGAATAACGGAAAAAGCTATCGTCCGCATATTGTTGAGCGTATTGGTACTGCTCCAGAACGGCTCATTCAACCGGTCATTCTTCGCGAAGGAGTTGTAAGCAAGGAGAGTACGGCTATCGTCCGCGAGGGAATGCGAAGGACCATTGAGGCGGGGAGCGGGCGCCGGCTCAATACATTGCCAGTGGCGGTTGCGGGAAAGACGGGCACTGCACAGTGGGGGAAGGGAAAGCCACCGCATGCATGGTTTATTGGATGGGCGCCATATGATAATCCGAATATTGTCTTAACTGTTCTTATTGAAGAGGGAGAAGAGGGAAGCAGGAGCGGAGTATCAGTAGCATATGAATTTTTGAAATGGTATGTTGAAGAGTATAAAAAATAATTTTAAAAAATGACAAATATCCATTGACAGTTACAAAAAACTACCTGCGTTCCGAATACTCATATGTATGTTTCTCTCTTGACAAAACATTATCCACAACTACGCATCTTGACAATGTAATCTTTTCTCTGTATAGTGCCTTTCTACCACTGTTTTAAAAGCGCTTTATTTGTAATTTGTCTGTCTATGCCGCACTATTTAACAAAAGAAGGGCTTGAGCGGCTCGCACAAGATCTTCATCGCATGAAAACCGTTGCGCGCAGGGAGGTTATTGAGCGTATCGCGGAAGCAAAGGAATTGGGAGATTTGCGTGAAAACGCAGAGTATGCCGAGGCGAAAGACGATCAGGCGATGCTCGAGTCAAAAATTTTGGAATATGAAAATATTTTGAAAAACGCAGTGATTATTGATAATATACAAGATCAAACCGGATTGGTCAGTGTGCAGATTGGTGCGACCGTGACTGTGGAATATGACAGCCAGACTGCGAGTTATCAGATTGTCGGCAGTGAGGAGGCGGACCCGATCGCGCGGAGAATTTCCAATGAATCCCCACTGGGAAGGGCATTTCTTGGCAGACGCGTTGGAGAAAAAGTCATGGTAAAAGTTCCGCGCGGAGAATTCGAATACGTCATTGTAGATATAAAATAACATCGATTTTTTCATCCTCAAAATCCCGTATTGTGCGGGATTTTGACGTTTTTATTTTTTTTTAGTACACTAGAGAGACCTCTTTATAATAATTTTCTTGTCGTATGGAACACAGTGACGAGCGAGATATTCGCATACAAAAAGCCGAAACACTTGCCAAGCATGGCGTTGATCCGTATCCGAATATTGCGGAACGAACCCACACCTGCTCCGCGGCAGAGAGTCTTTTTGACGATCTCTCTTCTTCCGGTACCTCCGTGACGCTTGTGGGCCGCGTGCGGAGCATTCGCAGACATGGCGGATCAACATTCTGCGTGATTCAAGACGCTCACGCTCGATTTCAAGTTTTTTTGCGCCGCGATACGCTGGGCGATGAACAGTATATGCAAATGAAGGATTTTTTGGATATGGGAGATTTTTTACAGGCAAAAGGAACACTTTTTCTCACAAAAACAGAGGAGAAAACATTGCATGCGACCTCCGTACGCATACTTACAAAAGCGTTTCTTCCTCTACCGGAACAATGGCACGGATTGTCTGATATGGAAATGCGTTATCGCCGCAGATATCTTGATCTTATTGTCAATGAATCTGTTCGCGATATTTTTGAAAAACGCGCATGTATTGTCCGAGCATTCAGAGAATTCCTTGAGAAGGACGGATTTATGGAGGTTGAGACACCTATTTTACAATCGATCCCGGGCGGTGCACTGGCGCGTCCGTTCGTGACACACCATCATGCATTGGATGAGGATATGTATTTGCGTATTGCGCCGGAACTTTTTCTGAAACGGTTGATTATCGGAGGATTTGAACGCGTGTATGAGTTTGCGCGATGTTTTCGAAATGAGGGCATTGATCACTCCCATAATCCGGAGTTTACCCAAGTAGAGGGATATATGGCATATGCAGACTATACCGCGCTTATGGATATGGTAGAACGTATGCTTTTCACTGTGGTCGAACAAGTACATAAAGAATCTTTTTTTGAATATCGAAATACGCGCATAGATATGACTCCGCCCTATCAAAGAAAAACATTCCGAGATAGTGTGTTCGAAGCGACCGGTATTGATATCGAGACGCATACTCCGGCAGAGCTCAAGTATCGCGTTCGCGCACAAGGCATTGGAGCAGATGAGACAGATACCACTGCGCACATTCTTGATCTTCTCTTCAAGAATTCAATAAAAACCATCACTCAACCGACATTCATCATTGACGCTCCGCTAGAGCTTCTTCCGCTTGCGAAGAAGAAAAAAAATACGCAGACAGTGGAAAGCGTTCAGCTTATTATTGCAGGTATGGAGATTTTGAAGGGCTTCTCCGAGCTGAATGATCCCATTGATCAGGCTCAACGGTTTGAGGATCAGCAAAAACAACGAGAGCAAGGAGATGAAGAGGCGCATTGGATTGATTCGGAGTATGTGACTGCGCTTGAATATGGATTGCCGCCAACAGCGGGATTTGGTATCGGCATTGATCGGTTTACCGCGCTCCTTACGAATAGCGGTTCGTTGAAGGAGGTCATGTTATTCCCTACTCTTCGCTCAAAAGATATCAAATAAACACACAATATGCTGGATATAAAAATGATTCGTGAAAAACCAGATCTTATTCGCCAAGAAATTGAAAAGCGCGGCATACAATTTGATTTTGACACATTCAGCGCACTTGACGAAGAGCGCCGCACCCGTATTGCGCAGCTTGATGCACTCCGTGCGGAACAAAACAAAGCGAGCGACGCTATTCGTATACTGGAAGATGATGCGCGCATGACACAGATAGAAAAAATACGAGAAATAAAGGAGAAGATTGGAAAACTCGAGGAGAATGTTTCACATATCGAACAGAAGTTTACCGCACAGCTTTTACAGCTTCCGAACATATCACATGAAAGCACTCCTATCGGATCAAATGAGAGTGGAAATGTCCGTATGCGAACATGGGGGGAAAAACCGATTTTTGATTTTCAGCCCCTGGAACATTATCTTGTTCCCTCCATTCAACCGCTCCTTGATTGCGAACGCGGAGCAAAAATTTCCGGGAACAGATTTTGGTATTTGAAAGGAGCGCTCGCACAGCTTGATATGGCGCTTATGCACTATGCCTTTAATTTCTATGTGACAAAAGGATTCATACCTATGATGACCCCCATGCTGGTGCGCGAAGAAGCGATGGTGGGAACTGGTTTTTTTCCGGCAGAAAAAAATGAAATTTATTCAGTAAATCCGGGGGAAGACGGTCTTTTTCTCACCGGCACCGCAGAGGTTGCGTTGGCGGGATACCATATGGATGAAATTATTGATCTTTCCAGCGGACCCCTGAAATACATGGGATACTCCGGCTGTTTTCGGCGTGAAGCAGGTAGTTATGGAAAAGATACTAAGGGTATGTTGCGCGGCCACCAGTTTAACAAGGTGGAGATGTTTATTTTTTGCGAGCCAAAAGATTCATGGGAGATGCATGAATTTCTCTTGCAGTGTGCCGAAGAATTTATGCAGTCATTGCGGTTGCACTATCAGGTTCTCAATATGTGCACCGGAGATATTGGCGCGCCGAATGCAAAAAAATATGATATCGAGGCGTGGATGCCCGGCCAAAACAAATATCGTGAGACTGCGTCATGCAGTAATGACACTGATTTTCAAGCGCGCAGATTAAATACAAAATATCAGGGCACGGACGGAAAAAAACAGTTTGTCCATACACTCAATAATACCGCATGCGCAGATTTGCGCATTATGATTGCAATCATTGAAAATTATCAGGAGAAAGACGGTTCCGTCGTCATTCCGGATGTTTTGCGTCCGTACTGCGGATATGATAGAATTTCCGCATGAGAATGCATCGACTGTCATCTTCCTCTCATGGTATGCTTGATAGGAGAAGCCGCCGTGCGCGAAAGAGAACAAAAAAATTCGTCAAATTTTTTGTATTGTGTATCGGCATTCCCGTGTTCGTTGCCAGCGCGGTATTCTTTTTTTTCTTCTCGCGCTTTTTTGCTATTGATCGTATTGACGTTTCAGCATCCGGCGGCATCGACCCCCAGGATGTCCGATCCGTTCTTTTCAAAAAAATGGATGAACGAAAATTCGTTCTTGCTTCAAATGGGAATATCTTTTTATTCGACATAGAATCCGCTCTCGAAGCTCTGAAAAATTCTTTTGCAGTGGACGAGATTTCAATCACACGGCGTTTTCCCATAACAGTGGAAGTGGTCATATCAGGAAAGCCATTTTCTGCCTTCTGGTGTACGCAAGGCGCATGTTATGCGCTCTTTGCCGATGGAAGCGTTTCTCGACAAGTGGATGTGATTGCAATGGGAGCTGACATATCAAAGCTTCCGGCGTTGTTTCATAGTACCAGTACTTCTCAATTTGAAAGAAAAAAACAACCAGCTGCGCCTGCGCTTGAAATCCCTCTGCTTGTTGATGAAAAAAATGATCCCATTCCACAGGATCATTCCCCACGCATCTCTTCTGCCGCGCTCGCGGTGGTGCGCGATATGGCACGCCAGCTTTCGGAAAAAAAAATAGGCATTTCGCATATCAGAACGCACAGTACTTCGGCAGATACCACCGCAGTGACGCGTGAAGGATGGGACATCCTTTTTACACCATTTGAAGATGCACGCGGCCAAATAGAGAATCTCACAACGGTATTGGATACAAAGATTAAGAGTGACAGAAAGCGGCTGAAGTATGTTGATGTGCGCTTTCAAAATCATATTTACTATACATTCCGATGAAAACGATCGCCATTGACATACGACCGCTGATCGCAGACATTGGTGGAGTTCCGGAGTATACACGCCATGTTATTTCACGTATGGTGCGGAATTATCCCGAATATTTTTATATTTTTTTTCTCAATTCCTTCCATGGTGTTCATAACGAGGATTTTTTTTCCGCAAAAAATTGCATGAAGGTATTTTTCAGATGCCCCAGCAAGATATTCAATATGTCGCTTATGTCATGCGGCCTCCCGCACATTGACACGCTTATCCAAAAGCGGATTCGCAGGCGCATTGATCTTTTTTTTGCGCCGAATATTGACTTTTTCAGCTTTTCCGGGACAGTTCCTACGGTTGTCACATTTCACGATTTGACATTTGATATTTATGCTGAATGTTTCTCAAAAAAACAGAGACTCTGGCATCGCATGGTGAATCCACGGCGCATATTTCATACGGCAACGCGCTGTATCGCGGTATCTGAGCGCACAAAGCGCGACATGGTGTATGCGTATGGCACTGACGAAAAAAAAATTTGTGTCATTCCATTGGGTATTGACGATATTTTTTTCAAAAATATTCCGCTTACACTGCAAAAAGACAACATGCACGCAATGCCGCAGGATTATATTCTTGCGCTTGGCGCCCGTGATAAGCGAAAAAATGCGTTGCATGTAATTCGCGCATACGCAGACGCGCAAAAAAAAGAGCCACGCATGACACATTGGAAGCTCTGTATTCTTGGTGGATCAGATCCATTACCAGAACTGCGGTCAGCGGTAAAACAACAGGGAATTTCCGAATCTGTTTTTTTTCTTGATTCTGTTTCTGCGGATATGCGGCGCGTACTTTTTTCCCATGCGCGAGTATTCGTCTATCCGAGCCTGTATGAGGGCTTTGGATTGCCGCCTCTTGAAGCCATGGCGTGTGGAACACCGGTGATCAGCGCGGCGCATTCCAGTCTGTCAGAAATATCCGGCGAAGGATCGTATTGCGTGGATCCATACCGCACATCTTCATTAAGCCGCGCGCTCATTGATTGCGCGATAGACGAACGCATCCGCGCACGATATATTGAAAAAGGCCACGCATGCGTGCAGAAATTTTCATGGGATACATCGGCAAAAAAAACACACGAGCTTTTTGAAAGCGTTATGACCGCATACACATATGATAATCGGCATTGATGCACGCATGTTTCAGGAGGGGCTTGGTATTGGGAGATATATCGAGCAGCTTCTCAAACATCTTGAACGCATAGACACACAAAATGAATATCGCGTATTTTTGCGGAAAAAAAATTTTGACGCGTACCAGCCTGCACATGCGCGGTTCAAAAAAATATGCGCGAATTATCAATGGTATTCACTTGGTGAGCAGATTTTTTTTCCGTTTCTTCTCATGTGGCATGGCATTGACTGCATGCATTTTCCTCATTTCAATGTACCAATACTCTATCCAAGAAAATACATCGTCACCATTCACGACCTCATCCTTCTCAAATTTCCCCAGTCCGCATCAAGCGCAGCCACATCACGCCATGCGTTTGTCCATAGAATAAAATATGCCGCGTATCGCTGTATTCTTCATATTGCAAGCAGGCGAGCCGCACATATCATTACTGTTTCAGAGTACGTAAAAAAGGACATCATATCGTATCTTGGAATTTCTGGGGAAAAAATCAGCGTCATCCATGAGGCGGCCGATGATACGCATACATGCGCTTCTGACAAGGGAATTCTGCCGGCATCTGTTAAAAAACCTTACATCCTGTATACTGGAAATGCATATCCGCACAAGAATATCGAGGGTCTTTTGCAGGCATTTCATATACTTGCCAGTTACGCAGATTCCATATTTCTTGTACTGTGCGGCCAGGAAGATTTTTTCTTCAGAAGAATACGCGCGCGCATTTGCGAGCTTGGCTTGGATCAAACCGTTCAGCATATGGGATTTGTTTCTGAAGATACCTTGTGCCAGCTCTATCGCCACGCATCTGCCTGTATCATGCCTTCCTTTGAAGAAGGATTCGGACTGCCGGCGCTTGAAGCGCTGGTCCATGGACTGCCGGTGATTGTCTCTGAAGGTATCTGTTTTGAAGAGCTTCTCGCTGATGCGGCATGGTATGTGAACCCCACTGATCCGAGCGCTATTGCACATGCGATTCGCACACTTGTGTGTGATGCCGATCTCCTGGCACGCATGCGTGAAAAAGGATACGCGCGCGCAACGCGATATTCATGGGACAGCACTGCACAGAAAACCCTCTCACTCTATGAAAAAAATTCTTAATATCCTTATCATTCTCATCCCCATTGCGCAGGCAGCACTGCTGAAATCCGCGCTGTTTTTTGATGGATATTTTTTTTATTTTATTGTCGGCACATTTTTTCTTACTGATATTCTTCTCTATCTCTTTATCCCAAAAAAAACTGACGGAAAAAAAGTATTCATTATCTCGTTCCCTCCATTGGCTTTACTTCTTGCGGCAAGCGCCATGCTTTTTTTCCTTGAAGGAGAGCGGGCGCAATGGCTTGTCATCGGAATCCATACTGCCTTACAGCTACTGTATGGCATGCGCATGTATCGCTTTATGTTTCAAGAAGGATATCCGGAAATATTTTTTACTCAAACCGTTTCGCTCGTATTGTTGGTGAGTTATTTCTTTTTTTCATTTTCGTTCTATGCGCTTATTTATTTTCTCGAAATTCCCATTTGGTATCTTATTGTGCCGTTTCTCTTTTTAACGTTTTTATTTTTTCTTATTCATGCATGGATGCATGACGCACGAGCGCGTGAATACGGTAAAGAGCTTGTGGCATGCATCATACTTATCGCGGAAGCGCTTCTTGTCATACGCTGGCTTCCGAGTTTGTATCATGTAAACGCCTTCCTTATCACCGTTTTGTATTTTGCCGTTGTTTCCTTCGGATGCGGATCTCTCAAAAAAGACATTTCCCGCGCGCAAAAAATACTCACTGTCATTCTTTCCGTGATTGTGGTAGTATTAGTGGGAATAACCGCCCAATGGCGATAAAAGCTCTCAATCCATATATGCAAAAAAAATATCCGCGTTTCTTTACCGCTCTCCGAATTGCGCTTGCGGTCGTATTTATCGGCGCGATAGGGACTATCGCCGGAATATTAGGCGGACTTATCAGCCCGCAAGTGTTCCTTCCGGAAGATATCATTCAGCTCCGTCCTATCATATTTGAGGACAAGACTGCGGCGCGTAAAACAGAGAAAGAAACAAATATATCAGATATTGTACACGCGATCGCGCCAAGTATAGGAAAATTGTATCGTGTTTCAGCAAAAAATACCGCCAAGGATTTTGGCACTGACCTGCTTCCGTTTGCAAAAGATTTTTTAGGATATGCACTCGTAGGTTCTGCTGATGGCTGGATTCTTCTACCTCCTTCTCTGGAGACAGTGCGCACCGGAGACATTCGTTTTATTGACAGTGAAAAGCGCATATTCAAAATAGAAACTCGCATTTCAGACCCGGCAACCGACATGCAATATGCGCGCATTCGCCTTCCCGAAGAAAGCACGCTCAAGCCGGCGCAATTTGATACAACCGTTGATATTGGCGCGTCCAAGCGTGTTATTGAACTTATTGACGCAAGAGGGGGCGTTTCTTTCGATCTCACCCCCATGGATTATCCACCCGCACAAACGCTTTCAGAGGCGATCCAGCATGCGAATCTGCTGAAAAAACGTTTTAATGCTTCACAAAAATTTTCAACTGAAGGAGTGCCGTTTGTGACGGAAAAAAAGGAGGTCATTGGCCTCGCGACTGCGAACGGCATCCTTCCTATGGCGTATGTGCAGGATTCATTTGCACAAGTGCTCCGTTCAAAAAAAATCCAACGGCCGACGCTGACTCTCCAGTATGTTGACCTTTCTCTATTGCCGATCAGCGCAGATATTCGCAATCGCGAAGTCCTGAAAAATGGCGCATATATTATTGCGCAGAAACGGCCAGTCGGGATTGCCGGGCCATCCGGAATGGTACGCTTTGCGCATGGAGACATTGTGGTAAGTGTGAATAGCGAAATACTTGATTCCTCAAAAAATCTTTCTGAAATACTCCAGCAATACAAACCGGGTAATGCTGTTGGAATAGAATATCTGCATGCCGGAGAGAAAAAAACTACATCCGTAACGCTTCAATAATTTTTTGCATATCATAGTATGACAAGTACGGATATTCTACTTATAGTAAAAACACTTGCCATTGTTGTTCTGACTGGATTCTTGTGTACGGCATTACTCTATGCGATTCTTATTTTGAGAAGAATTCATCGCGGACTGAGCGCAACAGAAGAGCGGATCGGATCGATGTACGACTCTTGGAAGGATTTTTATTCCCGTTTGCTCGGTCTGCGCACATCTCTTGACGTGATTGCGAGCGGATGCAGAGCCGCTCTTTCCCTGTATCAGCGGCGTATGGCAAAAGATATCCGTGACGATGGGGATGATGAAGAAGGGGAACAAAAAAAGACGCACAGGAAAGGTCGCGAAAAAGAATCCGATTAGGATTTATTTGCATGAAATTTGTCAATCTCCACGTCCACAGCCACTACAGCTTGCTTGACGGACTCTCTAAATTTTATGAATTTGTCCAGCATGCCAAAGAAGTCGGCATGTCTGCATTGGCACTCACAGACCATGGCGCGCTCTATGGCGCTATTGAATTTTATCAGGCATGCACGGCCGCAGGCATTAAGCCGATTATCGGCGTAGAGACATATCTCACATCGCGCGGCAGGCACAAAAAAAGCAGCCGAGAAGACGATGAACGCTTTCACCTGCTTCTTCTTGCAAAAAATTTCATCGGATACAAAAATCTTATCAAGCTCGTAACGGCTGCCCACCTTGAGGGATTTTATTATAAGCCGCGCATCGATTTTGAACTTTTGGAAACGTATCATGAGGGGATTATTGCGTCTTCCGCGTGCATCAATGGCCAGATCGGCCAGGCGATCTTACGAGGAAGCGATCCCGATCCTGTTCTGAAACAATACTATACTATTTTTGGAAAGGATTTTTATCTTGAACTTCAACATCACCCGAGTCTTTCGGAACAGCAAATTATAAACAAAGGCCTTGTTCAGCTTTCAAAGAAACACGGCATACCTCTGATTGCGACAACTGATTCGCATTATTTCCGTTCTGAAGACGCTGAAGCGCATGATGTGTTGTTGTGTCTTCAAACAAAAAAAGAAAAAAAGGACACCAATCGCCTGTGCATGCTTGGTGAAGATTTTTCATTTGTCAGCTGGCAACGCACTGTTGACGCCTTTTGCGACGATATTCCCCAAGCAATTGAAAACACTTGCATGATAGCAGATCAGTGTGATTTGAAAATTCCCATGGGAAAAACCATTCTTCCAAATTACGATCTTCCTCCAGAAGTGACCACTGAATCACATTTACACGCGCTCTGCGATGCTGGCGTTGAATTCCGATACGGACAAGAAGGAGAGCAAAATAAGGAAATCCAAAATCGGCTTTCTTATGAGCTTGACGTCATTATCTCATCCGGTTTTGCGGCGTATTTTTTGATTGTGCAGGATTTTGTCAATTGGGCGAAAAAACAAGGGATTATCGTGGGCCCGGGACGCGGAAGCGCCGCAGGAAGCTTGGTAGCATATCTTTTGAACATTACAAACATTGACCCGCTGAAATATGATCTGTTGTTTGAACGGTTTTTGAATCCCGCGCGCGTATCCATGCCGGATATTGATCTTGATTTTGCGGACACGCGTCGTGACGAGGTACTTGGGTATGTTGAAAAAAAATACGGGAAAGAACATGTTGCGCATATCATCACATTCGGAACCATGGCGGCTCGCGTGTCTGTGCGTGATGTGGGACGGGTGCTTGGCGCTCCATATACGTTTTGTGATACGCTTGCAAAAGCGATCCCCATGCATATGGGGCTCTCCGAGTCGCTTGAGAAAGTGCAAGAATTCCGCGCTCTCTATGATGCGCATGAGCAGGCGCGACAGATTGTGGATATCGCAAAAAAATTGGAAGGTGTTGCTCGCCATACCTCCATGCATGCCTGTGGAGTGGTCATTACGGAAGAGCCGGTCTCGGCATATGCACCCTGCCAGTATGTCTCACCTGATGATAAAACCGTAGTCACTCAATATTCACTTCATCCTATTGAAGATCTTGGACTTTTAAAAATCGATTTTCTTGGATTGAGTAATTTAACAATCTTGGAAAATGCACGGAATTTTGTAAAAAAAACACAGGGACTCGAGATAGACTTCAATACTATTTCATTTGACGATAAAAAAACATTTGCGCTCTTGCGAGAAGGCAGGACCACAGGCGTTTTTCAGCTGGAAAGCGGTGGCATGAAACGGTATTTAAAAATGTTGAAGCCAACTGAAATAGAAGATATTATCGCAATGGTGGCATTGTATCGGCCGGGACCCATAGAGCTTATTCCGGATTATATTGCCGGAAAACATGGAAAAAGAGTTCCGACGTACCTTCATGAAAAGCTTCGTCCTATTTTAGAAAAGACAAATGGCGTTGCGGTGTATCAGGAACAGTTGATGAAAATAGCGCAGGATCTTGCGGGTTTCTCCTTGGGCGAAGCAGATCTTTTGCGCAAAGCCGTCGGAAAAAAAATCGCAAAACTTCTCAAGGAGCAGAAAGAAAAATTTATCAAGGGTTGCGTAAAAAACGGCGTCTCAAAATCTGTTGCTGAAAAAGTGTTTGAATTCATTGAGCCGTTTGCCGGCTACGGATTTAATCGCTCCCATGCGGCATGCTATGCGGTGATTGCGTATCATACTGCCTTTATGAAGGCAAATTATCCGGCTGAGTTCATGGCCGCATTGCTCACATCCGATCAGGATGCCATAGATCGTATTGCTGTTGAAGTGGAAGAGTGCCGACAGATGGGTATAGAGGTGCTTCAGCCGGATGTGAATGAAAGCGATGTGATGTTCACTGCGGTTGCCCATGCAGAGAAATCTGCGCCGGATACGATCCGATTCGGACTCCTTGCGGTAAAAAACGTAGGGGAACACATTGCGCAGGAAATAATCACAGAACGAGAAAAAAACGGCACATATGCGAACTTGGAAAATTTTCTCCAACGCGTGCAAGATAAAGATATGAATAAAAAGTCTTTGGAAAGCCTTATCAGGAGCGGCGCGCTTGACAGATTTGGCGACAGAAATGAAATGTACTATAATAGTGACAAGCTCCTTTCGTTCAATAGAAAAATTTCACAAGAACAGCATACGCGTCAAACGTCACTCTTTGGATCTTCCTTTTCCGTAAGCACGTTACGATTGGATCCTGCACCTGCTTTAGATACGCAAGAAAAACTTGCATGGGAACGAGAACTGCTTGGACTGTATATTTCCCAACATCCTATGCAGGGCATCACCGATCTTGTGCGGCGATATGTTATTCCATGCCGCCAGGCAAAATCCGGACGAGACGGAACTCCCGTGAAAGTCTGCGGCGTCATAACGCAGTCGAAAAAGATTTTGACAAGGAAAAACGAACCCATGCTTTTTGCAAAGATAGAAGATACCAGCGATAGCATTGAGGTGATTGTTTTTCCGAAATTATACAAAGACACGCTCGCACTATGGCAAGACGGCTCCATTATTGCCATAGACGGAGCAATCTCACTGAAAGATGCGGAAACAAAAATTATTTGCAATAAGGCTCGCCTTATTGATGCGGCGGTTATTGCGAACCTGAAAGATATTGCAAAAAAAGATGCTGCTCAACCACACTATGAAGAGCCTGTGCCAACGCTAAAAGACACCTATGAAGAGCTTGTTGAACAAAACTTTTTATACGAATTCCCTCTATCATCTTTTGAAGAATAATTATTGTAACCCCCATGCATATGCGCCATTTTAAAAAAAATGAGTCACGAGCGCTTTTGTTCAAGCAGATTGCTTTGACATTCTTTTTCATAACTATCGGCATTGTCGGCGTTATTTTTTATATTTCCTTCAGTTGGGCGACAATTCTACTGACGCCAAAGCAAGATTTTTTCACTCAAAGGTTTTTGATTCCGGTGGTTGAAAATCTTGATTCATCCATTTCACAGGATGCTATCCGCGGAGCAGTGGTCCAAAAAGAGCTTGAATATACGGCATGGTTTAGTCCACAGGAGACAACAACGTCAGTCCAGCGGACAACCGGAACTCTCACGATAGTCAATAAAAATCCTCAGCCGCAACCCTTGCGTGCGACTACCAGATTTTTAAGCAGTGATGGCGTACTTCTTCGGTTGAAGAATTTTACGACAGTACCGGCGAACGGACAGATTGATGCAGAAGTATACGCAGATAAGGAGGGCGATCTTGGAAATTTTGATACCTCCCGCCTTACATTGCCGGCATTGTGGCCCGCGATGCAGGAAAAAGTATATGGCCGCGGATTTACCCCCAGCCAAAGCGGTGGAAGTCAAATCGGTATTATTCGCCAGGAAGATATAGAGCGCGCCCAACAAAGCAGTATTGAGGCGTTACGCGATCAATTTTCAGAACTTTTATCAGCATCCCAAGGTGATTGGAAACCGCAAAATCCAAAAAATATGATTGATTTCAAAGTCAAAGATGCGCTCGTAAGTGGAAAAGCAGGAGATACGGTAAACAGGTTTCAAGTGACGGTGCGTGCGACATACACCGGAATCATATATGATATGCAGGATATGGCGAAAAAAGTGGATGAGAAACTGCGAGAACAGCTCTCCGGAGGTCAGGATCTTATTCCTCCGGCAGAAGGAGATACTGAATATGCTATTGAAGACGCGAATGAATCAACGAAATCCGCACTCATTCGCGTGACTGCAAAAGCAGGAAAAATACTTGGAGAGGATACGGAGGCATTCAGTAAAAAGAATCTCGTTGGCTTAAACAAGGAGCAGATTGCGGCATACTTTATGTCATATCCGGATATCATAGATGTGCAAGTACATTTTTATCCCGCATGGGTGACGCGCGCGCCATTTTTGACTGATCATATCAATGTGATGCTAAAGAGATAGTGGCTAAGACAAGTCTCTAAAGAGAGGGGTTCAACAGAATTCCTCTCTTGCTTTTTATAGTAGAATTTCATATACTAGAGGTACTTTATATGTAGATACTTTACGTATATGCAAGAACAAAAAAGCTTTTCACTCGAAACCATGCGGCATTCCAGCGCGCATCTTTTGGCTACCGCAATTCAGGCGCTGTATCCGGATGCAAAATTCGGTGTAGGGCCGGTGGTAGAACATGGATTTTATTATGACATGGAGCTTGATCATTCAATATCCGAAGAAAATTTTAAGGAGATTGAAAAAAAGATGGATGAGTTAAAAAAGAAGAATATTCCGTTTACACGCGAGGAGATTTCTTTACAAGAGGCAAAGAAATTATTTACCGGTCTCGGCCAGACATACAAAGTACAACTTCTTGAAGATATAGAAAAATACGGCACCACAAAAGTTGGTGAACAGGAAGAGGGGATTATTCAGGATGGAAAAAATATTATATCTATCTATAGGACAGGGGATTTTGTCGACCTCTGCAGAGGACCGCACGTAGCTTCTACGAGAGACGTTGGCAGTATAAAACTAAAATCCGTTGCCGGTGCGTATTGGCGCGGGGATGAAAAAAATCCCATGCTCCAGCGCGTGTATGGATATGCCTTTGCGACCAAAGATGAGCTTGCCGCACATTTGAAAATGATTGAGGAGGCGGAAAAGCGGGATCATCGAAAGCTTGGCAAAGAGCTTGATCTTTTTGTATTTTCAGAGCTTGTGGGGTCGGGATTACCACTTTGGACACCGCGAGGCACACTCCTGCGAACTATTCTTGACGAATTTGTTTGGGAGTTGCGAAAGAAGAACGGGTACGAGAAGGTAACTATTCCACATATTACAAAAAAAGATCTGTATGTTACCAGTGGTCATTGGGAGAAATTTGCAGATGATTTATTTCATGTGACAACTCGTGAGGAGCATGAGTTTGCTCTCAAGCCCATGAATTGTCCGCATCACACGCAAATTTTTGCCCGTACTCAACAAAGTTATCGAAATATGCCCCAGCGATATGCGGAAACGACAATGGTGTACAGGGATGAGCAAAGCGGTGAACTTGCAGGACTCTCACGTGTTCTTTGTATCACACAAGATGATGCGCATGTTTTTTGCAGAGAAAATCAGCTAAAAGAAGAAATTCTTATTATTTGGAATATTATTAACGTATTTTACGCCACTTTTGGTTTTTCTGATTTGCGCGTTCGCCTTTCTTTGCATGATCCAGAACATTTTGAAAAATATCTTGGAACTCCCGAGATGTGGAAAAAAACAGAAGATCAGCTTCGTGAACTCGTGAAAGAACGCGGAGTGCATGCACAGGAAGCAGTGGGCGAGGCGGCTATGTATGGTCCAAAAATAGATTTTCTTGCGTATGATTCTCTGGGTAGAGAGTGGCAGGTTGCGACTATACAATTAGACCGCAATCAGCCCGAGCGCTTTGATCTTTTCTGTATTAATGAACAGGGGGAACGAGAACGTATCGTTATGATCCATGCGGCAATTACCGGTTCACTGGAAAGGTTTTTATCCGTTATTATTGAACATTTCGCGGGTGCGTTTCCGCTTTGGCTTGCACCAGTGCAAGTCTGTATCGCTCCTGTGGGATTGAGCCATGTTGAATCATCTCAAAAACTTGCAAACATGTTAGAGGAGGAGGGTGTTCGCGTGGAGGTGGATGACTCAAATGAATCCGTAGGATATAAGATTCGAAAGGCAGAAAAAGCAAAAATTCCCTATATGATTGTCATAGGGGATAAGGAGGCGGATTTAGAAAATGTCTCTGTGCGCATACGTGGAAAAAAAGATGTCATTTCTTTGTCCCTCAATGAGTATATCGAACAACTAAAGAAAAAGATACGTGAACGTTCGCTGGAATTATAGATATATCAGTCATGTCAGGATCATACAAAATCACTACCTTTGGATGTCAGATGAACGTGTCAGATTCTGAACGGCTGAAACAGATTTTGAATAGTATCGGTCTTTCTGAAACAGAAGATGAGGTTTCTGCTGATGTACTTCTCTATAATACCTGTTCAGTGCGCCAAACTGCGGAAGATAGAGTGTACGGTATTCACAGGACGCTTGCAAAACTCAAAGAACAAAATCCAAAAAAGATCATTGTCGTCACCGGCTGTATGGCCGGCAGAGATCTGGATGGGAAGATAAAAAAACGACTATCTGCCGTTGATTTGTTTTTCAAAACAGAGGAGATGATTTATTTACCGAAATGGATTAGTGAATTAAATCAAGAACTTGTAGATCCAAATGCCGCGCAGGAATTTTCTGAATACGATCAATACCTTAAAATAAAACCCTCCTATCATAATACCTTTCAAGCGTATATCGCGATCAGTAATGGGTGCAACAAATTCTGCACCTACTGCGTCGTACCATACTCACGTGGACGGCAAAAAGATAGGCCCGCGCAGGATGTCATCTCTGAAGCACGTACGTGTGCGGCGAATGGATGCGTGGAAATAACAATCTTAGGACAGACGGTGAATCTCTATAATCCTCCAGACAAAGAAAGGGCGTTTAGCGCAGATAATCCGTTCAGTCGCGAAAAGAACTGTTTTGGTGCCCTCATGTGGGAATTGAATCAAATCTCCGGCATTCGGCGTATTCATTTTACCGCTCCGCATCCCCAGTATATGGATATGGAGACGATCTCCGCGCTTACTCTCCCACATCATCTGAATTACTTGCACTTACCTGTGCAGTCTGGCAGTAATGAGGTTCTTAAACGGATGAATCGAACCTACACTCGTGAACACTATATTGAAACCATACACCACGTACGAGATGCTTGTCCGGATATTGCGATAGGAACAGATATTATTCTTGGTTTTTGCGGAGAGACGGAGGCACAATTCGAGGAGACATTAGATCTCTATCGCGTATGTGATTTTGATATCGCGTACATTGGTATGTATTCAACGCGCTCGGGAACGACTGCGACGAAAATGTATAAGGACGATATCCCGCGGCAAGAAAAGAAACATCGTTGGCAGACCGTGCAAGATCTCATGGAAGCGACCGTCATGAGAAAAAATCAAAAATATAAAGACACAGTCGTTTCCGTACTGATAGACTCGTGGAAAAAGGGGAGATGCGAGGGAAATTCACGGGAGATGAAACGAGTATCATTTTCGGGGACAAAAGATATGATAGGAAATATTGTGGACGTATGTGTTACGGAACCGCTTGAGTGGATATTGCGTGGGGAAGTAGCAGGGTAAGTACTATTTCTTTTTATCCTACTTGAATTTATTAAATATGTATGAAAAAAATTCCTCTTATAGTTATTTTAGGGCCTACCGCGTGTGGAAAATCTTCGCTGGGTAGTGAATTGGCAAAAAAATACAATGGGGAGATTGTCTCAATGGATTCCCGTCAGGTGTATAGAGGATTAGACATTGGAAGCGGCAAGGTGACAAAGAAAGAACAGCGAGTAGTACCACATCATCTTTTGGATATCAGTGATCCGCCCAAACGTATGACGGCGCGCGTACGTCATGGCGGATATTTTACGCTTGCTGATTTTAAAAAGAAAGCGGACGCCGCAATAGCGGATATTTGGAAGCGCGGTAAGATCCCGTTCCTTGTGGGTGGAACTGCGCTTTATATTCAGGCGGTAGTAGATAATTATGCCATTCCGGAAGGAGCTATTGATATTTCATTAAGAAAACGATTAGAGGGCGAAGATATAAAAAAACTTCTTAAAGCATTGGAGAAAGTCGATCCCATTTCTTATGGAAAAATAGATCATGCAAATAAAAGAAGGATCGTCCGCGCACTTGAGGTATATTGTGTAACAGGAAAACCTTTTTCTTTCTTTCAGCAGAAAGGGGAGAGTCCGTATGAGCCGTTTCTTATTGGCATTGATATGCCGCGCGAGAAGCTGTATGACCGGATTGATATGCGCGTTGATAGTAGAGTAAGACAGGGGATGATTCGAGAGGTTGAGCGATTGATTCAAAATGGTGTGCCTACTGATTGGCTTAAAAGCTTAGGTCTGGAGTATAGAGGAATTTCAGAATATCTTAAAAAGGTGAATGTCATCCCCGCGAAGGTTCCCGATTTGTCCACGAGTACTCGAGTGGGTATAAATCGCAATGTCCGTGGTGCGGGGATCCAGTTCAAGAAAGAGATGCTTCAAAAATTAAAGTACGCCATTCACCATTTTGCGCGCAGACAGATGGTGTGGTTTCGCAAAGAAAAAAGGATACAGTGGGTATCCTCTTCGCACAAAGCAGATCAGCTAGTTCGGAAGTTTTTGAAGAACTTACAAACTTAGTTTCTTCTCCAAAATATCCTTTACTTTTTCCGGCTGGGCTTTGCCCTTCATGTCTTTCATGACTTGACCTACTAAAAACATAATCGCAGTTACTTTTCCCGCCTTGTACGAGGCGACAGCATCCGGATTATTGCCAAACACCGTATCACACGCCGTCTCGAGCGCACCGGTGTCCTCTATCTGTTCAAGATTTTTTTCTTTCATGACAGTGGTCGGATTTGCGCCATGATTAAGCGTCTCCTCTAAAATCGTTTGAAGCGCTGTACTGTTTACTTTGCCAGATATTGATAGTGCAACACATTCAGCAAGATTTTCCGCTGTAAGTTTTGTTTCAGAAAGAAGTAAATCTTGCTCTCCAAGGAGCGCGGGAATTTTGTGTATCAAAAGACTCGCAAGAAGTTTATAACTTTTTTGTTTTAATTGCTCATCGCATTTCTCCAACGTACAGAGCCACTCTGAAACTTCGGATGCCGCCCGTTCAAAAAATTCTCCAGTCTCCTTGGTATCTATTAGAATTCGTGCATCTTCTGTAGTAATGCCATATTCTTCAATAAAACGAATCCGCCTCTGCGCGGGTAATTCCGGAATCTCCGCGCGAAGAGTAGCGCGTTCATCGTCTGTAAATGTTATTGGCGGAAGATCTGGCTCCGGAAAATACCGATAATCATGCGCCTCTTCCTTGCCGCGTTGGAGGAGTGTGACGCCTTGCGTCTCATCCCAGCCAACGGTGATTTTATTTGTCCGTTTTCGTGATTCTCCTCCGGCAGTCCAGTCTTCGTGCAGTCTGTTGCCTTCATACTCAAGCGCTTTCTCAACCGCGCGAAATGAGTTCAGATTTTTTATTTCAGAAATAGGCGTTTGTATCGTCCTTCCATCCTCTATGACATTTATAGACACATTTGCATCACAGCGTAAATGTCCCTTTTCCATATCTGCGCTTGATACATCCAAATAGCGCGCGATCAGGCGGAGTTCTTGAAGGAATATCTTCGCTTCAGAAGGGGATACAAAATCCGGTTCTGTAACAATCTCCATAAGCGGAGTAGAGCAACGATTAAAATCCACAAGACTGGATTTTTTATCTTGCGTATGAACAAGCTTTGCCGCGTCTTCCTCTAAGTGGAGACGATTGATACGGATACGCCGTTCTCCAATATCAAGATACCCATTTTTCCCAATAGGTTGATCGTATTGCGATATCTGATACGCCTTAGGCAGGTCGGGATAAAAATAATTCTTCCGATCAAATTTACTTGTGTCGGGCAGTATGCAATTGATGGCGAGCGCCATTTTTGCGCCCATATGAACCGCTTCTCCATTCAAAACAGGAAGTACGCCCGGATGTCCGGTGCATACCGGACAGATGGTGGTATTTGGTGGTTGATTCTCGCCGTCATTTGAACAACGGCAAAACATTTTTGACTTTGTCTTGAGCTGGACATGGATTTCCAGTCCAATAGTGAACGTAAACATAGGGTATGCAGTATGTCATTATAGAAAGTGATAGCGACCACGAGATCCCTCGGCTTCGCTCTGGATGACATATAATTATTGAGGAGTGACACGAATGCCGGGTCCCATGGTGGTTGAGAGAGAAATATTTTGAAGAAACGTTCCTTTTGTCGCAGACGGGCGTGCTTTTCGTAATATCTCCATGAATGCGGTATAGTTTTCAAGAAGCTGTTCTTTTGTGAATGATCGTTTTCCAATAATCTGATGGACATTGCCTGAGTCGTCATTCTTAAAATCAACCTTGCCTTTTTTCACTTGTGAGATCGCTCCTTTGATATTCACCGTGACCGTCTCATTTTTTGGCGATGGCATGAGTCCGCGAGGTCCTAAGACTTTTGCGATACCCGCAAGTGATTTCATCATATCTGGTGTCGCAATGGCAACATCAAAATCAGCTTTACTCGTTTGTTTTATTTCAGCGATAAGTTCCGCTCCGCCCACAAGATCCGCGCCCGCATCGCGCGCTTCTGTGGCTTTTTCTCCCTCTGCAAATACTGCTATTTTTTTTGTTTTTCCCGTTCCATACGGCAGGACCACTGATCCGCGGACAATCTGATCATTTTTTCGCGTGTCAATACCGGTTTTCACATGCACCTCCACTGTCGCGTCGAACTGCTCGTATGAAAATTTTTTTACCAAATCAATGGCATCCGCGAATGTGTGCAGTTTCTTTTTGTCAGGAAGATCTTTTTTAAGAAGCTCCTGAAATTTCTTGGATTTTTTCCGTATCATAGTGTTCTCCTTGTGGTTCAAACCGCTCGCACATAAGGCGAACGTCCCACTTAATCATTAATCAACAACTTCAACGCCCATTTGGCGCGCAGTCCCCTCTATTGTTTTCATCGCGGCTAAAAGATCTTTCGCCGTAAGGTCTGACATCTTTTTTTCCGCGATTTCTTTCACTTGTGCTTGGGTGATTTTCCCCACCTTTTCCGTAAGTGATTTTCCGGATCCCTTTGCAATGCCGGCAGCTTTTTTGATAAGTTCGGATGCGGGGGGAGTCTTAAGAATGAATGTATATGTCCGATCTTCAAATACGGTAATTTCTACTGGAGTGACCTCTTCACCACGGCCTTGCGTAGCGGCATTGAATTTTTGGCAAAATTCAGCAATATTCAGTCCGTGCTGTCCAAGCGCAGGACCAATCGGCGGCGCGGGATTTGCCTTACCTGCGGGAATCTGGAGTTTGATCATTGTTTTTATTTTTTTTGGAGCTGCCATACATGGTTTTTGATTACAGGTTTTATTTACTGCAGGTTCCGGGATAAGAGGCATACGTATCACGAAACCTGTATCTTATTTTTTTAAACTGACAACTCAGTACTGTGTACTCAGTACTGATGTTACATTTTTCGTACTTGTAAAAAATCCAATTCCATGGGGGTTTCTCTGCCAAACATGGTAACAAGCACTTTTATCTTGCCGTGCGCCACGTCTATTTCTGATACTCTGCCATCAAAACCCTTAAACGGACCATCAATAATCTGCACATGCGCATTTTCTTCAAGATCGATCTGATATTTTGGCTCCTCAACGCCCATGCGCTTCTGTAAATACTGCATCTCTTCTTCTGAAATCGGAACCGGCGTGGTTCCGGCGCCAAGAAATCCGGTGACGTGTGGCGTATTTCGGACCACATACCAAGAATCATCGGTGACAATCATCTGAACCAGCACATAGCCGGGAAATATTTTTTCTTCTACCACCACGCGTTTGCCATTTTTTATTTTTATTTTTTTTTCAATGGGAATAAGGACATTGAAAATCTTGTCTTCCATGTCCATGGATTCTATACGTTGTTTGAGATTTTTTGAGACAGCCTCCTCGTATCCTGAATAGGTATGAATCGCATACCATCGGATCTGCTGATCTCCGACTTGTTTTGCCATACGCGTGTTCGCGTTATGAGTAGGGGAATTATTTATTGAGAATGAGTTTTTCTATGGCGTACACAAAAAGAATGTCCAATGCTCCCAAAAATAAAGCGACAGCAAGAGAAAATACAATAACCGCGGTCGTATGCTGAATAAGTATGCCCTTTGACGGCCATGCTACGCGCTTCAGCTCTGCATAAGATTCTCTAAAATAAGAGAAGACGGATTCCTTTATAGCCTGTGCATTCATAGTTTTTTGATATTTAAAAGAGGCCTAAAGCCCCTGCGAGTATCTTTAGTATATACCAAGCGATATTTTTTTGTCAAGAGACCCGTTATTTTCAGCCTAAATATCTATGTTTTTCGCGGATTTTGCGTGCACCTGAATGAAATGCTTGCGCGGCTCAACATCCGACCCCATAAGCGTGTCAAACACCTCATCCGCCTTTTGCGCGTCTTCAATGCGAATAATTTTTAATACGCGAGTAGCGGGATCCATGGTGGTTTCCCAAAGCTGTTCCGCATCCATTTCTCCAAGACCTTTGTATCGCTGAATATTCACTTTTATCTCACCCTGCGCCTCTTCTTCCGTTTGATCTTTTCCTTTTTGCGGCTCACGTTTTGCCTTTGCGGCAGTTTTTCGTTCTTGAGCTTTTTGGATAAGCTCGTTTTGAATCTTTACCATCTCCCCATCACTAAACGCATAGTGGATCTCTTTATTGAGTAAAAGACGATAGAGCGGTGGTTGAGCGATGAAAATATGCCCGCCAGTGATGAGATCGGGAAGAAAGCGATAAAACAACGTCAAGAGAAGTGTGCGGATATGCGCGCCATCCACATCCGCATCGGTCATGATGATAATTCGAGCGTATCGCAAATCTTTTATCTCAAATTGCTCACCAATATTTGTGCCCAACGCAATTACAAGCGATTTAATTTCATTGAATGCCAAAATTTTATCAAGTCGTGAACGCTCCACATTGAGAATTTTTCCTTTGAGAGGAAGGATCGCCTGAAATTCGCGATTACGGCCTTGCTTGGCCGACCCCCCTGCACTGTCGCCCTCTACAAGGAACAATTCTGACTTTTCCGGATCACGCGATGAACAATCCGCAAGTTTTCCTGGTAAGGTAAGGCCCTCTAATACTCCTTTTCGCAAGACCGTCTCGCGAGCGGATCGAGCCGCGATGCGCGCGCGTGATGCCAAAATACATTTACCCACAATGGCGTCTGCGATTTTTGGCTGTTCTTCGAGAAAAATCCCGAACGTTTCCGAAAAAAGCGTATCTACCGCAGTACGCGCTTCTACGTTTCCAAGTTTCGCCTTTGTCTGGCCCTCAAATTGCGGCTCGGGAAGTTTGACACTGATAATCGCCGTGAGTCCCTCGCGTACATCCTCTCCGCTTAAATTTTCATCTTTTTCTTTAAGGAATCCTTTTGTGCGCGCAAAACTATTAAGCGTGCGGGTAAGCGCGGTACGAAATCCCACCATGTGCATGCCGCCCTCTGGGTTAGAGATATTATTCGTAAATGCAGATACATTTTCTTTATAGTCATTCACATATTGCAGAGCAACCTCAACCAAAATATGTCCCTCCTGCATTTCTTTTTCCATGTAAAAGACCTGATCATGCTTGGGTTCTTTTTTTCTATTCAAAAATCTCACATATGAGGCAACACCTCCCTCAAAATAATACTCATACGGAATAGATTCTTTCCCTTCACGTTTGTCGGTAACAGTAATATGTATTCCCTTTGTAAGATATGCCTGCTGGCGGAGACGCTCTATGATCATGTCCCAATTATATTCCGTAACAGAAAAAATAGCGCCATCCGCCTTGAAGGTAATAGTAGTTCCCGTGTTGTGCGCTTTTCCGACTGGCTTCACTTTATAGAGTGGCTTTCCAATTTTATATTCTTGCTGATAGAGTTTTCCGTCTTGCCGCACTTCCGCCTTCAGGTAACTTGAGAGCGCATTTACTACCGAGATACCCACACCGTGGAGTCCACCTGATACTTTGTAGGCGCCTTGACCGAATTTTCCTCCGGCGTGGAGTTTGGTAAGACAGGTTTCAAGAGCGGATACGCCGGTTTGTTTATGAATATCGATAGGGATACCTCGGCCATTGTCTTGTACGGATACTACACCATCAGGAAGGAGTGTTACGGATATTTCCGTACAAAAGCCAGCCATCGCCTCGTCTATGGAGTTATCCACCACCTCCCAAACGAGATGATGGAGACCCGCTTCAGCAGTGTTACCAATATACATGCCCGGACGTTTCCGTACCGCCTCAAGGCCTTCAAGAACAGTGATTTGTTTTGCGCCATATTCGCCGGTGGTGTGTTTCTTTTTTACCATAAAATAAAGAGAGCTTCCTTACGAAGTTATACATACATTATAACAGGTTTGGGAAAATAAAAAAGCCCACTGTTTCTTTAGGTGGGCTGGAATTTCGGTCATTCCGATCATGACTTATTTCTCTGTCGCAGATAATAATAGCTTACTGCGATGAAAATTTCTGAGAATACAAGCGTCATGATTATGCTGAGGCAGATCTGATTCACTTTCTTTACCCTCCTTCGCGAACCGGTGGAATTTCGGTATGGCGATGGTCATCCTCGCTCATCAGCGCTGTCAAAAAGATTACTATAATTACTATAATAGGTAGCTCGGTCAGGATATAACCGCATTCTCATTTTAGAATGCCTCTTTTCCTTTTATTTTAAGTAAATTTTTAGGGAACGAATATACTATACCATATCTCCTTGTTTTTGTCAATAGGACTGTGGGTGAAATTTTGTAAAACACCTAAGTTATAGTAAAATAATAGTAATGCCATATTATACATACCATATGCCATCAATAGAGGAATTATCATTTCAAATCAACGAAATTAAAAATAGAAAATAAAAAATATGCACATTACTCGCTTTGCGCAATCGTGTTTACTTATTGAGACAAAGGGAAAGAGAATACTTATTGATCCGGGATTTATTCAGTATCAGGAATCATATCTCCAAAAAGAATGGTCGGATATTGATACTATTCTTGTTACTCATAAACATGCTGATCACTGCCACGTTGACGCGATTAAGGAGATAGCAAAAAATCCTAAAACAAAATTTTATACGTCTCAAGAAGTTGCGAATGCATATTCTGAACTTTCCCCAAATATCGTAAAGGCCGGTGATGTTCTGGACTTTAATGATGTTAAGGTGGAAGTTGTTAGAGCGGTCCATGGATGGACTCCGTTGCTTAAGGGCAGAGAGGTGAATGAAAATATCGGGTATATTGTTGACGATGGGAGTCATAGGATATACCAAACGAGCGATACTCTTTGTTTTGAAAATGAATACAAGTGTGATGTCATCTTTTTACCGGTGAATAATCACGGACTTGTCATGAGTCCATGGGAAGCGGCACTTTTTGCAAAAGAATCAGAAGCAAAACTTGTAGTACCTATACATTATGACAATCTAAAATTCCCCGCGGATATTCCTCTCGTGAAAAAAGAATTTGAGGCGGCAGGGCTGAATTACAGATTTCTGGAAATAGGGGAGAGATTGGAATTGTAGTTTTCCTATTTTACTACTCCTCCAATACTCTTCGCTCGTGAATCGAAAAGTACATCCGTCGTAATATCCGGCGCGTTGAATTCCAGCGGCATATGCGTGACACTGTCTCTTCCTGTCGCGCGGATATTCTGAAGTAATGTTGGCGCTATTCCGATATCTTGAGAGGTTGGCGTAAATGCGAGCTCAAAGACCGCTCCCGATTCTTCGCTGGATGCGTTAAATATAGACGGAAGAAGCGAGAGTAAATAGACTAATTCTTTTTTCTCCGGATAGTACCGGATCGCATCGCTTCCAATCGGCACAATGCCGGTCCATGAGGCGTGCGGCCCCAGCTGTGCGGTAACAGTAAAATTTTCAATGGCATGGATGCTGTTTTTTTGCGCAAGGAATATACTATACCGTGTGGTTTTTCCTACACGAGGCGGTAGGGGGCCGCGACCAATTTGTTCACCGTCAGTAGTATAATACCGTGCAAACGCCCGCACTGAAATATCCGAACTGATATCAAGCTGCACGGGAACGGCAAAAACTTTTATTGTTTGCTGTTCTTGGTTTATATATGACGCGGATGGTTCAAACGTCATTTGAAACAGATGGTCAGTAGACTCTTTTTGCGGCTCACGTTTTTTATCTAACGCAAGTGTGAATGTAATATCTCCTTCTTTGCTGGGTTGTATGAATTTAATAAAAGATACAATTTCTTTGTCTTGCACATAATCTCCGTGCGCAAACATGCGTATGCGCGCGTCAGAAATACCTTGCGCGCTTTCATTTTTCCAATGCAAGACAAACGAATATGTTTTTCCGGGCATACGGGGCTGAAGCGGATCATAGCGCACATATAAGGAAAGTGCGGGCGCAAGGACGCGCACAGCCATGCGTGTTTCATCCTGAAGATATGTTGTATCATGCAAGGAAAGGTATGTCCGCGCAATGATTGTTTGCGCGCCAACGCCTTCTTTTTGGAAAAATCCCATATGCGAAATATCCCTTCCCTCATTCGCGGAAAGGGCATATTCTGAGTCAGCGGCGCGCGAACGACTCGTGTATGAAGAAGAGAATGAAAATTTCGTTGAAACATGATCAAAGGATTGTCCGGATATGTTTAAAACCGTGCACTCATGGTCAAATATCTGATAAAACGTGACAAAGCTTGGCACAGCGCATGAAAGATGCGCGAGTGCGCCTTTTTGGATGGCATACCGAACAAATGAAGGAATATGCTCCCTTCCTTCTTTCTTGTTGCTTTGAAATGACAATTCTCCGGACAATGTTTGTACATCGCCAAGCGCTCCGAATGGCACACCGGAAAGTACGAATTCTTTTTCCTGGTTCGCCTCAATGGTTCCAAGTTCCAATGTGCGTGTTTCCGGATTCAATGCGAATTGTGATGATGTTGCTGATGTAAAAAGAGGATGAAACTGGAATGTTATGCGGGCATCGCGCAAAGGAACGCGCGTGGTATTCTCGTACCGTATGAGAAATTTCATCGGCATACCAACTGTCATAATGTCTCCGGGTAAAATGATTATCATTTTTGCTGACGCAGGAGAAAAAAACTTCTGCTGGACATACGATACTCCGGCATATGATCCAAAAAAAAGAATAAGAATGATGAGCAAAGAATCGCCGATGATATGCAAAAATCTGCTGGGCACGGTATGATGATAAAATTCTTCATACCTCTTTCTGAAAAAAGAATATTTCTTCTGGATATCGGCAATAGATGCGGGGTGGAGAAAATTTGGCGCGTTTTCCATAAAGTCAGTATTATTTTTCTGTCTGGATCCTCGGTCATTCGCCATCCGTCAACTGGCGGAGGCGAACCGAGGATGACATCGTACATTATTGGGAAACTCCGGCTATAGTAAAAACATTGGCGGTAAATGTGATGATTTCGTCTTTTCCGTCATGATCTATGTCAGAAACTGCCAGGCGCGTTCCGTCTTTACGATTTTTTTCAGACAAAGAAAATGTTTTTCCATATTGTTTTCCGTCAAAATAAAATACGCGAACCTCCGGCGCTCTGCCCGGACCCGGCGCAGTGATGATTTGCGGCAGACCAGTACCAAACACATCCCCAACCGCTACGGCTACGCCGCCTCTGAATTTTTTTTCATATGCGAAAAAACTTGTTTTTGTTGGCGTGCCGTCTGCATGAAATGCGCGGACGTGCGGGCCTCCGCCAGCGCCTGCGGCGGCAATGATTTCTTCTGCGCCGTCATGATCAATATCTCCGAATACGAGCGAGACAGAGCCCTTGAATGTTTTGCCAAATGGCTGAAAAGATTTTTGTTCCTTGCCTGATGAAAGATCATATATCTTGATACTGGTTCCGTGTTTTTGTTTTTTTATGTTTGTCTGCGCCGGCGCTACAGCCAGAAGCGAAGTATACAAAGCATTTTTTCCCAGCGCAAGAGAGATCGGAAACTTCCAATCATTTCCAAACGGTTGAAAAGAATATATCGGTACGCCGTCATCGAAATTCATGGAAACCACTCCTCTATCCGCGGAAATGATAATTTTTCTGCCAACAAACACGGCATCTGAGATAATCACTTGCGCAGATCCGCGTACACGCTGTTCATACGCAAAAAATCCATTGCGTTTGACGGATCCATCCGCATTAAAAATTTTTGCAAATGAGCCGTTTAAAAATTGCTGGTCAAAAATAGCATCCAATGGCCGAAGAAGAATGATACCATCATATGGATCAAGGGATATTTCAGAGATAATGGATCCATTATTATGATTCGGATCCTGTGACCCGCGAATTTTTTCAAACTCTTCTTCAAGCTCAAACGTCTGTTGATGCTCTGTTGCATTCAAAAATACCGCGCCTTGTAAAAAATCTCTTCGCCACACTCCTTCTTGGATATTTGTAGATATTCCCGCGAGGGCATTCTCCGGTGATCCCGTAGGTTTCCCCAATTGTACGTCGTACTCATCATAGTTCCACAGCTGGCCATGATCTTTATCACCGTAGTCAAACGCGAAATAGCCGTTTGCCAAAAGCGCGGATGCTAAGCCAAAACGCATGGTGCGAAAATCATTTTTATTACCAGTATTAAGTGTCGTAGTATTTATGATATTTATCGGCTGTCGCGTGTTATTTTTATCAAGATGCAAATATGACTTTACGGACTCAAGCCATGTTCCATGTCCCCTTGGAGAGGGAAAATTTTCAAACATTCTGCCATTTACATACGTCTCATATGCGGACAGAGAGCTTCCGTTTGTGAGAATAATCGGTTTTTCACCTATACGCTCACGGGTATGCTTGAATAATATTCGCATGCCGTCTTGCCACCATATATCCGCATCTTCTTTTGAGTCTGGTTTGCCGTCACTGTTGATGTCAATATCTCCATGATTGAGATAGGTCATGGAGTCTTGCACCTCGTCATAAAAAATTCCATCCCATAGACCCGTGGAAAGAATCACCTCATGCACGTATTGCGGCAAATATGCATTCCATTCTGTTGTGACGTTTACAGGGATCGTTCCCGGCCATGCCTGCACGATACTTCCGCGACTGTCACGCAGATACCACTCGTTCTGAATGCCATTTTTTAATTTTTTGCGGATCTGTGCGCCGTCATCTATGTCAATAATATTGATACTCCGCGAGGGAACATACGCTAAGATAATAATATAAGGATTTTTTTTGCGCGCGTAATCAAAAAACTCCCTATTGTAGATTTGCGCCTCCATGGGGAGTATGAGAAGGTCGTACGCGGCCAATACATCGTATGTATTCGGATTGATATCCGGAACGGTTCGTAAAAAATAATTCGCGGTGCGAACAAATGGTACGGGGAGCGATTCTGCGTAAACAGCTTCAAATCCAGATAAGGTATTTCCAAATAAAAAGATGCTAAATATTCCAGATGCGATAATCAGAGAAACAAGGAGTCTGACATTCGTCATACGTATGAAATTGTCATCCCAATCCGCCTCCGCTGATCCGGGATCTATGAACTCTGGATCCTCGGGTCAAGCCCGAGGATGACAGTTCTTAGACGATTCTGTTTTTCACCGCTTTTACCTTATCAAACACCTATTTTTCGTCAAATTAAAAAGAGCTCATTCCTTTGAATAAGCCCTACCTTACCGTGCCTCGCCTCGCCTAGCCAAACCATACCTAGCCAGACCCAACCCCACCCCGTCTTGCACGACTACGTCACACCACACCGCAGAAAGCACGTATAGCAAACCATACGTTCCTTATTTTGTCAAGGGGGTTGGAATGTGCTATATTTGTAATGTATGAGTGAAAATATTTCCCAAAATCTTACTGACGAAGAACTTGAAAAAAGTTATTGGTTTCTCACGCATAAAGACCGAATTCTGCGCATGATAGCCATGACATTGGGCATTATTTGTTTTTTTATCTGGGCTATCGCCATATTCCTTGCTGTGCGCATTATTTTTATCCCATGGCAGGATTATCAGGGAATGCTGTCTGACCTGAAAAAACAATACTCGTCGCTTTTGATTCGCCCACTTGTTCAGGATATCCAAAAAGACAGCGTATCATTTATCCAAAGCGAGGAAGGAACATATGATCTCTATGTTCGCGTAAAAAATCCAAATTCGCTTTGGCTCGCATATGTTGACGCGGTGTTCAGCGCAGATGAAAGCCCTCTGCCGCCTCAAAAAGCATTTCTTTTGCCTGAAGAAGAAAAGTATCTTATGTTCCCGGGACTCAAGCGCACCAGTCAGCCCACAACGCTTGGCTTGGAATTTCAAAATATTTCCTGGAACCGCGTATCAAAAAAAGAAAAGGAAGAAATGCCACAAAAACTTCGCTTCACGGTAAAAGACATAAAAATCGCGCCGATCCAGCAAATAGAAGGAGGGGCAATTTCCTATACCAAGCTGACATTTAAAATTCTCAATGAAACCGTCTATCGTTTTTGGGACATATCTGTTCCCTTACTTGTAAAAACAGGGGATCAAATCATCGCTATCAATACCATTCCACTCACTAATTTTGGATTCGGCGAAACACGCGCAATGGAATCCCGTTGGTATGCGGATCTGAGCAACGCCACCGCGGTTGATATTCTGCCGACAGTTGATATATTTAATCCTGGATTATACCAGGCTCCCACCGTGCAGGAATTGGAAGAGCGAAGTCCGGATGTCATCAAACAGGAAGAAGAGCTCCTTCGCCAACAACAGGAAGAACAGCAGCAATTCGAAGAACCGCAGTAACCCAAAGCTATGACGCAAATTGGATTCTTGAGGAATTTCAGGGATATTGACATTCTCCTTTTCTTAAGCATTATCGTACTGTGCAGTTTTGGCTTTGCCGCACTGTACAGTGTGGGACTTGGAAAAGATCCACAAAATTTTTTTTACATTCAAAAACAGTTGGGCGTATTCGCTGTTTTTCTTGTGCTTTTTTTCATCGTTGGACTTTTGAACTACCGTATGATACGAAGTGTAAGTTTTCTTGCGTATATAGCGGTATGTATCGCGCTCATAGTAGTACTCCTAAGCGGCCAAACAATCCGGGGAACGCGCGGCTGGTTTATGCTCGGATCATTTGGAATCCAGCCCGCTGAATTTGCAAAACTTGCGCTTGTATGCGTGCTTGCACGATATTTCTCCGGCCACACCCGCCAGATCGGACAATTCCGCCATATTCTTGCAAGCGCCTTGATTGCCGGCGTACCCATAGCACTTGTTCTTCTCCAGCCGGATGTAGGATCTGCGGTCGTATTATTTCTGATTTGGTTCGGCATGATCATGGCAAGCGGCATTCCAAAAAAATATATTTTCGCGCTTGTGCTTGGCATTGCGGTGATATCATTGGGTGCGTGGTTGTTTTTTTTGAAAGATTACCAAAAAGAACGGATCGTCACATTTCTGCGTCCATCCGCAGATGTACAGGGAAGCGGATATAATATCCGCCAGGCGATGATTGCTATCGGGTCTGGCCAGCTGTTTGGCCGGGGATTGGGATTTGGTTCGCAAAGTCACCTGAAATTCTTACCGGAAACACAGACGGACTTTATCGTCTCGTCCGTATTATGAAGATATGCCGAGACGACTTCGCGCTCTATGCCGTCCTTGGAATTACTATGATGTTTTTCACACATGTCATGCTGAATATTGGAGGGAATATAGGCCTCGTACCCCTGACTGGCATACCGCTTCCATTCCTGAGCTATGGCGGAAGTTCACTCGCATTGTCCTTGCTTGCAGTTGGCCTCGTGCAAAGCATTAAGGTGTATAATTCGTAGATTTTTCTTAAAATAAAAAAGCCGGTGAATACGATCACACGGCTTTGATTTGTTCTCGATCGCATATGCAAGGATCCACATTCGGACTCATTCTGCCATGGAGAAGACCATGACAGAGCGGACAAAATTCCACCTTGCAACGATCGCATATTCCCTCATCTACCTCGCCAAAACGACAGACGGGACAGCTGTCTCCTATGTACGACATACCACCTCCTTTTTCTTTCAAATAAATTGTCAAGGAAACATGCGGATAGTATAATAAAATTCCGCATAAATGTCAAGCCTGACCACCACATGAGCATATACGTTTGACAAACATCAGATATTTGATATAGTAGACCTGTTGCGAAATACCATTATGTATTTCTTCCGGCTCACTTCTGTCCTCCGCCAGCTGGCGGAGACCGGGAAGCTATTTCGCAACAGGTCTAGTAAAAAACGTTATAATCATTTTACTATTGGAATGAACAACGTATGGAAACGTTTAACCTTGAGGCGCAATCACGCGATATCACAGGGAAAAAAATTTCTGCTTTGCGGGAAAAAGGATTTATTCCTGGTGTGCTTTATGGGCATCATGTATCGGGAAAAATGGTGAGTATTGCAGAAGTGCCATTTATAAAAGTTTTTCAAAAGGCAGGGGAGAGTTCACTTATTGACTTGGTGATTGACAGTCAGCCACCAATAAAAGTGCTTATTTATGATATCCAAAAAGATCCTCTTACTGATAAATTTTCACATATAGATTTTTATCAGGTTGATATGACTGAAAAACTCACTACCGAGATACCATTGAAATTCATTGGGGAATCGCGGGCGATAAAGGAATTGGGTGGCATATTGGTAAAAAGCGTACAAGAACTCAACGTACGATGTTTGCCGGGCGATTTGGTGCACGAAATTGAGGTGAATATTTCTTCCCTTGCAACATTTGAAGATGTTATCAAAATTTCAGATATCACATTGCCAAAGAGCATCGAGGTGCTCGATAATAAAAATAATGTTATCGCGACCATAACACCGCCGATCTCTGAAGAAGATTTGAAGAAACTTGAGGAAAAACCGGTGGAAGATGTTACCGCGATAAAGGTGGAAGAGAAGAAGAAGAAGAAAGAAGAAGAGAAATAAGAGACTGTTTTAGCTTGTCAAAACATATGCACAAAAAGATTATTATTGGTATTGCCGGCCGTATGGGATGCGGAAAGGGAATGGCAGGCGCGTACCTTGCGAAAAAATACGGAGCCCAGCGCTTTCGCTCATCCACTCCTCTCCGGGCGTCATTGGACATATTTAGCATCCCGCAATCACGAGAAACCATGCAAAAACTCTCCACGTTTCTTCGATCTGCATATGGAGAAAATATTATTGCGCATGCGGTCGGTGGACTCATTGAAAAATCAACCGCAGAGATATGCATCTTTGACGGTGTGCGCAGAAAGATAGACGCGGAAATATTTCGTGCGCGTGATAATTTTTTTCTTTTATTTATAGAAACAGATGAAAAAATTCGTTATGACCGCTATGTGAAACGCGATGAAAATCCCGGAGATGCGGGGATGCCATACGACGAATTCCTCAAGCGTAGCAACGCGGAACCGGAACAAGAGATTGATCTCTTGAAAGAGCGCGCGGATTTTGTTGTAGAAAATAATGGAAGCGTAGAAGAATTTGAGCAGAAAATAGAGGAGGTCATGCAGAAAATAAAAAAGCATAAATAAAAAATAGCTCATCTACGGTTGATACCTGACAGGGCTATTTTTTATTTACATTTGAACAATGGCAACGCGTATTCTTTTTGTTAAATCACGGACGAAGCGGACATCAGCTTGAGGAAGATATGTTTTTACAAGTCTTTGGATACTGCGTTTCTGCTCATTGCCGATTTCCAGAAATATTGTTCCATCGGGATTAAGCTGTCTATAAACATGCCGAAAAAAAAGCTCAAAAAGCTCCAACCCTGTTTTTCCCGCGCAGATTGCTCCTTTCGGTTCGTATGCTATTTCAGGGTAAAGTTTTTTTGCCTGCGCGTATTCTTTTTGCGAGAGATAGGGGAGATTAGCTACGATACAATCAAAAGAATCTTTTAGTGAGCCAAACATATGCGCCTTTTGGAATACGATACGTTTTTCACATCCACACACACGCGCATTTTTCTTCGCGACTGACAGTGCGGCTTCTGAGACATCCGTTGCGATAATTTTTTGCAGAGATGGAATTTCTTTTGCGACAGAAAGCGCGATGCATCCGCTTCCAGTCCCAACATCGAGAAGTGATTTTTTTTTCGGATGCTGTCGCAGATACATACTAGCCTCTTCAACCAATAATTCTGTTTCTTGGCGAGGAATAAGAACGTGGTTATTCACAAAAAAAGAATGTCCATAAAAATCTCGTCGTCCCGTAATGTATGCAACCGTCACATGATGTACACGGTTTTGTATGCATGCGCGGTACGTATGAATTTCTGATGCCCCAAGTACATACTCCGGATGCGCCAGAATAAACGCGCGATCTTTTTTAAGCGTATATGCCAAAAGCACCTCGGCATCAAGAGCGACCGACGGCAATTTTTTTTTCTTGAGAGTCTTCATCGCGGAAAGAAGCACGTCTGAAATAGTGAGATGATGTGTTTTTTTATGTAGTGCTTTTTTCGTCATGGGTGATTTCCTTATCTCGGAAAATTCTACTGCCAATGGTATTTTTCTGCCCCTTATATTTTCCTGCATACGGCCGTTCAGATGGAAAGTCAAGCTTTTGTGTGACGGCTTGGCAAATACGTCTTCCCGCCTGTAGTACGATAGGAAGTGAGTTTGCATTATAGAGTTCAAGTGTGATATTTCCCTCAAATCCCGGGTCAATCCATCCGGCGTTTTGGATAAATAATCCCAAGCGACCCACAGAGCTTCTGCCTTCTACCGCCATAGTGAGATATGCGGGGACCCGTACGTATTCAATCGTTGTCGCAAGGACAAATGAGTGCGGAGGAATCGTCACGGAATCCGCGACAATTTCGCGGTACGAGCTTTCACCATCCAT
This sequence comes from Candidatus Uhrbacteria bacterium, assembly GCA_016186045.1. Classification (GTDB taxonomy): domain Bacteria; phylum Patescibacteriota; class Patescibacteriia; order JACQRZ01; family JACQRZ01; genus JACPMJ01. Next base: position 59,821 of record JACPMJ010000005.1, on the reverse strand, counting down.
ACGAATAATATCCATGTGATGATCATCTAGAATAAGGAAATGATTGCCAAGCCGCAGGTCTATGGATGCGGGCTGGATGGCATTTTCGCCAAGAGGATCTATACCAAGATCACCTTTTTGGATAAGCTCACGAAGTGTTTTGTCGCAAAGAATCATATAAACAGTACTTAGTTCTTAGTTGTCAGTTCACAGTTATTGTGTAGTTGTATTTTTACTTACAACTATGTACCAAGTACTGTGTACTGACGTTACTCATCGTCCTCTTGGTCATTATCAAATTGATCACGTTGATCTGCAACGGTAAGCGCCTCAACCATCTCATCAATATTTCCATTCAAAATGTCAGTCATGGTGTGCCAACTTTGTTTTATCCTATGATCAGTGATCCTGCTTTGTGGAAAATTATACGTGCGGATTTTTTCTGATCTGTCTCCGGTGCCTACCATCTTTTTGCGTTGCGCAGAGAGCGCTTTATTTTGTTTTTCTTGCTCGGCGGCTAAAATCCGTGCGCGCAAGACAGATAGTGCCCGCTCGCGGTTTTGAAGCTGTGAGCGCTCGTCTTGGCAACTTACCACAACACCCGACGGAATATGGGTAATACGAACCGCGGAGTATGTCGTATTTACAGACTGTCCGCCCGCTCCGCCGGAACAGAATGTATCAATGCGGAGATCTTTTGGATCAATCTTTATATCAATTTCTTCCGCTACCGGCAGTACCGCGACGGTGACGGTAGAGGTATGCACGCTACCGCTTTTTTCCGTCTCCGGCACACGTTGGACTCTATGTACACCACTCTCGTATTTAAGGAAACGGTAGGCGCTTGTACCAACGATTTCAAAAATAACTTCTTTGAGTCCCCCTATGCCGATACGACTTGCGCTGATAAGCCGTGTTTTCCATCCTCTTTTTTCCGCATATAAACTATACATCCGGAAAAGCTCTCCCGCAAATAACGCCGCCTCATCACCGCCGGCGCCTGCCCGAATTTCCACGATAACATCCCGCTTATCCATGGGATCTGCCGGCTGGAAATATTCACGTATGTCCGCCTCTGCTTTTTCAAGCTCCTTAACATATACTACAAGCTCTTCTTGTGCCATTGCCGTAAGCTCGTCATCTTGTCCGCTTGCAATAATTTCTTTCGCATCCGAAATTTGCTTTTCCAGATCTTCCGCACGATCTGCCACCTGTAATACGTCCTGAATTTCTTTGTATTCCTTGGAATAGGAAATAAACGCGCTTGCGTCAGCGGCGATCGCGGGCTGTGAAAGCTGTACCTCCAATTCTTTTAACCGGATACGTAATGATTGAATGTGTTCACTGAATTGCATATAGTATAGATTACAGTATATCGCAATAAAAAACCATCGCTTCTGTTCATATCGACGCGATGGTTCTTCCCATAAAGCTACTCTTCTACGGATTCCTCTTTTTCTTTCTTTCTATTTTTTGCCGCAACTTTTTTTATCTTTTTTCCTTTTCGAGCAGTTGCCGCCGCATCTTTTTTTGCCGCACGCTTCTGAAAACGTTCAACACGACCGGCAGTATCTACAAGTTTTTGCTTTCCGGTATAAAAAGGATGGCATGTACTGCACAATTCAACAAACACTGCTTTTTGCGTGGAACCCATCACCGCGCTGTGTCCGCAGGCACAGGTGATTTTTGCATCGGTAAAGTATTCAGGATGTATGTCTTTTTTCATATAAAGAGAGTAATAAGTGAAACTATTTCAATAAGTATGTCAAAAAATGTTTTTCATGTCAAGATGGAATAAAAAATGTCAAAAGTATACAAAGAATAAGACAATTTATCAAGGGGCTTGAATGTTTTTGAGGATATGATATACTCATCCCATCGTTTATTTACTCATCTCTCATGCCCTTTGGAACACTTGTGATACAGCCCTCTCTACTGCAATGATGCTTTTTTGGCTGCAAACAATTCACCGCTCGTCAATGAATAGGCTTCTATTCACCTCCTCACGCTTCATTGTTTTCGCTCAAAAAATCATCATTTCGCTACGAGAAACTATATCACAAGTGTTCCAGTGTCTCCTTGTCCGTCCGCCAACTGGCGGAGCCGGATGAAGCAAAGGGTAGAGGCTAAAAGGAGAATCAAAGTATGTCTCAGATACCTACAGTGCCCGACCTGCTGAAGGCGGGAGTTCATTTTGGGCATAAAACATCCAAGCGGAATCCAAAAATGAAACCGTATATTTTTGGTTCCAAAAATGAGGTTAGTATTATTGACCTTCAGAAAACATCGGAACATCTTGAGCAGGCGCTTATATTTGCAAAAAATATTGCGCGCCAAGGCGGAACAATTATCTTTGTAGGGACCAAGCGTCAAGCACAGGAAATCATCAAAAAGCACGCGCTCGCCTGCGGTATGCCGTATGTACATACGCGTTGGATCGGCGGAACTATCACCAATTACGCCATTATTTCAAAGATGATCAAAAATTATCTCAAGATGAAGGAAAAGACAGAGGCGGGGGAGTATAAAAAATATACAAAAAAAGAACAACTTGAACTTTCACGAAAAATCGAAGAATTAGAGGGACTTATCGGCGGTATTCAGACCCTTACCAAACTTCCGGATGCACTTTATATCATTGATCCGCGTAAAGAAGAGACACCATTTCGAGAGGCACTGAAGCGCAATATCCCGGTTATTGCATTATGTGACACAAATACAAATCCGGAAAATATCACCTATCCTATTCCGGCAAACGATGATGCGATAAAATCCATTGATATTATCACTGGCGCACTCGCGGATGCGATACGAGAAGGAAAGGCAGAGCGAGTAAAAGATCAAGCAACCGCACAAGCAGTGAAAGCAGTTGCCGCACCCACATCTATAACAGAAATACCTGCTTCTCCCGAAGTAGCTCCAGATACTCAAAAGGCCCCGATTTCTCCCGAGCCAAAGGCGGGCGTAGTAGAGGAAGAGGTAGAAGAGCTTCCGGCGAATCTCCGGCCGGAAAGCGAAGATGAGTAACGGGACGGGAAGTGGGAGATTTTTTATGTTTATGACGCTCCGATTCAAAGAAATATTGCGCGTCTTATAACGTAAAAATCAAAACTCGCTTCGCTCAAACAATTGATTTTTACTACTCACCACGCCTATTTCTCATTGAATCTCCGCTAATATAAACATAAAAAATCTCCCACTTCCTCTAAATGATAAATATAAAGGTATATGATCGACCCAAAGCTTGTCACTACGCTTCGCACACAAACCGGCGCCGGCATTGTAGATTGTAAAAAGGCATTAGAGGAAGCGAACGGAAATTATGAACAGGCGGTAGAATTTTTACGAAAAAAAGGACAAAAGGTTGCCGCAAACAAACAAGACCGATCCACAAAAGAAGGGCTTATCCTTTCATACATCCATCCAAACGGCAAAGTAGGCGTTCTCGTAGAGCTTCTCTGTGAGACGGATTTTGTGGCGCGCACCGATGAGTTTAAGGATTTCGCCCATGATATCGCGCTTCAGATCGCGGCCATGAATCCGCTCTATGTACGTACTGAAGAAGTACCCGCAGAACTTATTGAGAAAGAAAAAGAAATCTACCGCGATCAAATGGTGGGAGAGAAAAAACCACCGGAAATTCTTGAAAAGATTCTCACTGGAAAAGTTGCAAAATATTATCAGGAGGTCTGTCTCTTAAAACAACAATTCGTAAAAGATGACTCACAGACCGTAGAACAACTTCTTACGCAGATGATTGCGAAAACAGGGGAAAATATCCAGATACATCGCTTCAGCCGTTTCGCGTTGTAAATATCTTGTCATTCCCGATATATGCGCCATTCCTCGGATCAAGTCCGAGGACAGGCTTGGGCTTGACCCGAGAACCCACTTAAAATATCCGCATATTCTGCGGGTATTTTAGTTTTTCATAGGTTTCCGCTGTAAAAAATGAGATACGTTAGGTAGTAGAGTCTGGCGACTCTCCCAGTGTTACCGATATGTCTCAATAAAATTGTTTTGGAGAAATATGTATGATACTATGTGAGTATCAGAAAAATCTTTCTTTTGAGTCGTTAAACATAGTCTATGCGATCAGAACACGAATCACAAAGATTACCAGAAACGCCTCCGTCGATTCGGCAGGAACTAATAGAGACATTTACAAGATTTAGAAAAGAGGGATTCGATCTCCCTAAGCATGCCGTGCAGGAGCTAATTGCGCTCTGCGAGCTGATACAGGAGGTGCCGACGGAGGAGGATGCTATGAAATTGCTGCCAAAAGATTTCTCTATTTTTTTTATCGATCAGGATGGAAGCGAAACTTTCGAAATTATCCGTAATGTCCGCGCGACTCTTGAATATGCACCCGAACAAGAACGCCCCGCGCTTATCAGGAGCCTTGAGGCTGAAATCGCGAATCAAATACAACCCAATACAAAACTCTCTCTTTCTCTCCTTACACTTCTTGGAGTAGCGTCCCAATATCGAGCAGATAATAAAGCATCTGGTGAGCTTTTGCAGGTTAACAAGGAAGTATTATATCCGTTCGACTCGTTATCGCCGTCTGCATCAAAGGGTTTTATATTACTGCAGCTCATTAATCGGCCGTATGCCAATGTGCTTTCCCATAAGATTCTCGATTTTTTTGAACATTATAGCAGCGCCTTGATTGCATCTCTACCCCAAGACAGACATGATATCCAAAGCGAGTGTGCTAAGAAATTTTACGGAATTGCCGATATTATGGCGCGTCATAGAAATAGCAATTTTCTTATTTATGGTCGCTATTTGCAGCTTGGTTATTTTATCGAGGGTAAGGAGATCGGTGGCAAAAGGTGTCACATCGATTCTTTTGAACGTTATCGGGTAAAACATTTCAAAGAAGAAAATGAGAGTGGTTATCTTATTGGAAAAGATAACAATCCAAACGCACACTATTATCAGCTCGCGCCGCACTATATCGCTGAATATCAGAAAACAGGGAGAATGTCTGCGATTTTTTTTGCTACTGATGAGGATTACGAAGCGCTGAACGCAGCGAAAGCCAATGCCACTGCCGCAATCATGATGTCCCCTCATTTGGAAGTGTGGCTTCGAAACTATATATCGCACTTATTCCCTGGGGAAGAAGTAAATATTCTTTCCTTCGCAGAGAAGAGGGGCCATTCTCCCCATTACCCATTAGCGAAGGAGGATTTTTTTACTGCACTGCATCCTGGAGCCGCTTCTTTTGATCCCGCGTCATACGATGAATATTCGTATCTTATGTGTCTGCAGATGCGCGAGATTATTGAAAATCATTTCGGTATTACATTAAATCATCAGCCATTGTGGGTGCAACGTAATTTTTTAAGTTTTTTTAGTCAGCAAGATATTATGCACGCTCTTTCCATGAGAGATTTTGTAAAACAATTTGGCAATGACGCGCTTACTTCGCTTCTTGCAACTGAAGGAGATCTAGAATTTGGCGCAAAACTTATTGATATCGGGAGGCGATTTGGAAATGCGGCAGCACCACTCTTTCAGAAATACGCGAAAATCGCCCAGACAGCTTACCGCGCGGCTGATTATCTTCGAGAAAATTTTGGAGGAGGCCCGAAAGCAGAACCAGTTGTGCGTGCATTCACTGTCAATCTCCTTGCTCGCGGCAAAGAATTATTGCATGGAGCAGTGAAAAAAAAGAATCAAAAAGAGTTGTTAGCAGACCTGGAAATGATTGACGAGCAGGCGTCTATGATCTGCGCGGGGGTTGCGGCACTGAAAGGGGAGCATATCGACCTAGAAGACGTAAAACTATTCCACTTGCATGAGTTTACCTCCAAAGAAATGCGCACCCATAAAGAAATAACGAGAATGGTGCATGCGGGGTACGAGAAAAGTCTGCGCAAAGAGTGGGGCGACAATGCAAAAGTTGACCGCCTTCTTGCAGAGCTGGACGCGCGGGTAAATGATCCGGAAAATAAAAGCCGTTTTTATGTGATTTTGCGAGAAGATAAAACTCCGAAACCTCTTATCGGATCGGCGGTGTTCACCGACACGGCACCGCATGAAAAATTTTGGAGCGCGTTGTTTTTCGAGACTGCATACAGAGGGTCGGGATTCTATCCTTCTATTATTATGCAGGCGCTGGAGAAGGAGTCAAAAGACGCATTAATTCGTGGAAAGACATCGGTGTGGAAAGATATTGCCGCCTCCTATATCGAGCAGGCAAAATTCGAGGGAGTTAGTTTCCATTATGATAAAGAAGAGCAGGACGGCGTTCTTATTATTGATCGGCAAATCAAATCAAGATCAAAGCCGGAATTTCCGTCGCCGCTCCTTTCTTTTTCACTGCTCGACATATCAGAGCAAATTGCCGAAAAAAAATCGATAATCGCATTTGAAGTAGACACGCGTGATCTATTCGATCCCCGTATAATGCAGGAGATATTCGCCCCATTGGCACACGGCTACGTTCTTTCTCGATACACAAAAAACGCAGAGCACGCTCAACTTGTATTTGAGTATCGTGGTTAGGAATTCGTAAAACGTGTGGCAGTTTTCCACATATATTCAAACATTACTCGTTGAAGTTGATAGAACATTGGATCTTCAATAAGAACGCCGATGAATGCGGTTTCCAAAAACGTTACATACGATACCTTGTTATCATAGATATGCATGAAACTTCGGATGTTTGACGCATCCGTGGCAATAAGTCGAACCTCGGTGAATTCATCACCGGTACGTGCAAATGCGCGAGCGGATGGCGTATCAAATTGGATAAGACGCTTTTTGATGTGTCGTTTTTTTCTTTTAAGTACATAATCTTTATTGAGTGTCGGAATATGAGTGTTAATTGCGTCGTGATCACCCAAAAAGAGAAGTTCGGTTTTTGAGTCAAGAGTGTCATTGAGTAGTTTCCATATTCCCGCCTCACCTTCATAGAAGCGCATGCCAGGTTTCTCCATTGCGAGATTGTATAGAGATTTCAGGTTTGGAAGTGCGGCATCCAGACCTGTTTTTATCTGCTGAGCCTTTTCAAGAACTTTTTCTGCGAGTGATTCAAGAGTTGTGGGATTCGCAGCTGTAAATACTGCAACTCCCTTTTTGGAAAGGACATCTGTCACTAATCCCTTTTCCTTTAATCGTGAAAGAAGGTAATACATATCTCCTCGTTTGTAGGGAAGTTCTTTCAGTAGGCGTCCAGCAGTCAATGAGCCCTTTTCTACGAGCGTTTCATAGATGGTCGCCTCTTTTTCTGCGAGTCCGAGTTGTGTGAGTAATGTTTGATACATACAGAGAATGTTGATTTAATTATATCATATAATTTAACAATGTCAAATACATCTGACATATTTTCCTCTTATTGTAGTAAATCCTTTTATTATGGTCAGAATAATCTTGAAATTATAATGAAAAGTGGTCAATTTGCTATTGACATGTTATTTCTCTCTGTTATATTTGGATTATAGTAATACAAATTGTTCCTTACAATCTTCAACCCTTGAAGAAAGGAGAATAGCCATGTTTTAGATATAGAAAATATTTCACCTTCTCTTCAGGGCATCGGAGCTCTCTCTGCATGCTCTGAAGTGAGGGTGAAAATCCGCCTTGCATTCGGTAAAGGCCGAGTGGGGTTATAGCCTTCTCTGGAGATTTCATGGAAATTTGTAACGTGGCCGTTCAGGAGTCTGTGAGTAATCTCACTGAAAAGTATAACGAGCTGATGCATGTACTCGATGTACTCTCGGAGACCAAGAAACTCCAAAAGATTGGCGGTCTTGTTTCCGTTGGACATTGGAGGATGGGACATAAGGTAAACCCCAACATGGGGATCGTTCATGAACGTGGTCAACTCTTTCATGCCCAAGGAGACAATATGGAGGGATCACTCTACATTGCTTTTAGCAGAACCGTCATACGGATTCGTTGGGCAGGCCATAGAGCTCTATACTTAGGCTCCATAGCAAATTATGTGGGTTGTCGGTATGACAAAGAGAGTGATAGATATCTGCTCGGGCCAGAACGTCTAAAAGGTGAGATGATCATTGAGGTTAAGGAGGATAAAGTCTGGGTAGAGGATCTGGCTCGTATTGAGTACAGAAATTTGATCCGGGATCTTCGGTGGGAGTACGAGAATCAACTTCGAGAGGCGCGTACCCTACCAAGTAATGGTAGGAGGATTATCTCACAGCTCTTCGGACAAGGGTCGAGCGAACCGTCGCTGGTTCTTCCAGAAGCACCACCGCTCGCGTATCGATCTATAGAGGAACTTGTCTCCATGATAGACACAATACGAGACGGCATCGAACGAACTATCGACATTCTTGAGTTTTACGTTCCAACGTCAGTATAGCCAAGAAGAAGGGAGTATATTCATGACTGCATGGACGAGGAGGTGACGAGCGTCCTTGTCGAAGGGGCCGTCGCGAAGTTTGCCGGGATAATCGCCGGCGCGTGAAAAGATACGGGGTTGAAGTAATTTGGGAGTAGATAGTATTCGTACTGATTTGCTCCCACTTTCTCTTCAGGACATCAATTAGTGGTGTTTTGAAGGTGAGGGGAAAGTTCATTGAAATTTCATTGAAATTTGAAAGGAGGCCAGCAATGGCCCGGAGCACTTCTCAATTGGCAGCTCAGATAAGCCAGCTTGCTGGTAACCTAAGTGTTCGAAGTATCTCTGAAGAGGTATTCAATCAGGCGGGTATCAAGCGCCTCTACCGTAAGCGAGACAATGTATATACATTCGTTGACTTACGGGAATATGAATCTGCGTGTCAGCGAGCGCGGCGCTTTCTCGTGATGTGTGAGGGATATTTTTACGGCCCACATTACGATCACCTAAAACTCGTTTTAGCTGGTGAACAGATGGCATCGTCAGCGCTGCTAGACAAGATCGAACAGCGCGCACGCGACTTCAGAGCGGCTGGCATCCCGCCGATTTTCTCGGCGGCGTGCCTCGGACGCACAGTGATTGACCTTCCTGTCAACGAGAATAGGACGGAACCCGTTCAGATCGAGCGGTCCTTTCCGGTGGTTGATTTCATTGTCCAGTACGCCACAGGGTCACTTCGTCGGAAGCAAGCGGCTGCCGCGATCGCCCAACGGGAGAAACGGCGGGACGGACACGTCGGGTTCATTCCTATTCCAGTTGCGGACATTCGCGACGTGATCGAGTTCCGGTCCAAGGCATTCACATCGGATGGACGGATCGAGCCAGCGCTCATTCGAGAGGTGATCGATTATGCAAGTCGGCATTTCGCTTTCCAGAACGAAGCCCAAAAGAATCGTATCTTGGAGGGCGATCAGCTGATCTATCTGATCGTGGAGGAGCTCCTGCGTGGCATGGAGGTTCCGTCGCGACGGTACCTCTATTGGAGCGGGGATATCAGCGTCGTCAGCCAGCGGTGCTGGTACCTCGACTATGACGAAGAGACGAGGAGGGATATCATCAACGCTTTCTTCGATGCTCTTCCGGGTGTGCCAAAAGGGGACGATCGCAAAACATTTCAGCGTCTTGTGTATCTCTTTCCGAATGAATTCACGGGGCGAATGGAGGAGCTTGTGGCTCGCGAGTTGGCGACAGCAGATACTGTTATCGCTAATGCGCTGGCGCATGCTGCTTTCATCCATGACTATCGCCACGTGCCCGAGGCGGTATTCGTGCAAGAGCCGTATAAGACTCGCTACAGGAGTCAGATTATGACTCACTTCAGAGCCATGGCCGCGCGACTCGGTAGAGTAGATCCCAATAAACTATTCGGGAACGCCGTTGATCTTGGGAATGACCTGAAAATTCCGTCACGACTCGCACTCGTGCCAGAATTCAAGGCAATCCTTGACGATGAGCGACTCAAGGTGGTTACCACGATGACGGATCAGGACTTCCTGAACTGCTTCGTCAGTGATGGGCGTCGTATGAGTATCGGGCACGCTAAGTTCCATGCGGAGGCGCAAGTTTCCGGATTCATGCGGCGATATATCAATCGTCGCTACAAGCGCCTCGTGCCATAGTAGGAGAACGAGTAGTTCTTGACTGATAGGTGCTCAGGAATATTTGCGCGAAGGACATAGAGAAACCTTCGCGCCTTCTCTCCAGGAAATCACTACTATGTATAGTAGATTTCCTGAAGAGAGGATTTTTGGCTAATCCATATATCTGTGTGCGCACATGGATGGGATTAAAAAGAATTCTCGAAGGAGGAAATGTGAAGAAAAATCAGATGGGTGAGGAGATGATGATCATGATTCTTCGTTCGATCGGAATCCGATCGGTCGGAGAAAATCCGCATTTCAGCGACGTACAAATTCTTCGGACGGCGATCGCCGTAAGTACAGGAAAGCCGAGAGACATGCATGCGGATGAATGCGGCATCTGCTTCACACTCGTCGCCTCAGGAGTATTTCTGCTCGATATTCTCGAGGAGCCGGTACTAAAAACGGTAAGAGAAGATACTTTCTTAAAGTATCTCGTGGATGAGATTACTGCGCGATATAAAAAGCGCTTTGGCGACAAGTAAGTGTTACCTATGTACTCGCGCTGTACAGCTCCTTGACAGTACAGAGACCGTTGCAAAACCCTCCGATTGTCATCCCCGACCTGATCGGGGATCCAGAATTCTTCTTAAATTAAAAGAACTGGATTCCCGCCTTCGCGGGAATGACATGCTTAGCTGAGTTTTGCAACGGCCTCAGTACAGCTCCTTGACAATATATAATTCATGCATGTACATTACTATCGGTTCTTTGACACGCTCGGGAAAACCGGGCTTTACCTGTCGGAAGACGGGATGCAAGGAGGAATCCGATGATCCTGGATGGGAAATCAAGACTCAGACTCCGAATAGCCGGAAAAAACCTTCTGCGGACATATCCGCAGCTGACCGGCAACGCCTGCATCGTATCAGAGGAGGTGCGCGATCAGGGGCGGTTTGACACCGCGCTTCTGGAGCGCCAGTCACCATTCTCTATCGATGCGCCGGCAAAAAGCGCAAAACCCGCAGACTTCGAGGGGTACTTTCCGGGTGCGAATCTGGATAAGAATGGCGTAGTGATGGTCGGTACGAAAGTCGCACAGCGCTCGGTACTCGCCGCAACGCTTGCCCAGACACAACCCATCGTCGCGATCGCAAAACAGCGGGATGAGGCGTTGGTCACAAACGTAGAGATCAAGGATTTCAACAAGGGTAAGGTCGTAACCATCGACCTCCTCATCCAGCGCAAGCTGGCTGTCGGCGATGTCCTTAATGATAACCACGGCCATACCTTGGTCGTAGCAGGGTTCAGCGCCAAGGGATGCTTTTCCTTTGGTACGGATATTCTCGTCCATCCAGACGCTGATATCCTCAAGGGACTTCCAGTTCCGGATTCGGATGGTCCTGCATTTCGTGCCGTGAAACTCACGAAAATAACGCGGCGCATGGAAGACAAGTTGGCTGGACGTTCGACTGGACGGTATAGCCTAGTCACTCAACAGCCCCTATCGGAACATCCAAATCCAGGACAAAAGGTCAACATCCAAAAGTTTGCGCACCTCGGATACGTACAGAACGCTGTGGAAATGGCTATGGTCAAATCAAGCGGCATACGCGCGCGAGCAACAGCATATGAAGCATTGCTTCTCCGAAATCCCGTCCCCGCATTGGAAACACCACCGACTCACTCCGCACATCGACTTGCAACATTGATGGTTGGGTGCGGTTTCTCAACGAAAGTTGAAGATGGTGCTCTACATATCATGCGCATAACCGATGCGCAGATCGTCAAGCAGTCACACGGCGAGGTAAAACGTCCAGAGACCATCAGCTACAAAACATTGAAGCCAGAACACGAAGGTCTCTTCTGCGAGGCGATCTTCGGAAACGGCCGAGATCTGAAGTGCAGTTGTGGCAGACTCGAGGGCATCAGGCATAAGGGTATCACGTGCATGAAGTGCGGCGTCCAAGTTGATACACACTTGGCACCGAATAGCAGGTTTGGTCATATCAAACTTGCGATTCCGGTTGTCCATCCATGGCTCAAGCTGCAATGTGCACAAACTATTGCACAAGTCGGCATCGGAGATATCGAGGGCATTCTCGCTGTCATCGATTACAAACGATCCATAGTGGATGATGATGACGATGCCGAACCAAGCGACTGGGGAGTGGCGGCACTCGAGAGCGTGTGCATGGAGCGAGGGGTTGATATCTCACGCTTCCTTATACGCAATCTCCCGGTTCTGCCCACCAACCTCCGACCGATGGTCCGATACGATGCAAAAACTTTCGCAACATCAGATCTCAACGATCTGTATCGACGCATTATCGGTAGGAATAATCGTGTCAGTCGTCTGATGGAGATGGGTGCCCCAGAGATCATCATCAGAAACGAGTGCCAAATGGTACAGGAGGCGGTAGAAACGCTGATGCGCAATACCACACTCCAGGGTTCATTTGGCCGTCTTCTTCAGAGTATCGATATGGAGATCGATAATGCCGCGAGAGACTTCTATGAGCGGCGGGTAGACTATTCCGCAACCGCGGTGTGTGTGCCGGATCCCTCTCTTCAAAAAAAGATGCTGGGAATCCCGACCACTATCGCGACTGAACTTCTCAAACCGATCATCATGAGTACGATTGTCGCCGACGGCCGAGCAATGACCGTAAAGGAGGCGGGTGTTTTGCTCGAAGGCGGAGTACTCGAACCGTATATCCTCGAGATGATGTCGGCATACATGGATCACCACATGGTCCTTGCGACGTATTCCGACATATACGTTCCCATGCGTATGCATCTCTCCCGGAGGGAAGATTGGGGTGAAGCGATTCGGCTGAATCCTTCTGACGCCAGCGCCTTCGGTATCTCCTTTGGCGGCGAGCATCTCGCCATTCACCTTCCATTGTGCGAGGAGGCACAGCAGGAGTTGAAGGAAAGTCCCGTACCGTCCAAAGAAAGATACACGGCATCACTCACCTCACTCACGTGCGAAAAAATCGCCGCGTGCGCACTGAGTGATACTCCGTTCCTACTTGGAAGTCTGGATAATCTCGTATTCAGTCTCTCCTAAACAAAAACCCACGGGTTCGACAAATACGTCGAACCCTTTTTCTTTTTTCAGGGTATTGACCCTTGACAAAACCATACAATGTGTTCTATACTAAGCTCGTCCTCAATGTATCCTTTTTATAAGGAAATCAGCTTACCAGCCCGCTTTATACTCATATAGGGTTTGGTCTGGTGGGGTTGCGGTCTGGCTGGGCGTGGCGAGGTTAGGCGTGGTAAGGCGTGGTAAGGCACGGTAAGGTAGGGCCCATTCGAAAACTCTCTCAATTTAAGGTAAGGAGGTACGAGAGATGTACGAAGTCGCAGTGAAAATCCAAGGATCTGCCCCTCTTCTCATGCACAAGTTCTCCATGGAGGCCACGGCCGAGCTGGAGGGCACGGTCAAGTCCAGAAAGACAGGTCCGCCACTCCCGGAGGTGGAGGCGGAGCAGGGAGCCTATCGCCTTGACCCGGCGAATGGCGACAAGAAGGGCCAGCTCTGCGTTCCCGGAGAGCACGTCTACCAAACCATGGTAAAGGCGGCAAGCTCCTTCCAAGTGAAGGGGCAGGGAAAGAAGACCTTCAAGGATCCGGTGAAGGGCGGCGTAGGCGTCTTTCCAGAGTATTCGGGAATCACGAATCTCAAGGGAGAGAAGCTCTACGACTACGCCATCGACAAGCGTCCGGCACGTATCGGTACCGCCCGTGTGCTTCGCGCACGGCCTCGCTTGGAGGAGTGGTGCACGGAATTCACGCTCTCCGTTTTGGACGAACGCATCTTGCCGGTAGAGGTGCTTCAGAGCATTCTCGTCCGCGCAGGCCAACACAATGGCATTGGCGACTATCGGCCGCGATTCGGCAAGTTCATCGTCACCAAGTTCGACGTCCTCAAGTACGAGGAGGAAAAGGATCTCGTGTTCGAGGCTCTGGTCTTGCCAAGTGAAAGTGAGAGCGACACCGAAGAGAGCGCCGCATAGGCGTCACTCATAGTTCAGAGGGCGGAATATTTAGGAAAGATATTTCGTCCTCATATTTTATCTAAGGTGCGGTGAGGTCCGGTATGGTATGGTTTGGTCCGGCGGGGCAAGGCATGGTAAGGTAGGGATCATCCCCGTAATTCCGCAAAAAAAATTTCAAAGACCTATCGCAAAATGCAATAAGTCTTTTTTTATTTTGTGAAGATTATAAAAATAGGGTATACTATGTATGTCATTCCGATCCGCCAGCTGGCGGAGAGGAATCCCAGCTCTTTATCACGAACGGGATCCTTCGCTTCACTCAGGATGACATATAAAAAATAACTGCGAACTGATAACTAAGAACTAAGTACTATCCCTATGCCCATACGCATCGCCATCAATGGATTCGGTCGCATCGGCCGAAATACCCTGAAAGCGGGTATCGATAATCCGAATATCGAGTTCGTCGCGGTCAATGATCTTACGGACTCCGCCACACTCGCGCATCTTTTGAAGTACGATACCGTCTTTGGCGCTTTTCAAAAAGAAATTTCTCATGACGAGAAAAATATTTTTATAGACGGAAAAACACTCCAAGTTATCGCGGAGAAAGAACCGGAAAAACTGCCGTGGAAGGCGCTGAATGTAGATGTAGTGCTGGAATGCACGGGTAGATTTACAAATATCGAGGATTGTAAAAAACATCTGACTGCCGGCGCAAAACGTGTGATTGTCTCCGCACCGGTCAAGGGTGGAGTTCCCACGTATGTCTTTGGCGCAAACGCACACAAGTACGCAAAAGAGCCCATTATCAATAACGCATCCTGTACTACAAACTGCATCTCGCCAATCGCAACGGTGCTTCACGGCGCATTTGGTATCGCAAAGGCGCTTATGACCACCATTCACGCAGTGACTGCCGAACAAAATATCGTAGACGGTCCGCCGCCCGGACTGAAGAAAGGGGATATGCGCCGTGCGCGTATCGCGTATCAAAATATCGTCCCCACCACTACCGGCGCCGCCATCGCCACTACAGAGGCCATTCCGGAACTCAAAGGTCTTTTTGACGGTCTTGCCATGCGCGTCCCGATAGCAGATGTCTCACTGACAGATTTTGTTTTTGTTCTGAAAAAGAAAACAACCGTGGAGGAAATAAACGCGCTTTTCAAAAAAGTCTCACAAGATCCCATGTACAAAGGCATCATCGGCGTAACCGAAGAACAGCTCGTCTCCTCTGATTTTATCGGTAGCTCGTATTCCACGGTAGTAGACCTCTCTCTCACAAAAGTCATAGATGGTGATCTGGTAAAAATTATCGCATGGTATGACAACGAGTGGGGATACTCCTGCCGCCTTGCCGAGATGGCGGAACATGTGGGAAGTACGATATAATCAGTACACAGTACACAGTTGTCAGTTCGTAGTAAAAAACAATACTCAAAAACCCTCTGAAAACGGAGGGTTTTGCTCTATTTTTCTCTCTATTTTCCGCTCTTTTTTTATTTTTTTATTCATGATATACTATCTTTATTGTATGAGGCTTTTTGTTTATCCATAAAAGGCAAAACACTATGGTCATTGGCCTAAAAACGCTCAAAGACATATCCCTGAAAAACAAGCATGTCCTATTTCGTACCGCGTATGATGTGCCTGTTGAAAAAAAAGGAGGAAGATGGATCGTCTCTGACGATACGCGCATCGCCGCAAGTATTCCCTCGTTGAAATATCTTTTGAAAAATAATTGTAAGATAGTTATTCTCACATGGCTCGGCAGGCCCGCGGGAAAACCTGAGGAAAAACTAAAACTTGATCCGGTAGCAAAGCGCCTAAGCGAGCTCATCCATAGAAAAGTAAAAAAACTAAACGACTGCATCGGCCCGGACGTAGATCGCGCATTGGCCGCTATGAAACCAAAGGATATTATTCTTTTGGAAAATGTCAGATTTCATCTGGAAGAAGAGGCGTGCGATGAAAAATTTAGTCAAAAACTTTCCACGCTCGGTGAGTGTGTCGTCTTTGACGCATTCGCGCAAAGCCATAGAGACTATCCCTCTACGACAGGAATTCTCAAAGCGCTTCCTTCTGTCGCCGGATTTCATATGGAAAAAGAACTTTCCACACTGCAATCACTCATGAAAAAACCAAAAGTTCCGTTTATCGTTATTCTCGGAGGCGCAAAAATTTCAGATAAGATCGAGACACTCCGCTCGTTTCTTTCTCTTGCGGATGTTATCTTGATCGGTGGCGCCATGGCGCATAACTTTCTCAAAGTACAGGGTATAAAAATTGGCGCATCGTACATTGAAAAAGATGTGAGTCTCACTCCAAAAAAAGAAACACAGTCTATTCTTCAGACCGCTGAAGAGCTTTTGAAAAAAACCAAAGATACCTTTGTCAACCTCGGGCCCGGCCTGAATGTGCCAAAACTTGTCCTTCCACTCGACTTTGTCGCGGCGTCACGTAAAGATGGACCATCAATCGAGATAAAAAATATCTCTATAGAGCACAACAGCACTTTGCCGCGCGATTGGATGTATCTGGATATTGGTCCAAAAACTGTCGCGTATTACGCATCTATTATAAAAAAAGCAAAGACGGTCTTTTGGAATGGCCCCGTAGGATATTTTGAGACGGATCAATTTTGCGCGGGGTCAAAAGGTATCGCACAGGCAATTATTCACAGTAAGGCGACATCCATCTTGGGCGGGGGAGACACGCAAAGTTTTACAAAAAAATACCACCTGACAAAAAAATTTACCTTTGTCTCTACCGGCGGCGGCGCATCCTTGGAGCTTCTCTCTGGGAAAGAATTTCCCGTCTTAACATATCTTATGAAATCTTAATAGCTAAACAGCAATCGTATGCCAAAAATCACCCGCATCATTGGATCTGAAGTTCTTGACTCACGAGGAAACCCTACGGTTCGCGTCAAAGTATTTCTCGACAATGGCATCAGTGGAACCGCATCGGTTCCATCAGGCGCGTCCACCGGCAGTCATGAAGCTCTTGAACTCCGAGATAACAATCCGAAACGATACAAAGGAAAAGGAGTGACAAAGGCGGTTAGCAATATCAATACCACAATCGCACAGGCGCTTAGTGGCGTGGAAGTCACGGAACAGCGCATCATAGACAAAACCATGCGCGAATTGGATGGGACGGAAAATAAAACAAAACTTGGCGCGAATGCGATTCTTGGCGTCTCTCTCGCGTGTGCGTATGCCGGATCCATATCAGCAAAAAAACCGCTCTACAAATATATCCGCGATATATTCCATCTTTCTTTTGGAAATACCTATCAGCTTCCGCATCCGACCATGAATATTGTGAATGGCGGAAAACACGCGGATAGCGGACTTGCAATTCAAGAATTCATGATACTTCCAAAACACGCGCGATTTTCAGAACGCGTGCGCATTGGCGCTGAAATTTTTCATTCACTGAAAAGTATTTTAAAAAAGAAAGGATTTCCGGCACTAGTAGGAGATGAGGGAGGATTTGCGCCGCTCGCAGGAACCAATGAAAAAGCGATCGCGCTTATTCTCGCGGCTATTTCTGATGCGGGCTACACAGCCGGAAAAGATGTGTCTCTTGGATTTGATTTTGCCGCATCAGAATTTTACGACGCTGAAAAAAAACGCTATATGCTGGATGCGGGGAAAAAAACCGGCCTTACATCCGACCAGATGATAGAGCGCATTGCACAATGGAAAGAAAAATATCCTATCGCGCTTGTGGAAGATGGGCTTTCCGAAGATGACTGGAGCGGTTGGCAAGAGCTTACAAAAAAACTCGGAAAAAAACTCCTTCTTGTCGGCGATGACCTTTTTGTCACAAACACAAAACGCCTGCAGATGGGCATTGACAAAAAGGTGGGAAATGCTATTCTCATTAAACTTAATCAGATCGGCACACTCTCTGAAACCATAGACTGTATTTTACTCGCGCAAAAGAATCATTACAAAATCAATATCTCACATCGTTCCGGCGAAACGTGTGATACGACCATTGCGGATCTGGCCGTTGCCGTAAATGCCGAGTATATCAAGACGGGAAGCCTCTCACGATCTGAACGCGTGGAAAAATATAACCGTCTTATGGAGATAGAAGCGGAACTCTTGAAAAAAGCTTGAATATGCAAAAACCGCATCGTCCTGTTGCATTAGTTATTCTTGACGGCTGGGGAATCCAGCTTCCATCACGCGCCAATGCAATCACACAAGCCAATACACCGAATTTTGACCATTATATTTCCACGTATCCTACGGTCGCCCTGCAAGCAGGCGGAGAAGCGGCGGGTTTGCCATGGGGAGATGTTGGCAATTCAGAGGTGGGGCACATGACTATTGGCGCAGGCCGCATCGTATATCAGGAATTGTCGCGCATCAATGCCGCCATCTCTGACGGTTCTTTTTTTTCAAACCCTGTTTTGCGCGAAGCAGTGGAACATGTCAAAAAAAATAAAGGAAAAATTCATATTCTTGGTCTTGTGAGTCCGGGCGGCATCCACAGCCATATTGATCATCTGTATGCCCTGTTGGAGTTTGTAAAAAAAGAAGGATTGGAAGAGTGTTTTGTTCATGCGATTCTTGACGGTAGAGACACATCATACGCAAGCGCCGTCGGATACATTGAAACGCTTGTAGAAAAACTAAAAAAAGTACACGGAAAAATCGCAACACTTTCCGGACGGTTTTATACCATGGATCGCGACCACCACTGGGATAGGGAGGAGAGGGCATACAAAGCGATCAGTCAAGGAATATCCGACTCTACACACGAGGATCCTGTGCAGACTATCAAAGAATCATACGAAAGGGGAGTCACCGACGAAGAATTCATCCCCACGGTCATCACAGAGCATGGCAAACCTGTCGCGCCCGTTCAAAATGGCGATGCGGTGATTTTTTTCAATATCCGCGCAGACCGCGCGCGACAAATCACACAGATATTTACTGATCCATCTTTTGACACATTTCAGCGAATGGACTATGCCAATCTTTTTTTTGCAACATTCACGCAGTACGAAAAAGGAACACCTGCGCACGTAGCATTCCCTCCACAAATCATCCGTAATTGCCTGGCGGAAGCAGTGAGCAACGCCGGACTGAAACAATTCCATATTGCAGAAACGGAAAAATACGCGCACGTCACATATTTCTTAAATGCCGGCAGAGAAGAACCATTCACGGAAGAAAAGCGGGAGATGATCCCATCGCCACATGTGGAGTCCTATGACAAAAAACCGGAAATGAGCGCTCAAAAAATCACACAAAGCCTTGTGAAAGCAATAGAGGGCGACACGTACGATTTTTTTGCAGTGAACTTTGCAAATGCGGACATGGTGGGGCACACAGGAAACATGAAGGCGACCATCAAAGCCATTGAAACTTTGGACCAATGTTTCAAACAGTTTGTGCCGCTTATCCTGCAAAAGGATGGTGCGGTGATTATGACCGCGGATCATGGAAACGCAGAGGTGCTTTTGGATTTACAGACGGGAAAAATTGACAAGGAGCATAATGGGAGCCCGATCCCATGTATCATCATCGCAAGCGAACTTGAGGGAAAAACGCTTCATCCGTTGGATGTGTCGCAAAAAGACCTCAGCGTGCTTGAAACCAGCGGTATGCTCTCTGATGTTGCGCCAACCGTCCTTGATTTACTCAATATTGAAAAACCCGCGGATATGACCGGGTCAAGTCTCTTGCAACTCCATTCATAAAAAATCGTCTATGTTCCAATCAACGCTCTTAGGAAAAACATCCAAACATTCGCCGCGCGACGCGGAGAGTATCAGCCATATTCTCCTTACACGCAGCGGATACATCCAACAGCTCATGAGTGGCGTATATTCCCTCCTGCCTATGGGATTTCGCGTACATAAAAATATAGAGAACATTATTCGCGAGGAACTCAATATACTCGGCTGTCAAGAACTTCTTATGCCCAGTCTTCAGCCGGCGAATCTCTGGATGGAAAGCAACAGATGGGATACCATCGACCCGCCGCTTTTTAAATTTGAGGACCGGCATAAAAAAATAATCGGCCTTGCAAGTACGCATGAGGAGGTGATCACCGATCTTGCCCGCACCCATGTGCATTCCTACCGCGACCTGCCGTTTTCCGCATATCAAATACAGACAAAATTCCGCAACGAGATGCGCTCCACCAGCGGGCTTCTGCGCGTGCGCGAATTTATCATGAAAGACTTGTACAGCTTTCATCGAACAGAAGAAGATCTGGATATTTTTTATGAGGCGATCAAAGCGGCATATGCGCGGATCTACCAACGATGCGGCATCCGCGCAGTTCCTATCCGCGCGTCATCCGGATCAATCGGCGGAAATTTTTCCCATGAATTCGCCTGCATTGCGCCAACCGGAGAAGATAAAATCGCTCTTTGTTCATCGTGTGATTTTGCGGCAAATTTTGAAACCATGGAACAGGGACAGACCGTATGCCCGCAATGCGGCGCTGTGCTTACCACGGAATCAGCCATTGAGAATGGGCATATCTTCAAACTTGGCACAAAATACAGCGAGCCGTTGCATGCGACATTTGTGAATGAAGATGGAATAAAAAAACCAATTATCATGGGGTGCTATGGCATTGGAGTGGGGCGCCTGTTGGCAACAGTCATTGAGACAAATCATGATGAAAACGGCATGATCTGGCCTGTGGCAATCGCGCCATTTGCCGCACATATTATTCCGCTGACAAGCTCTGATGATGCGATACAGACACGCATTTCAAACGAAGCGAAAAAACTGTATGAGACGCTTTTCTCCGCAGGCATTGAAACACTTTTTGACGACCGAAGCGATGCGACTGCCGGAGAAAAATTCAAAGACGCGGATCTCATCGGTCTTCCGCATCGCATTGTCATCAGTGAAAAAACGCTTGCGCAAGATTCTGGCGAGTGGAAAGAACGCGCGAGTAAAGAAATAAAAATATTACGGCTTTCAGACATTGTCTCTTTGATGAAATCATAATGTATGCGCGGAGTTCTGAATATCTTATTCGGCAGATTTTCAAACGATCTTGGCATAGACCTTGGTACGGCAAATACGCTTGTCTATGTGAAAGACAAGGGAATTCTTATCAATGAACCGTCTGTGGTTGCTGTCAATAATCGCACAGATCAAATCCTGGCTGTTGGCACGGAAGCATACAAAATGGTGGGCAGAACACCCTCATATATTGTTGCCACCAAGCCGCTGGTTGACGGCGTCATTTCTGATTTTGAAGTGACGGAAAAAATGTTGAAATATTTCATCCGCAAAGTACACAAGGAGACATTTGCATTTACCCCTCGGCCGCGCATTGTCATCGGCATTCCTTTAGAGGTGACAGAGGTGGAGCGCAAGGCCGTGATTGACGCGGCGCTTTCCGCAGGCGCGCGTGAAGTGTATCTCATTGAACAGCCTATGGCGTCTGCCATTGGCGCGCGTTTACCGGTACAAGAATCCAGCGGCCACATGGTGGTGGATATCGGCGGCGGCACCACGGATATTGCGGTGGTCTCCTTAGGTGGTATTGTCACGTCAAAATCCCTAAAAATTGCGGGAAATGAATTTAATGAAGATATTATTAAATATGCACGAGACTATTTTAATGTGCTTTTAGGGGAACGGACCTCGGAAAATGTAAAAATAAAAATCGGGTCAGCGGATATCCTTCCTGAACCATTGGTCATGAAAGTACGCGGCAGGGATCTGGTAACCGGCCTTCCCAAAGAAATCATCATGGATGACGCACAAGTGCGCGAGGCGCTTTCCAGAAGCGTCCGTACGATTGTGGATAGCGTGAAGTCAACTATAGAAAATACGCCGCCGGAACTTGTGTCCGACATTTATGAAAACGGCCTGTTGCTTACCGGTGGAGGGGCGCTTCTGCGAAATCTTGACCACCTCATTTCCGACGCTACCGGCGTGCCAGTGCTTGCCGCAGAAGATCCGCTCACGTGCGTTGTTCGCGGAACCGCAGTGCTTATTGACGATCTTGCATTCTTAAAAAATGTTGTGGTGCAGGATTCCGGAATAATGTAATATCTTTCATGGCTCATGCATCAGAGAATACACAGAGCAGTCATCATCAGTATCGTCAGCATATGCGCCCTCTGGATCGCGCATGGCATTGGCATACTTGCACCAGTGGAAGCGCGCAGTGGATATGTGCTCTCGCGGCTTAGTTTCATGGCGACGCGCGTATCAGATTTTTTTCAAAATATATCTGACCTATTCACACAAAAAGAAAAAACTCCTCTGCATATACTGGAAGAGCGCATCCAAAAACTTGAAGTGGAACGTGCGGCACTGACCATCGCGCAAAGTGAGAATGAAACCTTGCGTGAACAGCTGAAGTTTGTTCAGCAAAGCAAATTCCATGTCCAACTTGCAAATCGCATCGGCTGGACCACGGATGTGCGAAGAAGCGGATTCCTGATTGACAAGGGGAAGAATGACGGCATCACGCTATCTGCGCCAGTACTCACGAATAATGGGGTGTTGGTTGGAAAAATCAACAAAGTGATGGAGGCGACAAGCCAAGTACTGCTTATCAATGACAGTAAAAGCAAAGTAACAGCCATTATTGCGGCGACACCTCCCACAACCGGCGTTGTCAACGGACAATTTGGATTGGGGTTGAAAATTGATCTTATTCCCATGTCAGAAAAGATTGAAATCGGAGACATTGTAGAGACATCCGGGCTACAAGATGGTATTCCTGCGGGCTTGCTTATTGGTACTATTTCAAAATTCGATACCCGGCCAACAGACCTTTTTCAAACCGCATCCGTGAGCCCGGCAGTGGATTATGCCCGCGTCAGGATTGTCTCAGTATTAGTACAGTAAACACACAAATCAATTTATTGCTCACCGCATGGAAACACGAAATTTTTGCATCATCGCACATATTGACCATGGGAAATCCACGCTTGCGGACCGGCTTTTGGAATATACCGGAACCGTATCAAAGCGGGAAATGAAGGATCAGCTTCTTGATCAAATGGATTTGGAGCGAGAGCGAGGAATAACTATTAAGCTTCAGCCCGTCCGCATGGCATATACGCTTACCGGACAGCTTTACAATCTCAATCTCATTGACACGCCGGGCCATGTTGATTTTTCTTATGAGGTATCACGCTCGCTTGCCGCGGTTGAAGGTGCGATTCTCTTGGTAGATGCCACGCAAGGAATCCAGGCGCAGACGCTTGCGAATCTTTACTTGGCGCTGGAACAAAACCTTATTATCATTCCGGCAATAAATAAGATTGACCTTCCGGGTGCGCGCGTTTCGGAGGTGGAGTCTGAAATATCCAATCTTTTGGGATGCGCGCGCGAAGACATCTGTAGGGTATCCGCAAAAACAGGTGAGGGAGTCGAGATGCTTTTAACACAAATTACCAAACGTATCCCGCCGCCTTTGGGGAAAAAAGAAGCGCTACCTCAGGCTCTTATTTTTGACTCTTTGTACGATGAATTTCGCGGCGTGATCGCCTACGTACGACTTTTTTCCGGAAGCATACGCAAAGAATCAAAAATATTTTTCAAAGGAACACGCACCAAAGCTCAGGCGCTCGAAGTGGGATTTTTTAAACCGCGCGCCACCCCCTCTGATGAGCTTTTTTCGGGAGATATCGGCTATATTGTCACCGGACTACGTGATGTGCACGAGTGTCGTGTGGGCGATACGATTGTTTCCATGGATCATCGCGAAGAGATTCTCGCGCTTAGCGGATACAAGGAAATACAACCCATGGTATTTGCGGGCATATTTTGCAAAGACGGAGATGATTTCAAACGCCTGCGGGAAGCGGTGGAAAAATTCAAGCTCAACGATGCGGCATTTACCTTTGAGCCGGAACACTCACCGGCGCTTGGATTTGGATTTCGTTGCGGATTTCTCGGACTTTTACATCTTGAAATTGTCCAAGAGCGGCTTCACCGCGAATACCAGCTAAATCTTATCGTAACCATCCCATCCGTTGCTTACCGTGTAACTTATCAAAACAATACTGAGAAAATTATCCATGGCCCGCTTGAACTTACGCAAAATAAGATGCCGATACAAATAGAAGAGCCGTGGATGCGCGTGGATATTGTGACACCCGAGTCCACACTCGGCGGAATCATGGCGTGTACTACGGAACGAAAGGGTGTGTATAAAAATACGGAATACCTTTCTTCGGAACTTCACGGGAGTGAACGCAGAGTTATCTTGCGTTTTGAGCTACCTTTATCTGCAATTCTTGTGGATTTTTATGATAAGATAAAAAGCGTCTCATCCGGCTACGCCTCAATGAATTACGATTTCATGGAATATCGGACTGCGGATGTGGTGCGTATGGATATCTTGGTTGCCGGAAGCATTGTAGAAGAACTTTCCTCCATTGTTTATGAAGATGGAGCGTATTACGCCGGAAGAAAAATCGTTGAATCATTGAAAAAAATGCTTCCGCGGCAAATGTTTGAGGTAAAAATTCAGGCGGCGATCGGAGGAAAGGTCATAGCATCGGACCGCATCGCTCCAATGCGAAAAGATGTGACGGTGGGACTCTACGGCGGAGATGTCACTCGAAAACAAAAACTTTTGGAAAAACAGAAAAAGGGGAAACAGCGCATGAAATCCATGGGAAAGGTGGATATCCCTGCGGAAGCGTATCTTGCGGTGCTCAAGCGATAGCTATCCACATTTGTATTTTTTTAAAAGGTGTATACTAATGATATGCCATTCTTAAGTAGAAAACAGATACGCCGCATTTTTCTTGTCCTTGCCGTCATTGTTATTTTTTCAATGGTCATTTCCACTGTCATCGCCCCATTTTTCTAACTTATTTCTTTTTTTGCGATCCTATGCCTCCCAAAAAACGAACGTTAGTTGTTAAAAAACGAAGCTCGAAAAAATCCAAAAAAACCGAGATATCAGCTCCGGAAATTCTTTCAGCGGTTATTCTTTCTGATGCGCCTATGGAACCAAATGAGCAGGTTATAGCACCTTCGCTTCCAGCATCAGTTCCTCAGCCAGTAACAACAGTCCAGTATCACGTCCATCTCAAACAGGCGGTGTTTCTCTCTATCGGATTTATGGTGTTATTCACCTCATTACTCTTTGTTTCGACAAAAATGAAGGCGCAAGAAAATGCCGCATCCGTATCCGCGGTTGTTGCGCCAACTCCTGAAAATACTCGTCCGCCAAAACAGCCAAGCTGGTGGGAAACCATTGATCCCTATACCAAACTGTATGGAGGAACCGGCATTGTTGGCGCCAGTGTCCTGGGACTCGCGACGCTTCTCCTGATTCCAAAAAAGAAAAAAACCATTTGATTTTAACGTGAGACATCCTCCATGGAAAAACGCTGGATACTCGCACAGAAGGTTGATGAAGAAACACGCAACACATATCCCCATATCGATCCGTTTATTCTCCAACTTTTAGCGAACAGAAACATCTCAATAGAAAACGAAGGCGCGATACGCGCCTTTCTTGAACCTGACTATGCGCGTGATGTGCACGATCCGTATCTCTTTGACGATATGCAACGCGCGGTGGCGCGTATCATACGCGCGATCAAAGAAAAAGAGAAGATCACTATCTATGGGGATTATGATGTGGACGGCGTCTGTGGATCAACCGTTTTATATGAGGTTCTCTCCCTTTTTACGGATCGTATTCACGTGCACATGAACCATAGGGAAAAAGCGGGATACGGATTACAGATGGATGCCATCAAAGAACTCGCTGCGGATGAAACTGCACTTATCATCACAAATGATCATGGCATATCAAATAAAGAGCAGGTTGCTTACGCGCATGATCTCGGAATGGATGTCATTATTACCGATCATCATCATGTTCCGGAGAAAGAAGAAGATATTCCGTCCGCGTACGCCATCATTCACCCTCGCGTACGCGCAGACAGATATCCTTTCAAACATCTTGCGGGCGCGGGAACGGCATTCAAATTGGTACAGGGGATTATTCGCGCGGATTTTGACTCTGATTTTTCTGAAAAGAAAAAAAACGTCACTGATGATACTGGAAAACCCATCCATTGGGAGGGCTTTGAAAAATGGCTTCTTGACGCGGTCTGTATGGCGACTATTTGTGACTGCGTACCATTGATTGGGGAAAATAGACTTTTTGTGCGATACGGCCTGATCGTATTGAACAAAACAAAACGAAGTGGTCTTCAAAAACTTCTCACCGTTGCGAATATTTCCGATAAAAAAATTACGACACAGACGATCAATTTCGCGCTTGGTCCACGGATCAATGCGGCAAGCCGCATGACACATGGCACGATTGCTTTTTTTCTCATGACGGAAAAAGATCCCCAGCGAGCAGCCGTACTTGCCGAGCGTCTTGATAGGAGCAATGTTGAACGCAGAAAGGCGACCGATCGCGTTGTTGCCGCGGTAGAGGAACAACTTAGAGAAGATATTTGTGCAGATAAAAAAATTTTTGTGGCAATTGGAGACGATTGGCCACTGGGTATCCTGGGACTTGTTGCGGGAAAAATATCATCAAAATACCATCGGCCGGTTATTCTTATGACACGCGCGCATGAAGGTCATGTCGCGGGCACCGGCAGAAGCATGAACGGATTTCATCTCGCCCGCGTATTTGAAAAGTTGAGCCATTTTTTTGATCGCTATGGAGGACATGAGGCGGCCGGAGGATTTGCAGTCACGGATGGCGTGGACTGCGAGGAGGTCAAGCGTGAACTCCAGCGCCTTGGAGATGAGATGATTCAGGACAACGACCGTATTCCGGTTCTTTCCATAGATGCGGAAGTGAAACTTTCCCAGTTCACTTGGAATTTTTTTGAACAATTGGAAAAATTTGAGCCATTTGGAAACGGTAATCCAAAGCCATTATTTCTTATTTCCGATATCCATGTTCTGGGCATGCAAGGTGTGGGAAAAGAGAATAAACACCTCCGTCTCACCGTCCAGCAAGATGGTATACAAAAAAAACTCATCGGTTTTTCATTCGGTTCGTGGTTGGAAAAAATCCAGACGGGAAGCAGTATAGATGTGGTAGTTGAATTAGACACGAATGAATGGAACGGGACGAAAGAACTTCAGCTGAAAATTATTGATCTGCGTTTATCTAAAAATGTCATTCCTGTCCGCCTCCGCCAGTTGGTGGATGGCGGATGACCCTGGAATCCAGTTTAATATCATATGTCTCATCAAAAAACATTCATCATTCATACCGATGGCGGCGCGCGGGGAAATCCCGGACCCGCCGGCATCGGCATTGTTTTGGAAGATAAAGAAACAGGAGAAAAACATCATTTCAAAAAATATATCGGTGAGACGACAAATAATCAGGCGGAGTACCGAGCGCTGGTGTATGCGCTCGAGCGCGCGCACGAGATGGATGCGCAGGAGGTGTGGTGCTATTTAGACAGCGAGCTTGTCGTAAAACAACTCCATGGAATATACCGTGTCAAGGATAAAAATCTCGCCCCATTATTTTTAAAAATTTGGAATCTTAAACAAAAGTTCAAAAAAATAACATTTACTCATATTTTTCGTGAAAAAAACAAGGAGGCGGATATGCTGGTAAATATGGCGATAGATGCCCATCTGGTCTTGACAAAATAATAAAGAAGTGATAGAGTAAAGCAGGAAACGTTCAAACACCCATAGTTTCTTTGAAATATGGGAAAAAGGAGGGGATTTTGTCCTCTTTTTTAATCTCGAGTTTTCGGAATATCTGAACACTTTTTGTGATCAGCTATTCTGAAGCCTTGTGTCAAAAACAAAAGGTTTCTTATCGCTCTTTTCATAAAGATTGAGAAAGGAAGGATACGCATGGCGACTTCAACACGTCGGCGTCGGCGTCATACGCCCAAAGAATGGGTGTACAAGGATTTCGAGAGCGTTCTGGAGCTTCCAGAACGACTTGCGCGAATTTTACGACTCTTGCTTCATCTCTCCACGCAGGAGTGGGATTTTTGTCTCGACAAGCTTCGTCAAAAGGCGGCATACCGCGAGTGGGCGGAATCAAAGGGGCCGGGCAGAGGAGTACGACGTTATGCGGCTCCCTGTGATGAACTTAAAAGCGTCCAGCGAAAGATCCTTAACAGATTTCTAATTTCCATTCCGGTACATTTCTGCAGGCACGGGAACCAGCGAGGGTGCAGTGTGAAGACAAACGCAGAGCACCACGCGGGAAATGAGCGAGCCTTTTCGATCGACATTGTGAACGCCTTTCCCAGTGTCTATCGGAGTAGGATCCGCGCGAATCTTCGCAAACCCTTCACCTTTGCGCTGAAGCAATTTTCCGGACAGACATTCGAGGCGGAAGAGATAAAACAGATGCTCGAGTCTCTCGTGGATCTCGTCTGTCTCCATGACCGTCTCCCGCAAGGCCCTCCGACCAGTCCACGCATCCTTGATATCGTCTGCTGTAAGATGGATCAGGATATCTGGAAGCTGATCTCGGAAAACTCCACACCGCTTCAGGAGTATCGCATCACGGTATGGTGCGATGATCTCACGATCTCCTTTGAGGAAGAAATTCCCGGGGAGCTCCGAAAGAGGATTCTTGCCGTCATGAAAAAGAATGGATTTTTTCCTCATGAACGGAAAGACAAGACGAAGTACTTCACTCCAAAAACCGGAGCAGTACCAGTGATCACGGGAATCGTTTTGGCTCCGGACGGACGGATTACGCTTGCCCCAAACAAGCTAAACCAGTTCCGCGCGAGGATCAACAAGCTCCTCGCGGTCATCAAGGCGGAGCCCACCAAACAGGTATACGGAGAGATCGCCGGCACTATCGGCTATCTTCGCCATATCTATTCTGACAAGCTCCCAAGCAAGGTTCGTGCTATTACGGAAAAAGCCGAAACCGAGCTCAAGACCATCAAGTTCAATGAGCTTGCCGGAGAGTTAGGTAAGAAACCGCGCAGACGCAAGAAAACGACTGCTGTCACTCCAGAGCCGCAAACTTCGGAAACTTCGGCGGAAACACAGATTGCCACCGAGGAGCCACCTCGGCGCAGAAGTCGCAAGAAGAAGGATACTGCGGACGAGTCCATTCCTTTCAAATAAAAAATACCAGTTTCCTTGACCGTTTTGCATCATGCGAAATAGGTAGGTCACCTTAGACGTGATCCAACCGTATCTGATCAAGCCGTCCTCGATCAAATGGAAATCCCATCCGCGCAAGCATTTCTTTACAAAACATTTCTTGCGCCATAGGATCAAAGTCGCCGTGTGTCATCCCGAGCGAAGTAATGTCATCCCGAGTACCCCCGAGGGACGAGGGATCTCTAATTGGGATTGCCACGGTTTCCACCTCCGCCATCCGCCAATTGGCGGAGACGGAGGCGGATCCCTCGCAATGACAGAGTCTAATAATCTGAAATGGAGGAACCGTACTTTTACAAAGATACAGAAAGAAAGGATGGATACATAATGGCGGACTTACTTCTTGCCCGAGCGCATACCACCGAACAGGGTGTGTCTTGTCTTTCGTTTGTTGAGGAATATGACATTCCTCCCGCGATTCAGGTGATAAACCAGACAAATGTTGCCGTCAATGATGGTGATATTTGGCATGTTGAACTTGAACGACAAGAAAAAAGTCGCAAGGGAACGAGTACATCGTTTGTGCGACTTATTTCCAGAAAAACGGAGCTTGCGGACTGGCAAAAGATCAAAGAATTGCCTGGCCACTGGACCGATCCACTTATGTTGAGCCAGCTTTTGAACTGGCTGAACAATGGAACCAACGTCATCCTTCTCGGTGATAAGGGAAGCGGAAAGACGACCCTTGGCTATGCGGTGGCTCACGCCCTTCACTGGCAAGAACCCTGCAAGGTGGACATTGAGACGATCAAGCATGGCAACGACATGTTTGGATCCGATGCCGCAGTGAATGCATCAACAAAGTTTGTCAAGTCCGCCTTTGCAGATTACGTAGAGCGGGCGAATATCGCATACGCTCAAGGACTGAACACGCACTTCCTCGTCATCTTGGATGAGATCAATCGCATCCATGAAAAGTCGCATCAGGGTATGCACGGTCTTTTTGATGACACCGGGCAAATTGCTATTACTACGACCGACGGGAGTGTTACGATCAGACTCTCGCCGAATATTCACTTCATCGGGACCATGAATCAAGGCGCACAGCATCAAGACGTCTTCTCTCTCGGCACCGCTCTTCAGGATCGTTTTGGATTCATTTGGGTGGAGTCCATGCCGGAGGACTTCGAGGTGAAAAAACTCAAGGATGAGGTGGGTATCTCGGAACGCGCCGCGCTCGCAATCGTGCAGGTCGCACGAGCAATACGCGATCTCGCGCATTCCGGCGCTATCTCATACGCCCCGAGTTATCGCGGATGCAGAAACACCGCGCGCCTCATGCTCGGAGGATGGAAGCTCAAACTCGCGGTCGTGCGAGGACTTCTTGATAAGTATTCATCCGACATTAAAGTTTTGAAGGATGGAACCATCGATGTGAAGTCCGGGACAGAGGCGGCGAAGGCGTTTGCCACTCTTACCATGAAGATTCCATAATCTCTAAACTTTCTTTCTCACATCACATACAGGGGAGAGCCGTTTGTACCAGACGGCGCATTGGATATTTCTTGACCGTTTTGCACTATGCGAAAAAGGTAGGTCACCTTAGACGTGACCCTACTGCATACGCTTTTGCGTGGACGCTGATCTGATTCTGTACCAGAATCAGGGAGTCTGCGGTCAAACAGGGTAAGCGTGGCCCCCTCACCCTCGCGATGAACGCGAGGGCTCGGCACGGTATTCCCGATCGCGGGAATACCGGCTACGGGGCAGCCCATCAAATATCCAACCTCTCCACCACGGGGAATGAAAAACGTTCGTTCCCCCTCTTTTTTAGGGAATACTATGTATGTCATTCCGATCCGCCAGCTGGCGGAGAGGAATCCCGATGTTAAAAACATGATACCAACGGGATCCTTCGTTATCACTCAGGATGACACCCTCTATTCCCTAAAAAAGGATTACAATAACCATAAAGATCTTTGACAACTTTTCACAATGAAAGGAGAACTCCATGAACGCTTTTTCCCGTATTCAAGATACCCTTGATCAGATGGATGTGGCGATAGAGGCCGCACTTCCAAAAGAAGAACGGGATAAAAAGATTCTTGAACGCGTCTTTCCGATTCTCTGTGATCACCTTACCGCGCTTATCGGTAAGCCGTTCCGGCTTATCTTTGATGCAAGTATTCCGACCGCAAGTACGGATTGCATCGCCGAGGTACGTATCTCTCCATGGTTTTTCACTGAAGGACATGAGGAGGTCGGTTTTGGAACCGGCTATCATGAGAGCGGTCATATCAAGTTTTCCCCTTATGGGACAAAACTTCTTGCAGAGGCGTACGACTTTGGCGGAGATATCTTACAACATATCACCAATATCATCCTTGATCGCAAAGATGATATCCTAACCGCAGGCCATGCGCCGGGATTTGCGAGTACACTGCGTAGGCGTCTCGCCTATGTCTCCACGATGGCGCGCAGACAAACCCTTGCGCAAATACTCTCAACATACATACGAAACACAGAGCATCCGAAACCCCTCCACGCGAAAATATCGGCAAAAAAAGAAAAGCAGAAAAAGAATCTCTCTCGGAGCGCTCGAAACCTTTCGACGCAAAAAACAGGAGAGGCGCATATCACCTTAATTCTTCGGAATTGGAAACCAACTGATGCCTATGAAGATTTTTTCTTCGCGGCAAAGTGGCACAAGCGCCCGCGCATCAGGAAGGTGCATAAGGCGATGAAACTGATCTCTCCGAAACTTCTTCTCACTGCGACACCGGACTATCTCCTCTGGGCCGCCCAAGAAATCCACGCGATTCTTGGCGATCCTGATGAAAAAGAAAAGGAACAGGGAAAGAGTCAGAATCTCAAAAATCTTCGCAAGGAATTTGAACAAAAGTTCATCGCGCTCTGTCTCTTGGCCGCGAGTATTGAGATGGGAGAGCCACTGGATCCCGCACTCCTTGGAAATCTCAATGCAATCATGGCAGGAACTCTCAAAGTAGGAAGAAATCAGGCGCTCAATAATCTCGTCAAGTGGATGAGAGGTATGCGCGCCGCGTATCCGCGCGGACCACATTCCGTAGGCAGGGAAGATACGGTTCCCGTCAAAAGCATTCCAAGAAATGGCGTTCACGCTCCCGCGTATAATCGCATTCTTGCTTCGGTCCAACATCTTGTAGAGCCGCTGGTGCGAAAGCTCAAGCGTCTCGAAAATCCCTCCGAATACATCCTCTATGGGCAGGACGAGGGGGAGCTGGATACTCGAGAGGTCGCACGCATCGCAACAGGCCTCTCCGGATTTCTAAAAGACATCGTGGAAGAGCGAAATATTGATGCGGAGATTCATCTCTGCATTGATAGAAGCGGATCCATGGCTGGGGAGAAGATAGAACAAGCAAAACAAATCGCCGTTCTCTTTTCTGAGGCGATTATGGCGCTTCATCCGGTGTGTGCGGGAAACATCTGGGCGTTCAATTCAAAAATCATCTACGATTACGGCCCTCCCAGTAAGTTCCCGTCATTCGTTGTCATTAGCGCGGATGATGGGAACTCGGATACGCACATGCTCACGGTCGCCGCAAAAAAACTACGCGAGTCAAAGCGAAAGCGTAAAGTTCTCATCATGCTCTGCGATGACGGTCCGGATGACCTGAAGCTCGCGGCGCGAATCTCCCGTGAGCTCAAGGAGTCCGGCATTATCGTCATTCACATGTTCATTGGGGTTCACGGTACTCCGCATATCTATCCCACCGAACTTTTGTTCAGTACCATGGAGGACTGCCTGAACAATTTCGGAGATATTCTTGAAGAGATCGTAAAAAATCTCAAGTAACGTCATACTGAATCGTCGGAATTTCTCTCCGCCAGCTGGCGGATCGAAATGACACTCAAGCTACCCGCCAGCGCGCGAGGTAGCTTTTTCTTTTCACATCCTTGACTTTTCTTCTCTATAGTACTATAGTAATCTCATACTGTTTTTTGACAACATGGCGCACCACGGTGATCGCCCTTGAAATGGATATATTTCCATATTCAGGGGAGGAAAGTCCGAACATCTGTCCGGCACTGCCGGACAACAGGGTAGTCGCTAACAGCGACCTATGGCTTTTTCTTTCTTTTTTATGTGATCAAGACGAGGGGAATACCCTTTTCTTATTCAAAAAAGCAGGGGACTGGCATACGGGATAGTGTCTTGGTTTTTACGAGCCAAATTTCGCTGTTTCTGATTTTTCAGAAACAGGGGAGCAACAGAAAAGCTTTGCGAATGCGCAAAGGTTTCATTTGGATGATTTGAATGAAACAACATACCGCCCAGGCGATGGCTATGGGTAAGGGTGAAATGGTGTGGATACCCGAATAAGGGTTGACGCAAATAAATACTTGCATATTCAAAATCGTTCTTTAAACTCTCCTAGTTAAAAAAGAATATGCAAAATGCGGTAAGAGCGCACCAGTGGCATAGTGATGTGTCAGCTTGGCAAACACCTACCAGATGCAAGAGCAATAGACGCTCGCAATACTTCATGGGTAATCATGAAGATAGAGTGATGGTCACCATCCACCTCCGCTATCCGCCAACTGGCGGAGGCGGATGATGGATACAGAATTCGGCTTATGTGGTGCGCCATGTTGTCAAAAAACGACATGACACATGTCTATGAACCGCACCGATCTTGTTTTTACCGTCTTGCGTGTCCCACTGGATTTTTGTATGTTGATCGCGGCAGGATATGCCGCGTATTTTTTACGTTTCCAAGCGTTAACAGACATCCGTCCTGCGATTTTTGAAATTCCGCTCGCGCAGTACACACAGATACTCCTGACTGTTTCGCTTTTCTTCCTCGCGGTCTTTGCACTGACAGGACTGTATGCCATTGGTCATTATAAGATACGGAATGAGATACAAAAGATATGCATCGCCTGCTCAACAGGCATGATGTTTATTCTGGTGTATCTCTTTTTTGTCAGCGGATTGTTCAGCTCACGCTTTATCGTACTGGCGGCATGGATTCTTTCCTTTCTTTTTGTGAGCATGGGACGCATGCTTTTGCGCCTGACAGAAACAGCGCTGTTCAAAGCCGGCGTTGGCTTGCATTCCATCGCCATGATCGGAGATATGGCGCGCATTGCGCCAATTATTTCAGAAATTGACCATCGGCCATCCCTGGGATTCCAAGTGGTGTTTCAGTGCGCTGCATGGACAGATGAAACCGCGCAATCACTTCATGCCATGCGACTGCACAAAAAACTCGATGAAATTTTTCTTGTCAGTCCTGCAGCTGATTATGCGATGCTGAATGCGATCCTAAACTTTGCAAACGAACATCATATTCCATTTCGCTATTCCGCTGACATGTTTGGCAGTAAACGCTTGGAGGTGCGCACGCTTGCGGGCATACCGCTTGTAGAGGTTAAACGGACGCGTCTTGAAGGATGGGGAAAAATCCTGAAGCGGCTTTTTGATATCGTCGTATCATGCATGATTATCATCACCTTACTCCCCATCTTCCTTATGATCGCAATCGCTATTCGTTTGGAATCTCGCGGACCGATATTTTATTTTAATGAACGTGTTGGAAAAGATGAACGCGCATTTTTTGCCTATAAATTTCGATCTATGTACATCCAATATTGTACTGGAAAAAAATACGACGCCACGGGAAAAGCGCTTGCGTATGAAGAACAGCTTGCGCAGGAAAAAAGCGAACGCAAAGGACCGGTATACAAAGTCCTCAATGATCCGCGGCGCACGCGCGTGGGAAGATTTTTGGAACGATTTAGCTTGGATGAACTTCCCCAGCTTTTCAATGTACTTTTTGGATCCATGAGTTTAGTTGGTCCGCGGCCGCATATGCCAAATCAAGTGGCACATTATACAAAACATCATCGAGCGCTTTTCACTATCAAGCCCGGCATTACCGGCATGGCGCAGATAGAGGGCAGGAGCGACCTTGATTTTGAAGACGAGGCGCGTCTTGACATGTACTATATCGAAAACTGGTCGCCATGGATTGATTTTATCATTCTCTGCAAAACCCCGCTGAAAGTTTTAACCAGAAAGTCGCGTGTATGAATGTCGCACTTATCCATGACCATCTTACTCAGCTCGGCGGCGCGGAACGGGTTTTGAGAATATTTACGGAGCTGTATCCAAAAGCGCCGATCTTCACCCTTGTGTATGACAAAAAACGCTTGGGTGAATATTTTCCACATGCGCAGATCATCCCATCATATCTCCAAAACATTCCATTTGCGAAAAAAAAATATCAATGGCTCTTGCCGCTCATGCCAAACGCGACCGAATCGTATGACCTTAGTAGATACGACTTGGTGCTTTCTAGCACATCTGCATTTGCAAAAGGCATTATCACAAAATCCACTACGCTTCACATCTGCTATTGCCACACACCCACGCGATATCTCTGGACAGACACACATAGCTATCTGAAGGAACTGCACCAGCCGCGCGCGCTCAAACGAGCAGTGCCGTTTCTTTTGAGCGGACTACGCATATGGGACCGCTCAGCCGCTGATCGTGTGGATAAATTCATTGCAAATTCTCGAACAGTTCAAGAACGGATAAAAAAATATTATCGGAGAGAGAGCGACATCATCTATCCGCCGGTTGAACTTGACAAATTTTCAATGTCCAATAGGGCGGGGGAGCACTATTTGGCGGGCGGACGGCTAGTTTCCTATAAGCGGTTTGATCTTATTGTCCAGGCGTTTAACAGGCTTGGATTGCCACTAAACATATTTGGCGAAGGGCCGGAATATAAAAAACTCCGCTCATATGCAAAAAAAAATATAATATTCACCGGAGCGGTTTCAGACCCGGTGCGTGCTGAACTGTACAAAAACTGTATCGCATATCTCCACCCACAGGAAGAGGATTTTGGTATTACCGCCATTGAGGCGATGGCATCTGGCAAACCAGTGATCGCCCTTGCCGCAGGCGGCGCTCTGGAGACTATTGTGGATAAGGTAACCGGCGTCTTCTTTTTTGATCAGGATTATGCCGCGCTTATTGACGCGGTCATCAGATTTAAGCCAGATCAGTTTTCTCCCCAGATCATCAGAAATTATGCGCTGAAATTCAGCGCGGACCGATTCAAAAAAGAGATTCTTCAATACGTTAATCGGTCATGGCAAGACTGGCAAGAACTCCAACACATGAGACGACTTCGTGAAACAAAAATGATGTTTTGACGCTTATTTATAATGAAATTTTACTCAGACGCTGCATAAAGGCGTCCCCCTTGACAAAAAGGAAATTTTATGCTAAGGTACCTGCACCTACGTTCATTCTCACTATTGGCATCATTCCGTTTTTCAGATACAAGAAAGGAAGGTTTCTCATGCGCAACACCGGCCGTTCCAGAAAAAATGACGGCAAAAAGAGTCTAGAAGACACAGAAGAGCAGGGTGTTCCAAATCTTGATGATCTCCCGCCTTTTTTAAGGAAGGGGAAATCCCAGATCTCTGAAGATCCAAATTCGGAAAATTTGGAAACGCATCCAGAGGAGGCCGACACCATTTCCCAAGAAGAAGACGCAGCCACCGGGGCGCCACAATCATTCTGGGATCGCTTCAAGCCGGCGCTCACCGGCACCACAAGAAAGGGGAGGACACCCGTGCGTACAGCCATACAGAATTCGAGATTTTCCCAAGTGATCCTTCTGTGCCTTCTAGGACTTCTGCTGTTCACCGTAATCCAGCAGATTTCCACGGAAGGATTTCTACGCACTGTCACTGGTCTTGCCGCGGTATTCACGCTTCCGTATCTCGCAGTATTCCTTCTCTCCGATCTCAGGGATTATTGGTATCCCAAGGAAGGACAGAAGGATTTTCCTCACCGATTCAACGTCGTCCTTGGACCGGCGATCGTGACGCTCGCGATCTCTTCTTGTGTCTTTTCCGCGCCGCTTGAGGGCAAGGTCTGGATCATTGGAAACAAGACCACCGGATCAACCGGCACCATGTACGCGGTACCGCTATTCAGCAAAATCGTCTCTATTCCACAAAAGCAAGAAGTGGTAATGGACGTGTCCAGCAGGACGGCGGACGGCGTGGAGGTGAAGGCACAAATCAGCGCTTTGGTCACTTGTTGTGTTGATGATCCAAACCAGATTATCGCCACATACAAAGATGAGAAGAATCCCTGGATGCGGCATGAAAAGAATGAGAGGCCGATCGACACCATCGAGCGCTATCTCAAGGAAGTCTTTGACGCCGCATTTAAGCGAGAGGTGGCACAGGTGAAAGTGGCTGATATAAAGTCAGCCTACGCACGCATGGCACAGGGCATCTCAAAAAAAGCCATACGCGAACAATCCGCACTGATGTGGAACGGAAAGTTCACAGTCATCAGTTCGCGCGCGGATCTTCCGTCAAATTAGAGGATGCATGCCATGGATATTCTCCCTCTGCTTTATCCGCAGAAAGATCTTCCTATCCGAATCATGCCGCCTCATCAACTTTTTTTTCCGGGGGAGTACCACGGCAATCTCCCAGAAAAAGAAATGCGAAAGCTCCTGCAGTATATAGAAAAAAAGCGTAAAGAGCAGAGAACGCTTTGAATCTCACAGACACAGAAGCACAATAGCTTCTGTTTTTATTTGCACACGTATGTTAAATAGTTTCTAACCCGTTCTTTTTTTGAGCGGATGAAATGTCCTGTGCGTCTTTTCCGCGTATCTATCTGAAGCGTGCACATATCGTGTGGTCGTGTCAAGTGATTCATGTCCGAGAAGAATTTGTATCGCGGCTGGATTTGCTCCGGATTCTGCTAAATACGTGGCAAAACCGTGCCGCAAAGAATGGGCGGATGTGGGAATGTTCATGCCCAACATCTCCCGATACCGCTTAATTTTTTCCTGAAGATAATTTGTGGATATGCACGCTTTATTGCTTGATAGCCGACTTCCCCGGTATGGAATGAACAAATAGGGGATAGTATCTTTTCTGAGCGCTACATACTCTTTCAGATGATCAATCGCACGTGGCGTGAGATATGCAAAACGTTCTTTTTTCCCCTTTCCCATGACAAAGATTCTTCCTCGCGAATCCAAATGATCTTTTTTAAGACTCACTAATTCAGAGATACGTAAACCGGTCGAAAAAAGTATCTCAAGCATCGCTCTGTTTCTCTTCGCTACTTTTATATTTTTTTCAAAAGAGCTGGGAAATTCTATGAGACGGACAAGCTCGGCAAGCTCGGCAACTTTTGGTACTTTCTTCTCTGTTTTTATGAGATGTATGTTTTCCGGCAGGATCGGAGTTTTGACATCCATCTCAATAAGATATTTCAGATACCCGCGCAAAGAAGAAAAAAATCTATTTTTTGAAAATGAACTTAAATCGCTTTTTTTCTTATCTCCAATGGCGGTTTTTCTATCGCGGGAGTTCAAATATGCCTTATACCTCTCAATGGTCTGTTTTGTAACACAGGAGAAGTCATTAATCCGTGCATCCTCAATAAGAAAAATCTCAAATACGCGAAGATCACGTTCATAATTATAGATCGTCTCATTCGAATAATTATTTACTTGCAAATGGAGGATGAAATCATCAAAGAGGGGGAGCATATTATTTTGACTGTTATATGGAAAGGGGAAGGGCTTTCTTTGATAACACACCGTCAGTTTTACAAATATCCATTTTACTGAGCGTTTGAGATATTATACCCAGTTAAGTATAGCATAAAAAACACTAAAAAACTGTGGATAATACCCTCAAATAAAAAAGCGCGAATATGCTTTTTATTCGCGCTGTGGTTAATTCGAATGACCTCTGGGTCATCTTTTCTGCTTAAGCTCTCCGGTGACCGCCGCCTGCCATCCAGTGGCTACGGAATTTTGTTCATTGACCGGTGAAGGTGCGACCGACTCTGGAATCTCTATTTGTCTTACGAGCTGACAAACCCATAGGAGCGTCTCTAACTCTCCTGCAAGTTCGAATAAATCTCCGGAGACTTGACCGCGTGGCTTATTTGTAGTATCATACGGTGTTCTTTGAATCTCCCATATTCTTTTATTCAAAATAACGAGAACCTCTTCCTTTGTCACCTTTTCTCCTCCTTCTTTCTTGTGTCGCACAATATCTTTTGACGTTATTATTCGTCAAAGCCGATCATGCGCTCAAAGCTTCTTTGGATTGAATTCATTGCGGAAGAAACTATCGCAAAAATGATACCGGCTAATCCGGCGAAGGCGATACATGCCGACGCAAGCGATTTACCTCCCTCTTCTATTGCAATAATGATAAGAAGGGTCCCAAGAATAAAAGAAATGGCTTGTTTCAACTCGCTCTCTCCTTTGTTTCAGCACTCGTCCATTCTATAATAAGATAAAGAATAACACAATACCCCTTTCTCCTTTTTTGATTTTTTTATAAACATTAAAAAAAGGGCTTTCTTTCTCACTAAAGCCCTCTGTGCAGTTACGAAATGGTGGTCGGCGTACCTCTACTATTTTTACTGCCGTTTTTACTGCCGCTCCTTCTTTTTTTACACTTTTCCTTGCCGCAACCCTTCTCCGTCTGCTCTTTTTTTTCCCTTGAAGAGCCATTGTGTGACTCCATGATCGGTCCGGGAATTGACCGTACCGGCCGATGACGTCCACGCTTGACGAGACCCTCTTTCTTCCATGTGTAGACGTGCGTTTTCAAAGTGAGATAGCCATTCACTTCGGCGCTCGCGGTGAGCGACTCCATCGCGATGATCTCATTTTTTGTCAGCTCATCCACCACACGAAGTATCTGTACCGGATGTGGAATACCAAAAAGTTTGATCGGTTCCGGAAAATAGAAGTGCCCAACGAAGGTAAATCGTATGAGCTCTTCGCCTTTCCATGCGATACATTCAAATTCCGCGGACTCTTTGAAGGAGATCCTCTCCTTGATGAGAAGTTTTCTTAGTTCTTCAATCGCGTCGCTATCGGAATTCTTACCGAAATTCGGCGGTTCAAAGCTTATGAAATCTTCTCTTGTCCATTCGGTACCTCCCGGTTTTTCGATGAAATTCAAATGGCCGGGAAGCATGATCCACCCCTTGTGTCCGGTCTTGTTCTCGAGCGCGCGCATCTTTCTGATGAATTTCCGAGAGAGAAACCCCTTCACCTCAAAATAACGCGCGCCAAATCCCATGCCGGGAAATTTTACTTCTCGTTCGGTCCGAAAATCCACCTCATAGTCAAACTCCCCGTCAAGATCAGCACACCTTTCACGAACATGAGGGGTAAATGCGACGGGAGGATCCATCTGCTCGGTGAATATTTTTGCGAGACGAACTTCACCATAGGCATCGTAGGTATGTCCGTTATACTCGTATTTTTTTGACGGACCGTAATATTGCCTCGACCGAGACACACCATTGTTCCTCACCTTGCGCGTCTTTTTATGTCCCTGGGTATCCACGCTTTCTTTCTCTCCTTTGTGAGTCAAAGAACGACTTCATTGACCTTACCGTAAAATAAAAAAAGAATCAAGATAGGTAAAAAACTCCCTAAAAAACCACTCGTGATATTATGCGTCGCACAATATTTAATCTGGTTCTGACGAGAAAAACTCCCAGGTTATTTTTTATTTTATTTCACTGCTGACTTTTTCTTGAGTGTTATTTCTTTACCACTTAGTTCAGAGAGTACTTTTCGTATTTCTTGTGAAAGACGTTCTTGGGGAATATACCCATCCAACATTAATTCAAGCGCAGCAATAATCTGTGCTGATTTGTTTTTAAGATATTCTATAAAATAATGAACCTTCCCCTGCTCCCTACCTTTGCCATAGGTATGAAACATGTCTCGAATTTTTTCTCTATCAGCCTCACGCACCTTTCCTTTTTCATTCTGCGTCAAGAGCGTATGAAGCTGTAAGGTAAATGTACGATACTGCTTCATGTCCTCTTCTATATTATCGGACATCTGAGACGGCGCTATAAGTTCCTGTGTCTTCATATGACGAAAATGACCCGAACGTCCTGTACGTTTTAAAATACCGGGAAGAATACGCGTTGTAAATTCTTCTACTTTCCGCTCACTCTCTTTATGCGATAGTTTTTGATATTCTTTGCCTATTTCAACTGCCATACAAGAATAGTACTGAGTACTGATTCATGGTAAATATTTCAACGGATCAACAGGAATCCCGTTGAGACGCACCTCAAAATGAAGATGCGGGCCGGTAGTCAGCGGTCCGGCCCCTACCGTACCGGGTTTACCGCCGGAAAGCGCTATCGCCTGTCCTTTTTTCACATACGTATCTTGTGAAACCAATATTATGTTCACATGTCCATAGACTGTGGCGAGACCACTGTCATGGAGAATCATAATATAGCTATACCCTTTTGCCCCGCCGTTTTTTGTGCGTGCCACATATCCTGCTTCAGCCGCTTGTATGGATGTCCCTTGGTACGCCCGAATATCCACAGCTGGATGTTCATAGACGTACCGATACGGATATGACGGATCATGAAAATACTCCGCTCCAGATACACGATATCGTTGTCAATCTGCTGCTGCTCTTTTCGCGCTTCCGCGAGCAACTGCTGAAACTTCTCTTTGGAAAGAATGGATTGAGCTATAAGATGCTCTTTGGTGGTTTTCTTATCTTCAAGTTCATCTTTTTTTGCAAGGAGTTTTGTCTTGAGTTCGCTTTGCCGTTTTTTATTTTCTTCAAGCGCGCTCCGTTGATTTGTAAGCTGTTCTTTGAGCTGCTTGATACGCATCAGCGTGCGATAAAGTTCTGAGTGCGCATATTCCAAATACTGCACTTGATTAAAAAAATCGCTGAAATTCTCGCTGGAAAAAAAGAGTTCAACAGTATCCCGCTGGTTTTCTTCATAAATGGTCCGCAAAAATTCCCCCACCTTTTCTTTTTGCACAGACGATTCCACATCCCGCTGACTTATTTCCAGCTCCGCCTCTTGGACTTCAAGGTCAAGCTGGTCTATCTCTGCTTGCGTTGCTTCAATGTCAAGCGTTGTTTCTGAAACAGAATCCTCAATGGACGCTATCTCATTTTCAAGATTTGCCGCTTCTGTCTGCCGCATCTTGATATTTCTCTGGTATACCTCAATCCTCTTCCGAAGATTCGAAATTGTTGTTTTTTTCTGCTGAATCTGCTGATTAAGCTCAAGGACCGTAGTATTTTTCATGTCTCCTGCCGCATTTCCGCCCATTTCATCACTGGAATATGCATACAGAGGAAAAAACAACATGCTGGCGTATATGAGAAAAACACACTGCGGTAAAAAATATTTTGTATCGGACAAAAAATTTGCAAAAAAACGAAAAAGCATGGGAAGTGTCTTATTGTTAAAGCGTGTCATGCGCGGCAAGAATCCGCTGAAGTGTTTTTTCTTTTCCCAAAATAGCGGCAACGTCAAATGGCCCTTGGCTTGCACGTAATCCGGTCAACGATACCCGCAGGGGCCACAAAACCGCGCCGTTGCTCAGCCCTTGCGCAACAATCATCTCCTTCAGATTTTTTTCTATCTGTAGGGAAGTGAAATCGGATTTTTGCATGCGAAAAAGCGTGTCATGCGCACATGTAAGCGCATGCGCGGTCTCCGCGCGCGAACATTCTTTCCACTGCAGAATCTCTGCATCGATGAAAAGCTCTTTCTGAAAAAAATATCCCGCAAGCTGGACAATATCCTTCAGCGTCTTCATGCGCTCGTGCTCTCCGCGCACAATATTCTCAAGTGTTTGACGCGAGACGCGTTCTCCAGTGGCGGGTATGCGATACTCTCGCGCACTCTCGCTCCCCTCTTCTGCCAAATATCCTGCTTCACACAGGTAGGGAATACACATGTCCGTAAGCGTAACAACGTCTTTTTTTCTGATGTACATGCCGTTTAGCCATTGCAGTTTACGCATGTCAAATACCGCGCCTCCCTTGTGCACATCATCCATGTGAAACAACTCCTGCATTTCTTCAAGGGAAAAAATCTCCCTGTCTCCTCCCGGGTTCCAGCCAAGAAGTCCAAGGAAATTCACCAGCGCCTCCGGCAGATATCCCAATGCCCGATATTCAAGCACTGAGACTTCGTTTTCGCGCTTACTCAGCTTTGTCTTGTCTGTATTCAATATCATGGGCAGGTGCGCGAATAAAGGAGGATCAAAGTCTAGCGCCTCGCACAGCAAAAGCTGTTTGGGCGTGTTTGAAATATGATCGTCTCCACGTATCACATGGGAGATCTTCATGAGAAAATCATCCACAACAACCGCAAAATTATACAGCGGCGTATCAAGATCCTTTGCGATGACAAAATCGCCGATAAGCCGCGGGTCAAATTCCATGGATCCGCGAATCATGTCAATGACCTGAATTTTTCCGCGCGCATCATCAACGCCAAACCGCAGGACAGATTCCTTTCCTGCGGTTTTTTGCGCGGCGCATTCTTCCGGAGAAATTTTTTTGCATGTTCCGCCATAACGCGGTGGCTGTTTGGCAAGCAATTGGCTCTCTCGCTCCGCCTCAAGCTCTTCTTTTGTGCAGAAACAATGATACACGCGTCCTTCTGCTGTGAGCTGTTCAAGGTATGCGCGGTAAATCTTTGTACGTTCGCTTTGGCGATATGGCCCGTATGGCCCGCCGCTGTCCGGTCCCTCGTCATACCGGATGCCAAGCCAGCGCAATGCCTCTATGATAACTGTTTCATATTCCTTTTTCGACCGCTCATTATCCGTATCTTCTATTCTCAAAATAAACGCTCCTTTCTGCTTTTTTGCAAAAAGATTATTGAAAAGCGCGGTACGGGCATTTCCAAGATGAAAAAATCCAGTTGGCGAAGGCGCCATGCGGACACGAACCATATCTTGTCCTCCCTTCATTTAAAGATGAACTCTTATAATATGATATAGGCGCTGTATTCGAACATCTTCAAGTCGCATAAAATAGAATTAGAATTGAATGAAAGGAGGATTAATATGTAACAGTGTTTCCCGAATCTCCTGACGGAGGATTGTAGTCTGAATAATTTTTTGGAGCAGTATACGTGCTTTCTTCATCCGGCGCCAATGGGAGTAAGCCTCCGGGATTTGATCTCTCTTCTTGCTGTTGCGGCCTGAATTTTGCAAAAAAACTTGCGAGAATTTCAACATTCTTGTTTATTTCGATTGACGCGGGCGCAAGTACATATACCGATCCCTTCACAAGAG
Source organism: Candidatus Uhrbacteria bacterium (assembly GCA_016186045.1). GTDB lineage: Bacteria > Patescibacteriota > Patescibacteriia > JACQRZ01 > JACQRZ01 > JACPMJ01. The sequence goes on along the minus strand of JACPMJ010000005.1, from coordinate 15,652 downwards.
AAGTTTGAAAATCTTTTTGCGCCTGTATAGGAAGGAGCGCAAAAAATCCCGCAAGAATATTGATAACCATCACGCCGGCGCCAATCACGGACCACGCCAAAATGCTTTTATGTTCTCCTCTGATCACAGCAAACTCCGTTGTCCGCTCCACGGTATGCAGATCCTCATATCGCAGATATTCATATACCGCAAAAAACGGAAGCACCAAAAAGGCATATGCGATAAACAGAAGTACGAAGATAAGCCAGCCATAGGGAAGCGCAAGTGTAAAATACAGAAGAAAAAAAACGAGAATCAACAGAACCGCGGCAGTCATGTACCTGCCAGTAACCTTAAAAAACATGCCATGCATGAGATATCTACTTTTTGCCAAAGCGCCAATGCCACGATCTCCGTCAAGAATGACCGCGTAAATGGCAAAATAATACCATACGGAAAAAAGGAGTGGCAATACAATCGCAACCGCAGTCCCCCATTGGAATGCGGTCATATATAACATGAGTAGACCACGGAATGATGGCGTATCAACAGGATACTGACCTTGAGAAAAAATGACCGGAAGAAGGATGAAAAACGATGTGCCAGCAATAACAAACCCATACAATAATCCCACGAGAAACAACGACTTATATATCTTTCCTGCGCGCGTGCATGCCTCTTGTAAGGAAATATTCTCGGCATGCCGATACCATGCGGCAATCATAAGAATCAGCGCGGAAAAAACATAACAATAATACAACCCAATTCCACCACTAATGCCTATGGAGAGGAGCTGAAGAAAAAATTTGCCAAATATCGGTGCATTCTGACCAAGAAATCCGACAAAAGAAGAGAGGCTTATGTTTATTAAAAAACCCAAAACCATCAAGCCGGTCAGCTGGATGATCTTTTGAAAATGGGCCGCATATATCGCATAGCTTCTGGCGATAAGAGATCCGGTCCCGGGTAAATTTGCAATGGGCACTATGCCGCTTGGTATTGCCTCCATAGAATATATATTAATCAATAATTATGTGTAAAATAAGGGGAAAAGTGCAGGGTATTGACAAAAATGGTAATATATGCTATCATAGTCGCATGGTCTTTGACAACAAAATGTTCGTAACGCTCATATAAGGAGGAAACTATGAGCTCAAAACGCATAGTCCACACTGTCAATGTGGATGATTTCTTGCATCATTTAAAGAAAGGAGCCGATCTTCTGGATGGGCTTTCTCCAGATGAAATAGAAGATATCATTGAGATGTGTGACAGTATTCTCTTCAACCAAGCCCTCAAGGGAGACACAACGGCACATAACACCCTCTATCTCTTGAATCAGGATCAGTTTCATCAAGTAACCGTATGTCTTAGGGTGTATGATGACGCGTTTGCTACCTTTGAGAAGGCGTGTCCTCATCTTGTCGGGAGTATTCCGGCAGAAGTCACCCAAGGTACTGTTCGTAAACTTTTCTTTGCGCTTCTTGGCGCGGATCGTGATACGGATGCCTTGAGCTTTCTGGAACATATGTGGCAGTACTTTGCATGGGATAAACCTCACAAGAAGATCCCTGCCTACGCATTCAACACAATTTTCTCCCTTCTCATGGCATCAGAACGTGATAGTGATGCCCTCTCGCTCTTGGAGGATAGCAAGAAATATGTTGACTGGGATGATTCTGGCCAGCACGTGACAGTCGTGCAGGCGGCCATGGAGATCTTCTCGGTCTTGCTGTCTCTTGGTAAGTATGCTCTTGCAAAAAGAGTCATCACCAAGATGAAGCCCCACATTGACTATAAGGCATTCCTAGAACAATTAGAGGCCGACGTATCGGAACAGAAAATTCCAGTTCAGGTTGAGCAAGAAGAAAATCAACAGGGGGGCAAACATATTCCCGACGTTTCTGCCGTTTCTACGGATACGGATATGGAGGATCGCTCCGAGTTTCAGGACATGCCACCGATTCTCGCTTCTGCTACCGAAGAACAAGTAAAGAATCCGTCTGTTCTCGCGCTTGTCAAGGCACACGAAACGCTTGTTCCATTGGATCCCACAAAAGATACTACTACGGAAACTCTGGAAACCGAGGAAATCGAAGAGATTCCTCTCTCGGTTCCCTCAGGAAATCCTGAATTTCCATACAACATACAGCTTCCGGTGTGGGATGAGGAAAACTCTCCAATAGGAGTCATCAGGGAGCTTAATGCAAACCTGCATGAGATGGTCTTGATGCTCGTGAAAGATGGCGTCAAATGCCTTCATGACATCCCTTGCCCTGATAATACCCTTCTCACTGACACCTCTCCCATCATAAAGGAATTTCAATCGAAATTCCCACGCTACAATGATGCAGGGTACGTGAGACAAATCAAGCCGATTCTCATCAAGGTCAAGAAAGCGCTGGAAAGTACGGATACCTACCAGCAAAAAAGGCAGTCGGTCAAGAAAATAAGCAGACCGACCCCCACCAATCAAACGGAGCAGCAGGAAAAGAAACCGGTGGACTTCAGAAACAGGAAGCAGGCCTCTTTTTTTCAAAAAAGGAAAAAGAGGAGGGCTTCTAGATAGGAACCAGTCTTATACGCCGTGATACAAGCTATTGCGGCTTTTTTTATTTTCAAAAAACGTTTGGGACGCAATTCTGCGCCCAGAAGGAATCGAACCTTCAACCACCAGCTTAAAAGGCTGTTGCTCTGCCGATTGAGCTATGGGCGCATATCACAATGCCAGTATTACACCACAATAACCAAAAAATATCAAGTATTTCATCCACTATTCATCCACTTCGCCTTCCTTGATAAATTTATTATATCAGATACAATAAAAAAGCCCAAATAACAGACTATCCCACTCCTATGCCAAACGAACTCCTCGACCGGATTCCACCGCATAATATTGAGGCGGAACAATCGCTCCTTGGCGCTATTCTCATAGACAAAGATGCTATCACGAAAATAGGGGATGTTACGCATGTATCTGATTTTTATAAAAACGCGCACGCAACTGTTTTTGAAGCAATGATTGACCTGTACGAAAAACACCAGCCAATCGACATTTTGAGCGTGACAAACCGGCTTGAAGAAAAAAAACAGCTGGAATATGTGGGTGGCAGAAGCTACCTTATGGAGCTTTCAAATGCAGTTCCCACATCCAGCAATGTCAAGCATTATGCCAGTATTATCCAAAAAAAAGCGATGCTTCGCAGACTGCAAGGAGCGGCAAGTGAGATCACCCAGCTTTCGTATCAGACTGAAGATGATGTCCAGGAGGTGTTAGACAAGGCGGAACAGCGCATTTTTGCGGTTTCCCAGCGCCTGCTGAAGCGTATTTTCATCCCAATCAAAAACATCCTTACCGAAGCATTTGAGCGAATTGAGGAATTACATCGCGAACGGGGAAAGCTACGCGGTATGCCTACTGGATTTTCTGATCTTGATAATATTCTTGCAGGCTTTCAAAAATCGGATCTCATTATTATCGCGGCGCGACCAAGCGTGGGAAAAACAAGCCTTGCATTGGATATCGCGCGGAAAATGGCGATACGATCCAAGGCGAGCGTAGGTATTTTCAGTCTGGAAATGTCCAAAGAACAGCTTGTGGACCGCATGATCTGTGCGGAAGCTGGTATTGACTTATGGAAAATGCGCACTGGGAAACTTTCAGACAAGCCTGAATCTGACGATTTCGTAAAAATCGGCCATTCTCTCAACACGCTTTCAGAAGCAAAAATTTTCATTGATGATACCGCGTCAGCAAATATTTTAGAAATAAAAACAAAAGCACGCAGACTTCAAAGCGAATATGGATTGGACGTCATTATCTTGGATTATCTCCAGCTTATGGAGAGTATGTCAAAAAGTGATGGCAGAGTGCAAGAGGTGGCGGAAATCACGCGCGGACTCAAGGCCATCGCCCGTGAACTAAACATTCCGGTTGTCGCCCTTTCCCAGCTTGCGCGCGCCGTAGAGCTGAGTAAGCCGGCAATTCCAAAACTTGCGCATCTTCGCGAATCCGGCAGTATCGAACAAGACGCGGACGTGGTGCTTTTTATCTATCGCAAAGCCGCGGATAAAAACTATCGCTTTGAAGATTTGAGTGAAGATGAGCGAAACACCGCGGAAATCATCGTAGCAAAACACAGAAACGGCCCCACGGGAAGTACGCGACTGTTTTGGAATGAAAAACGCGCAAGCTTTCAGAATCTGGAAAAGAGTCGCGACTCATTCGCTCTTTTTGAAAATCCTTTCTAAAAATTATTAAGAGCCGGGAGAGTCTTTATGTTTACATTAGTGAAAATTCAACAAGAAATACACGCGGTAAACAGCAAAAATCAACTGTTTGAGCGAAGCGAGTTTTGATTTTTGCGTTGTGAGACGCGCAGTATTTCTTTGAATTGAAACGTCATAAACATAAAGACTCTCCTGGCTCATGTCACTATGCCCTACCCCTCCCCCATTCAAGCACTCATAGACCAATTCGTAAAATTTCCCGGCATCGGAGAAAAATCAGCGCAACGATTTGTTTTTTTTCTGTTGCGCCAACACCAGCAGGAACTCTTGCGTATAGCAAAGCTTATCATGAATCTCCGAGATTCCATCATGACATGCATCGTATGCCATAATTACAGCGATCGCACGACATGCGCGATCTGTTTACATCCGTCAAGGGAAAAAAGTGCGCTCTGTGTGGTGGCATTCAGCCACGAAGTGGAGGCATTGGAAAAAACCGGGGATTATCGCGGCATGTATCATGTGCTTGGAGGAAACATCAATATCCTGGAAGGAGTGACACCGGACAGACTCACGATTAAAGAACTTATTGAGCGGCTCAAGCAGCCGGATCAAAAAATAAAGGAGATTATCCTTGCTTTTAATCCGGATCTGGAGGGAGAGAGCACGACACTCTACCTCTCAAAACTTTTGAAATCATACCCGGTACGCGTCACGCGGCTCGCGCGCGGTTTACCACGTGGCGCAGACATTGAATACGCGGACGAAGTGACTCTGGGCGATGCCATGAAATTGCGACGGGAAGTATAAAAAATACCGGGAATATTCCCGGTTTTTTCTATCCAATTTTTGTGATTTTCACTTTCGTAATATGCTGGCGATGTCCCTTTTTTCTGCGATATCTGACCTTCCGCTTATATTTGATCACTGATATTTTTTTCCCTCTTCCCTGTTCTACTATTGTGCCTGTTACCTGAATGCCATTCAATACTGGGCTTCCTACCTGCACCTGCTCTCCTGCTTCATCAAATATTAACAATACGTCTTTAAATGTGACGCTGTCATTTTCATCTCCCTTCAATTTTTCAACGATAAGCACGTCACCCTCCTTGACAATATACTGCTTTCCGCCGGTCCGAATCACTGCAAGCATAGTCTTTCCTTCTATCCATAAGTAAGATACCATGAGTATATCACAACTCTAAAAACTGTCAAATATCAACGAACGCCCCTTTTTTCCGTGCGAAAAAACACATATGCCAGCACGATCATGATGCCACATACTGCGGCAAGCGCGGCAATTTTCTGGGAACTTTGCAAAAAGAGCGCGAGCCCGCCGAATATCGCAGACATTCCGTACAAAAAAAACACGGCTTGACGCTGTGAGAAGCCAACGGATAACAGGCGAAAATGGATATGTTTTGTATCTCCCTGAAACGGGGATCGCCTTTCCATGCAGAGCCGCCTGAATACAACCCATGCTCCGTCAAGGACCGGGATTCCCAGCATGAGGAGTGCGGTAGCGAATTTCGCACCGGAAATGATGGCAAGTACTCCCAAAAGAAATCCTGCAAGTGTGCTTCCCGCTTCTCCAAGAAATATTTTTGCAGGATGGAAATTCCATATCAGAAATCCAAAAAAACATCCTGCCACAAGCACCGCAAGCACCGCAGTGGGAACATTTACAAAGAAAAATAAACTCAGAAAAACAATGATTGTCGCATTAATGACGGTCATGCCGGATACAAGCCCGTCAAGCCCGTCCAAAAATTTTGTGGTATAGATAATCGTCAAAAGCCATACAAACGTGAGGACATTGGACAGCGGTTCATTGAGAATAATATATCCGCCGAATGGATTGGTTATTTTTTCAACGCCGATTCCTGACATAATCACGGTAAGTGTTGCGAGTATGGGCCAAATGATTTGCTGATAAGGTTTGAGCGTGTAGATATCGTCAAGAAATCCTCCGATCATGAGAAAAAATCCCGCAATAAGAATGCCAATGATATGTCGGGGCAAAACATGTGCGTCAGTCAATGTCGGCCATGACGCAGGAGCAAAAAAAAGATATCCAACCATTACGGCGGCAAAGGAGAGATATATGCCAACGCCACCAAGTAATGGAACGGGGCGCACATGGATTTTTCGCGGCGATGTCGGCTTGTCTGTGATATCGCATGTGAGCGCGCATGTCCGCACTCCGAGCGTAAGTAGCCATGTCATGCCGCAGGCCAAGATGAAGAGAAAAATATAGATCATATCACCGTTTCACTGCTCGCGGACCGTGCGACGTATCTTCAATGGCATATCCCTTTTCTTCAATATGCATACGAAATTCATCAGCCTTTTCCCATTGTTTTTCCTTGCGCGCACGTTCACGCTCTTCCATGAGTGACCGTACTTCATGAGGGATATCAGGAATGACAATCTCTTCAAGACAAAACCCAAATACGCGATCGCTGTCACAAAGCGCCCTGAATAATTCCAAATAATCCGCGCGCGTAAAACTTTTTTTTTCCTTGTATACTGCTTTGATAAAATCAAAGAGCGCGGCAAGCGCCTGCGGGCTATTGACATCATCATGAAGCGCGGAAGTTATATCCGCTTTCAGCTGATCAACCAGCTGGTGTACACGCGCGCAAGGAGCCTCTTCCTCGGCATGTGCTGCCATTTCCTTCATATGCAAAGCGGCGGACTGCACGTGGCACAATCCCTGCTGGGCGCTTGCAAGCGCCTCCCATGTGAAATTCATGGGCTGGCGATAATGCGCGGTGAGACAAAAAAATTTAAACGCGAGAGGATCTACGCCGCGTGCCATAACGTCCCGCAGTGTATAAAAATTACCAGCGCTCTTTGCCATTTTTTTTCCGTCAACCAAAAGCCATGCATTATGAATCCAATATCGCACGAATTGTCCGCCATATGCCCCCTCGCTCTGCGCAATTTCATTTTCATGGTGGGGAAAAATAAGATCCGTTCCGCCGCAATGGATATCAAACTGCTGTCCCAAGTATTTCATGCTCATGGCAGAACATTCAATATGCCAACCAGGCCTGCCTTTTCCAAGTGGCGTTTCCCAATATGCCTCTCCGTCAGAAGGAACCCACGCCTTCCAAAGCGCAAAATCTTGCGCATGTTCTTTTTCATATTCATCCGCCTGCATACGGCCAGATGCTCCCGCTTCCAAATCTTGCAGTCTCAATCCGGATAATGCTCCGTAGGAAGGAAATTTTTCAATGGAATAATAAATACTTCCGTCTTCTCCGCGATATGCAATTCCTTTTTTTAAAAGCGCCTGAATAAGAGAAACCATCTCTTCGATATGTTCTGTCGCACGCGTATGGCGCGTAATGGTCCTAATACGCAATGACGCAATATCTTCCAAAAATGCCTGCTCATATCGCGCAGTGAATTCTTTCAAAGACACGCCTTCTTTTTGAGAATCCCGAATCGTCTTATCGTCCACATCGGTAATATTCATGATATGTTTTACGGAATATCCGAGGTATGCCAATGCGCGCGCAAGCAGATCGCTACACACATATGCGCGATAATTTCCAATATGCGGATAATTATAAACGGTGGGGCCGCATGAATACATGCCCACAATATGTTCTTCACGCGGCATGAACAGTTCTTTTTTCCTGGTACGTGTATTATATAGCATGATCATAAGACTTTTTGCAAAGGGTCTATACTATTCATTTTTACATTCCTTCAGCGCTGGCCCCTGGATCACAATGGACTGTTCCGATTGAACAGTGCTTTTCGCGACAGTATCAGTGGCTGATGCGATGATTTTTGAAAGCAGGGGCAGGGGCTTTCGCTCAGAACACGCATCTATCCGCTTGAGATCATCTTCTGTCGGAGTTATTTGCACGTCAAACGCAATGGATATCTGGTGCACGGAAACAGGCAGACGATTCAATGTCCAGAGTATCTGCCGCGTCTGGCTGTCAAAACGGATTTCTCCGGCAGTAAGCGTCTCATTTCCAAGCCATACTACTGTAGAGGGCAGGCGACCAGATATCTTCAGTTCCTTTAATTCATGAAGTGAATTGGAAACAGTCCATGTAATACGATATGTTTTTTGTTTCCCTATAACAAGCTCATTATCCGGAATTGCAGAGTCAAGGGAGAGCGCAAAATCAGAATTCACGGGACTCTTGATGACATTGCTACTTATCAACACCTGCGTATCTTGCAAGGGATCCTTCTTGATGGGATCATGTTTTGCGCCGCTTACTATTGCCGCACCTTCAAGAATAGCATCTGCTGTTTCTATTTTTTTCGGCAGATACAGCTGGAACTGCACATCTATGTTCTCGCCGGGATTCAATGATGAAAATTCCGGGATGTCGGCTGATGTCCATTCAATGGTATTTTCACGAATCTCCTTACTTGTTCCACGTATGACTCCGGATTTCCATTCTCCCACCGCACTTCCTGATGCAAGATTTTTAAACTGCATGTGCATTCTTATGCTTTGTATCGGAATCGTTCCCATATGCTGGATGGAGATGGCGTACTCGAGCGGCGCACCAAGAGTAACGGGCATATCGCTTGATGAATTGTTTAAAATCAATTTAACGGAAAGATCCTCGTGTATCTGCTGTTCGCCTTCTAACACCTTCGTTTGGAACAACGCAAGGTCAGATGACGTTCGTGTCTCGCCATTGGGAGATTCAAGCGAGACGCGTATGCCCATAGTCCCTTTCGTCCCTTCTTTGTATACGCCTAAAATCTTCAAAGAACCGCTTTGCGTTGCCTGATCCATATTTTTCACAAGCGTTTCCAATGTCCAACTGGCCGTCCCTCTATCCGGCTTGGGTGCGATTTCACGAATAAGAAAACTCTGCGGAAGGTCAATATGCAACAATGTTGCAAGCCCGCCGCCAATACCGCGAAGATCGGTATATGAGACAGTATATGTCACGTCATCTCCGACCGTTGCTTCAGAGGGGCCATCAAATAGAATCGGCTGCGATGAAATGCGCAGTTTCCATGATTTTTTTACAACAAACTGAGTGTTCATGCTATTCGGCCGATAATAGAGTGTTGCAAAAAATTGCTTTTCCTCATCCTTTCTGCCCATGACTGCGCCGTCAATCGTAAGCGATCCCTCCTCCCCCGCATTGAGATTTCCGATCTCCCAATAATTTTTTTGCGTATTTTGGGGAGTGAGCGAGGTATGTTTCAAAGAAAATCCTGCGGGATACTCAATGATAAGCACAATGTCCGTAACTGGATTTTTTTCAGCATTTTCATATGAAATGCGATAGTGTACGTCAGATCCTGCCGCAATCGCAGTATCCTCTTTGTCTATACGCACGCGCATCCCGTCAAGGGATTCTTTTTTGTTGTATGGATTAAATAGCGCATATCCAAGCCATGCCAGAGCTGCGGCAATGAAAAAAAACAAACAAATCCCTCCGAGGATAATTTTTTTTATATTGCTTTTTGGCGGAATAATTTCTGCCGTCTCCTCTTCTCCGTCTTCATCCTCATCTTTTTCCTGCTCAAGAAATGTCTGAATCTCTTCTCTTTTTCCATTCCCTTCTACAATGCCGTCAAGTTTTTTCTTCAATGCATGTATTGAATCAGGCTTCATACGAATCGTCATTCCTTTCATGTTTTCTAAAATTTTTTTTGCATCGTAAACCCAAGTACGCGGTCTTGGTTCCACTCGCCAGTCTCCCAATGAAGCCCGACGTTCGTAGTGTTCATATCCTGCGGATACGTCCAATCAACTCTCCATTGGGGATCAACGGATATGTCAACGACGACCGCCTGAATGCGCGACCCCGACTGGCGCTGAAGAAGAAGTGAATAGCCGTCGCGCATAATATCTTGCGCGGTAAATGGAAGCCGATAGCTAAGCTCCACAGTACTTGACTCTCCCACGTCTGTGATCACCCATCCGCTGATGGCTGTTTTCCCAAGCTCGGTGTGCGTTGATATTTTTTTTGCACCGTCATATTTCTCATCACGCTCAATCGCCTTCAGATCGCTATCCAAATGATATTCCATGGGAGGATTCTTGAAAAGCGAGACGGGAGGCTCCTGAAATCCGGCCGCAGAGAGCACGGTACTGCCGTAGGGAACATATATTCTCATATAATCAATATTCCGAAGACCGGTAAAGGGATTCGCCCTATCTCCATGATGATCTCGCTGAATACGAATATGTGCCACAAGCGTACCGTCCCGCTGAAGTGTTATGGTGTGACCGACTGACTCCCCCATGACTCCGTCTGATTTTCCCGCTCCCACATTTGTATCAACAATCATGAGATAGTCGCCACGCGTCGCGCGAAGCTCTCCACTGGCGCCAAACCGCTGGAATAATTCCTGATCAGCAGAGGTCTGGAAATACAACTGGATGTCGCGCGAAACAACCGCATCACTCATAACGCGGATAAGCGGCATCATGTCGCCTTGCGTCTGTCCCTGAAGCTGACTGATCATCTTGGGAATAAGATCTGAAAGAAATTTTTTTGGCGTATTGTTTTTTTTGTCATATTCAATCTCAACGGCTTTCTGAGTCTCTTCAAGAAAATTCTCTGCGCGTATGATCTTCCCGTATTCGGGCATGGAGATGGGGCCAGTGAGCTGAATGAGTTTTTCCGCAACACTTTCATTGATTGCGATCACGCCGTCAACTGTGGGGCCTCCGGATTTTTCATAAAACCATATAAGTTTCTTTGCCGATGTGGGAAAGTCAGGAAACCAATTCGCATCCTGAAACTCCCATTTGGGATTCGCAATGTGGAGAGGCTGGGGAGATATCACTGTTTCCCGCAAAGACCCCTGCAAATCATATGACCCGCCGCTTGGGATCTCAATGTTTCGAATGGTTCCATTCACAAAATCAACAAGGGCAAATGATCCGATAAATCCTCCAGTTGCCCTCAATTCCGTATTGTTCTGAAAAATCACGAGATATCTTCGAAGCTGATTTTTTGCAAATATGCGAATGACACCGTCGCAAAGATCAGTGATATCTTTCATGTTTCCGGACAACGCATGTAAAAGACTGCGCATCTGAGAAAATTGCTGGAGATGTTGAGGAGGAATATGTTCCTCGTGAATAGATTGCATGCGCGTATCTGCCCGAGCGAGAAACGGCTGTGCAATCTTCAATTCGCGATTCATATTCGCAAATGATGTGAGAAATCCGACATTGAAAAGCTCAAACGGTGGCTGAAACGCATCAGCGGCGCGCGCAATATGTTGTCCTGCAAGTGCACTGTCCTGCCCGGCGGCAATAAGCGCTTTTCCGTCTGCCAGTGCATCTCCCTTGCCGGGAATTCCCTGCGCAAGTGCACGAAGCGAGGCATTAATTTTTACCATGTTTTTTTCCGCTGATTGAAAATCTGAAAATGCCCGCTGGAAACTTTTTTCCGCATCCTGTAAGCGAAAATCTCCCAAGCCGTCTTTCGCTTGAGAAAACTCTTGGATGCCGCGCTCCGCATAGAGCGCTGTCTGCGCACGGACAAAAGAAAGCTCTTGAAGAAAATTTGAAAAAGTAAATGGCAATGCGAGAATGCCGGCAGCCACAATCACGCCTCCCATATGCTTTGTGCGCCATGTGACTAGCGATTTTTTGCGACGATGCAATGGGCGAACGCCTGTTTTCTTTCCGTGCACTGCGTGCGCAGGGGGCGAGTGCCAACGTTTTAGCACCATGCACGCGTGTTTTTTGAATTCATTTTCCTCCTGCTGTGCGCATACAGCACCGTAAAACAGCCGCACCAAAAAACTCTTCAGTACGGCAACGGGGTATAGGATTATTATCATCAGAAGGAGAAAGGGTAGGCGTATGAGAAATCCGCATATTCTAAATACATTTTTCATCCATGAGAAAAAAACCTCACGCATCTCTCCGAAAGGAGATTCGCTATGCGTGTGGTATACTCTTTTTTTTGCACGTGCGGCAAAGCGCGGGGATGAAAACATACAAGGTGGTATTTTTCACCAGACTCATCGTACTTTATTATAAAGCATATGTTTGTTTTTCGCAAATAAAAAAAACGCATTGCAAAAAACGCTTTACGCGCCAAATCTGCGCTGGCGCTGTACATATGCGATCAATGCGGTATCAATATCTTCTGGAGTAATATCCGGCCATAATTTTTCCAAAAAATAAAGTTCACTATACACCGTCTGCCACGTAAGAAATCCTGACAACCGCTGCTCTCCGGACGTGCGGATGAGAAGCTCAGGATCCGGAAGGCCTTTTGTGTAGGCATATCGAGAAATGCATCCTTCAGTGATATCTTTTTTTTCAATGCCGTCCGCTATGATATTTTGCACAACATGAACTATCTCCTGCCGTCCTCCGTAATTGAGCGCCACATTCAAAATGCCTTTTGTATTCTTTTCTGTTTCACGCATAACACGATCCATCTCATCGCAAAGTGTTTTGGGAAACACGGAAATATCTCCAATGAAACGAAGTTGAATGTTATTTTTTGAAAGCTCACCAAATTGTTCTTGTACCGCTCTGTCAAACAGAGTAAAAAGTACCTTCACCTCCTTTTCCGTTCGATTCCAATTTTCCGTAGAAAAAGCAAAAACGGTGAAGATTTTTATACCGCGGGAAAAGACATGGCTCGAGATATTTTTGAGCGTCTCATATCCTTTTTCATGTCCCATATATCCGAGAAGTCCGCGTTCTTTTGCCCATCGGCGATTGCCGTCCATGATGATCGCCAAGTGTTGAATATTTGAAGCATCTGACATAAAAAAATTAAAATTCGTCATTCCTATTGTCATCTTTACATTCTTCTCATACAGAAAGCTCGTAATAACGAAACTATACAGTATTCTGGACGAATGGTCAATCTCACATCTTGATAATTTTCAAAAGAACAAGTACACTTATGATATATTCATCTCATACATTCATCGGGCTGTGGTGAACCGGTATCACGCTTGGTTCGGGACCAAGAGGCAGAGGGTTCAATTCCCTCCAGCCCGATAGAGACATTGGCGGCATTACTATGTTCACGCGCATATTTCATTTTTATTGGAATCTTGTGGCGCGCCAAAAAAATTGGCTGCGCGGAGTACTCATACTTTTTTGCGTTGGTATAGTCAGCGGCGCCGGCGCATACAGCATAGTGCCGGATCTTCAAAATCAGATCGCGGATATGTTTAGAGAAATTATTGGCGATACATTTACATTTGATTTTGCAATGGTTTTGAGAATTTTTGTCAACAACACTACGGCAGCACTTATCATGATATTCGGCGGCGTATTTTTTGGCCTTGTTCCCTTCTTCGCAATATTCTTTAATGGATTCATCATGGGATATATTATCGTTGGATCCTTTTTTGCATTTCCTGTAAGCATATTAAAAACACTTTATTTTTCATTTGCGACAATTATTCCACATGGCATTTTTGAAATTCCGGCAATTTTATTTTCTGCCGCTCTCGGCATGAGATTTGGCATTGAATGGATGCAAAAATCCAGTGCACCCAATCGCGGAGATATCTTTAGAAAAAACTTTATGTCGGCACTCCTTACTATTCCTCTTCTGATATTCGTGCTTTTTATTGCGGCATCCGTCGAAATATTTATCAGCGCGCGTATTGGATACGGACTACTGTCTGGAACTAATTTTTACTCCCAATAACAATCTACTCCTATACGTCATCTGTTATGCAGATTCAAAAGGAAAAAATACTTGTTACGGGTGGAGCGGGATTCATCGGTTCTCATCTTGTTGACCGTCTTGTTGCAGAAGGATATCCGGTAGCAGTAGTGGATAATCTTTCGAGTGGATCACCTCTCAATCTGAATCCTGCGATACTCTCACATACTAATGGCTGTTCGCTCTATCGTATGGATGTTCGAGATTCAGAACTACATCGGGTATTTCAAATCGAACGACCTACATATGTCTATCACCTTGCAGGACATATTGACCTACGATTTTCCGTTGAAGATCCACTTCATGATATTGATATTAATATCGCTGGTGGAATTAACCTTTTAAAAAATGCTCTCCGCGAAAGCGTAAAAAAAGTAGTTTTTGCCTCATCTGGCGGTGCTATCTATGGCGATCTTCCAGAAAACTTAGAGGCGTTCCCTCATAATCATCCGCCATCACCGGCATCTCCCTATGGATATAGCAAGCTCATGTTTGAAAAATATCTTGAATTTGCGCATGATGCATACAACCTCAATTCTGTCTCTCTACGATTCTCAAATGTCTATGGACCGCGTCAGGAACTCAGCAAAGAATCCGGTGTGATTGCAATTTTTACCAGTGCGCTTTTCAATGAAAGGCCGCTGGTGATATATGGGGATGGAAATCAAACACGTGATTTTATGTATGTTGATGATTGCGTTGATATGCTCATGCGTTCGCTCTCTATACATATTCATGGTGTATTCAACGTATCAACAGGGAAAAAAACCTCAGTACACAGGGTCACAGAAATTCTCTCATCATCAAGTAATATTCCCTTTGAGATAGTTCATGATAAAGACAAAAAAGGCGACGTCAAAAATAGTTGCTTAAGCTATTCCGTAACGAAAGAAGTAACCGGATGGGAGCCAAAAACAGATATTGAAGAGGGTATCAGAAAAACGCTTGCATGGACAAAGAAACAAAAAGAAACTCCACCGGATGAATCATCATCCATAGATCTCTATCAATCCATCTTTGGGCGAAGAACGCGCCACTGGTTTCATGGAAGTCTGTGGAGATAAAGAGCCATGTTATCATGTAAAAATCCGCCTTTTCATGAGCGGATTTTTCATACTTATTTTGTCTCCTTGTGTAATGTGTGTTTCTTGCAAGAGGTGCAAAGTTTTTTTAACTCAAGGCGATTTTTTATTTTTTTCTTATTCTTTTTGGAATGATAATTGATGCTCTTACACTGCGTACATTCGAGTTTAATGAGATTATCTTGAGACATATGTTATATTTTTAGTGATTTAAAATCTTCTACATAATGGATTCCTTTCTTTTCTACCAATTTTGATGCGACTTTCAGCTCCGCAATCGTACCTTTTGTTTTTGTGTGCATAGACTGAACTAAGCCGAGAGTGGGATTCGAACCCACGACCTATTGTTTACAAAACAATTGCTCTGCCACTGAGCTACCTCGGCATATTGCTTGATAATACCTTGGTGGGCGGTAGAGGATTTGCACCTCTGAAGGCGTATGCCAGCAGATTTACAGTCTGCCCCGTTTGACTACTTCGGTAACCGCCCATCGTTCTGAAAAGAACCTATAAATAACATAAAATAGTGTATCATATTTCAAAAAAGAATCAAGGGCTTGATAAGAGGCTGTTGCAAAACTCAGCTAAGCATGTCATTCCCGCGAAGGCGGGAATCCAGTTCTTTTAATTTAAGAAGAATTCTGGATCCCCGATCAGGTCGGGGATGACAATCGGAGGGTTTTGCAACGGTCTCTG
>JACPMJ010000007.1 GCA_016186045.1 Candidatus Uhrbacteria bacterium | reverse complement strand
GTCGACGCGGGCGATACTGTGCGTGGCGTCCAAGGCGTGGACGGCGCCGAACTTCACACCAAGCTTTTTGCATTCTGCAATGATTTGGGAGAAAACATCGTCCAGCCATTCTTTGCCGAACTGCGCGAGGAGATCGTTTCGAAATCGGCACAGCGTGGTGAAATCCGGAGCGTTTTCTTGGAGTTCCAGACCGAGGAAGAACTTGCAACGGATATTATTCGTACACAGCTCCTCGGTGTCTCTGTCTGACGTATTAAAGAGAAATGAAAGGAAGAGCATTTTAAAAAGAAGCACATGATTGTATCGAGGACGTCCTCCCTCGTCGTTTTTTGCGAGCTTACAGAGATCCCATACCATCTCTCTCCAGTCGATGAGCTCGAGAAGGAGGCGGAGAAAGTCGTCTTTGGGAACAAGATTGTCGTATACGGTCGAGGAGAGATATGCATTGGGGATAATAAAGTTTTTCATATGTGAGGAAGTGTTTTTATGTCTTATTCTTCCTCTATTTTACCATGAATTCAGTATATTTGCGAGGGGTTTTGCAATGGGCTCGGATTTACAGATTTTTCTATACTATTGAAATATATTATAAAATACGGCTTTTTTTGACATTCTTGAATAACAAAAGATACGTTTTGTAACTCGTACGTGAGCCCGTTGAAAAACCCCTCTCGTGTCATTCTCGGGCACCACAGGCATTGCGATTTTTATGAACTCAAGGTCTCGTTCAAAAATCGGGAACTTGACCCGAGAATCCAGTTTCTTTTATTTAAAACAAATACTGGATCCCAGATCGGGCCTGTCCTCGACTGCGATCGGGGATCTGAGATGACAAAATAAGAGTTTTGCAACGCTCTGGGATTTACAGATTTTCGTATAATCTTAAAATATCTTGCAAAATAAAAGTTTTTTCTGTATAAAGAGTATAGAAAGACTGGATTCTCGGGTCAAGCCCAAGCCTGTCCTCGGACTTGATCCGAGGAATGACACAGTGAAGTCTAAGAGAATGACATATACTATGAAAACCACGTCACAGTCAAAAAAATTCCAGAGAAAAAAAGAAGACTTCATCTGCGGACACTGCGGGTTTTTGATGTATGGAAATGGATATACAAATCACTGTCAAAAATGTCTGTGGAGTAAGCACGTGGATGTGTATCCGGGAGATCGCGCCGCGGGGTGTAATGGCATGATGGAGCCAACGGGAGTTGAGGTGAAGAAAGGAGAGCAAGTCATTGTTCATACGTGTGTGAGATGTGGATATGTGAAAAAAAATAAAGCATCAAAGGATGATTCCTTTGATGTTCTCCTAAAACTCTTACAGTCTTAAATGACAACAATCTATTCTTCAGTCACCTGCATGTCGGACACGGATAATTTTCTGCTGAAAATTTCCTCCGTCTCGCGCCAGTCGCGCTCCGAAGGGTCCGACATACAGATGACTTCGAAGACTGTTGTCATTTAAGACTCCCCACACACGATATTGAGAATTTTTCCGCCGACAAAAATAATTTTTTTGATTTCTTTTCCTGTAATCCATTTTTGTATAGAGTCCATTTGAAGGGCTTTTTTGCCTCATCTTCCGAAATGCCGGCCGCCACCTCCATGGTATCGCGCACCTTTCCGTTTATCTGGATAACAAGTGTCACAGCATCTTCTATTAAAAGCGCTTCATCATATAACGGCCATGCGCGGTAGGCAAGTGTCTCCGCATGTCCCAGTGACTCCCAAAGTTCTTCTGCGATATGCGGTGCAAATGGAGAGAGAAGCAAAAGAAATGTCTCTTTTGTTTTTTTGCCAACCGGTATACCTTTTTTCACCGCATCTTGCATACCGTTTAATAACATCATGAGCGTGCTGATGGCGGTATTAAAATGAAAAGTGACGATGTCGTTGGTCACTTTTTGTATTGTTTTGTGGAGCAGGCGCGTAAGAAATTCCGAAGATTGTGCATCCGCATCTTCATCCGCGGTTTTCATAAAAATATCCCACGCCTTATCCAAAAATCTGCGCGACCCCATGATGCTGGAGGTGTTCCATGGTTTCGCGTCCTCTAATGGCCCCATAAACATAATATAGATGCGCATCGTATCCGCGCCATACGCGTCAATAATATCATCCGGGTTTATGACATTGCCGCGAGACTTGGACATCTTTTCTCCGTCTTCGCCCAAGATAAGTCCTTGATTCCGCAGGCGTGCAAATGGCTCGTCAAACGAAAGAAATCCCATATCGCAGAGCGCCTTGGTAATAAATCGCGCATAGAGAAGATGCAGGACCGCGTGTTCCGCGCCACCCACATACATATCTACCGGCAACCAGTACGACGTTTTTTCTTGTGTAAAAGGATGGTGCGCGTCATCCGCTGATGGATAGCGAAGGTAGTACCAGCTGGAGCACATAAAGGTGTCCATGGTATCAGACTCTCTGCGCGCGCGCTTGCCGCATTTCGGACAGGAGACGCGGTGGAATTTTTTCGAACGCATAAGCGGGGATTCGCCGGTAGGGCGAAAGTCTACATCTGTCGGGAGGAGTACCGGCAGGTCCGCCTCTGACACTTCTTGTGTCCCGCAGTTTGCGCAATAGATAATAGGAATCGGCGCGCCCCAATACCGTTGGCGCGAGATCAGCCAGTCGCGCAGGCGGTATTGCGTGTGAAGTACGCCACCCACTGACTCTGCGATCGCTTTTTTTGCCTCGATATTCTTCATGCTGGTAAATTTTCCTGACTCCACGAGATGTCCGTCCCCCTCATACGCCTCATCAAGAATTGGGCAGGTGGGCGCGGGGTAGTGCGGACAGACGACCATCCGAACAGGGAGATGATATTTTTTTGCAAAGGAAAAGTCGCGGCTGTCATGCGCCGGCACCGCCATGATCGCGCCCGTTGCGTATGACGGCACGACATAATCCGCGATCCAGATGGGAATATTTTCCTGTGTGGCGGGATTGATCGCGTAGACGCCGCCCAACGCGACGCCGGTTTTTTCTTTTTCAAGCTGTGTGCGCTGGAGTTCGCTTTTTTTCTGTGTCGCCTTCTGGTACGCCTCCACTTCGTACTGATTCGTCATGCTTTTTTTGAGTTTTTCAACCAATTCGTGTTCCGGCGCGAGTACCATATACGTCGCGCCAAAGAGTGTATCGGGTCGAGTGGTAAATACGGAGATGGAGAGGTGGGAGTCCGCAATAGGAAATGAGATATGCGCGCCCTCGCTTTTTCCGATCCAATTGCGTTGGGCGGTTTTGATAGGCGCGGGCCAGTCTAATGTCTCAAGTCCGGAGAGAAGTTCTTGCGCGTACGCGGTTACTTTCAAAAACCATTGCTCTAATTTTTTTTGAACGACGGCGGTATGGCATCGCTCGCATTCGCCGCTCACCACCTGTTCGTTTGCAAGCACGGTCTGACAACTTTCGCACCAGTTCACCGGAGCGGATTTTTTGTATGCAAGACCTTTGCGATAGAGCTGGAGAAAGAGCCACTGGGTCCAGTGATAATATTTTTGCGATGAGGTGGTTACTTCGCGACTCCAGTCATAGGAAAAACCAAACGCGAGCAATTGTTCACGAATGTGCGTGATATTTTTTTCCGTTGATTCTTTTGGGTGGACTCCTTGTTTGATGGCGTAATTTTCCGCAGGCAAACCGAACGCGTCAAAGCCGATCGGATGCAAGACGTTGTATCCATTCATGCGTAGGTAACGCGCAAAAATATCATTCGCGGTATACCCTTCCGGATGCCCCACATGCAGACCGTCGCCCGAAGGATAGGGAAACATATCCAAGATGTACTGTTTTTTCTTTTCAGGATCTTCTGCCGCCTCAAATGTCCTGTTTTTCTCCCAATACGCCTGCCACTTTTTCTCAATTTTTTTATGGGAATACATACGTATGTGCATTTAAGATATTTCGTAAGCGTGGTGTTATTTTATCATAATGAAAATAAAAAGAAAATCCGAGAAATGAATCTCGGACTTTCAGGGTTGCGAGTGAATCCGTGGTTAGCACATGTACTATAGCACATGTGGAATATCTGTCAAATTTCTACAACAGAGGCTGTTGCAAAACTCAGCTAAGCATGTCATTCCCGCGAAGGCGGGAATCCAGTTCTTTTAATTTAAGAAGAATTCTGGATCCCCGATCAGAGCCTGTCCTCAACTTGATTGGGGATCGGGGATGACAATCGGAGGGTTTTGCAACGGTCTCACAACACCTCCTTCAAATATTTCCCGGTCCAGCTGTTTTTAGTGGCTACAATATCCGCAGGTGTTCCTTCTGCGACCACGTATCCGCCTTTTTCTCCACCCTCCGGACCGAGGTCTATAATCCAGTCCGCGTTTTTAATAATATCCATGTTGTGTTCAATAATAAGTACCGTGTTTCCCTTATCCGCAAGCTGATGGAGAATATTGAGAAGCTGTTTGATGTCCTCAAAGTGCAGGCCGGTGGTGGGCTCGTCCAAGATATACAGCGTCTTCCCCGTGGATCGGCGTGAGAGTTCCGAGGCGAGTTTAATGCGCTGGGCCTCTCCGCCGGAGAGCGTATTCGCCGGCTGTCCGAGCTTGATGTATCCCAGTCCCACATCCGAGAGCGTCTTGAGTTTTTCTTTGATCGTCTGATACTTAGTAAAAAAGACAATCGCCTCATCCACGGTCATATCAAGCACATCAGAAATAGACATGCCCTCGTAGTGCACCTCCAGCGCCTCTTTATTGTATCTCTTTCCACGGCAATCCGGACATTCCACATAGACATCGGAAAGAAATCGCATGTCAATGCGCATCATTCCTTCACCCATACACGTCTCACATCGTCCGCCTTTGACATTGAAGCTGAAGTGTCCCGGCTTGAATCCTTTGATCTTCGCCTCGGGAAGTTCGGTGAATAACTCCCTGATTGGCGTGAAGATGTTTGTATAAGTGACGGGATTTGAGCGCGGCGTTCTACCAATAGGCGATTGATCTATGACCACCACCTTATCAATGTGTTCCATGCCACGGATTTCCTTGTGCTTTCCCGGTTCATCTTTGGAGCGATAAAATTTCTTTGTGAGCGCCTTACTGAGAATTTCAACAATGAGTGTGGATTTTCCCGAACCGGACAGGCCGGTAACAAAAATCATCTTTCCCAAAGGAATTTTGACGGTAATATTTTTCAGATTAAACTCACTCGCCCCGATGATTTCTATGAACGCACCCGTTCCCTGCCGCAGTTTTTTTGGCAGTGGGATGGATGCATTGCCGGAGAGATATCTCCCAGTGACAGAGTGTTTGTTTTTCAATACTTCTGCAGGTGTTCCCGCGGCAATGATTTTTCCGCCGTTTTTTCCCGCGCCAGGACCCACGTCCACGATCATGTCCGCGCTCATAATAATCTTTTTGTCGTGTTCCACTACCAACACAGTGTTGCCGCTGTCGCGCAACATGCGCAGGGTGGATATAAGCTGTTCCGTATCTTTTGGGTGCAGGCCAATAGATGGCTCGTCCAACACATACACCACGCCAACCAATGACGAGCTGATATGGTTTGCCAGCTTGACGCGCTGTGCCTCTCCGCCGGAAAGTGTAGTCATGCTTCTATCCAAGACAAGATAATTGAGTCCCACATCAAGGAGCGCCTGTGCGCGTTTGTACACCTCCTTCAAGATGGGCTTGGTGATTTTTTGTGCGTCTGCGGAAAGTGTGTGCTTTTTATTTTTTTCAGGATCAATGTGATTAAAAAATTCAATAAGTTTGACAATGGAAAGCGCCACGACCTGGTCTATGGTGTGGCCGCTCACCTGCACCATAAGGAGTTCCGGCTTCAGCCGCTTGCCGTCGCAAGTGGAGCATTTGAATCTGCGCATATAGTCTTCCAGCTCTTTCTGGAGATATTCGGAATCCGTCTCATGATACTTTCCCTCGAGGTACGGAATGATGCCGGTGAATGATACCTCTTTTTGAGTATCAAAATCCTTTCCTTTCACAGGTGGTTTTGCTTTTTTTCCGGATTCGCCGCGCAAAAGGACAGCTAGTTGTGTTGGCGTCATTTTTTCAATTTCAGTATGGATGGAACACCCATGTCTCATGAGCGCTTGATCAATGAGCGTAAGATAACTGCTTGCATTTGCATAGAGTTTGTTGAGTGGCTGGATAGCGCCTTGCGCAATGGTGAGTTTTTTGTTTGGGATGAGCAGTTCAGGGTCGAATTTGAGCAGATATCCCAAACCAGTGCATGCCGAACAGGCGCCAAGAGGATTGTTGAATGAAAAACTTCGTGGATCAATTTCCGGGATGGTAATATGGCATGCAGGACACACCAGATTTTGTGTCAGGGTCACTTCGTTTCGTTTTTCAGGAAGTGAGACGGTCAGAGTTCCGTCTCCCAGTTCAAGCGCAGTATTGATAACTCCGATAAGTCTGCCGCGGTCGTAGCTTAGGAGTTCGTTTTTTGGGATTTTTTCCACGATCACTTCCAAGGTGTGTTTTTTTGTCTCATCAATGCCGGATCGAATAAGCTCACGGAGCTGGTAGAGAAGCTTGTCTATGCGGACAGAATGGTAGCCAATGCGTTGGAGTTCTGTGGTGATACGATCCAAGTCAAGCTTTTCCTGTTTGATGATAGGTGCGAGAATAAGGACCTCTGATGTTTTTTCTTTCATGAGCGCTTGGATGTGTTCTATGATCTGTTGTTTTGAAAGTCGGACAATGGGCTTTTTACATGACGGGCAATGCGGGGTGCCGGTGCGAGAAAAGAGAAGCCGGAGGTAGTCGTATATTTCCGTGGAGGTGCCCACTGTGGAGCGCGGCGATGCGGACGAGGTGCGTTGGTCGATAGCGATAGTCGGCGGCAGTCCGTCTATCTGATCCACATCCGGCTTATCGAGATTTTCCATGAACTGTTTGGTGAAGCTGGAAAGGCTTTCCATGAACCGTCGTTGTCCTTCCGCGTGAATGGTGTCAAACGCGAGTGATGATTTTCCGCTGCCGGAAAGTCCGGTGAACGCAATGAGCTTGTTGTGCGGGATATCAATGTTGACATTTTTGAGATTATGCACGCGCGAACCGCGGACGACGATTTTGTTCAGCATAAAAAAATTCCTGACATGTGGATAAAAGACGTATCAGGAATGAGTATATCGCATTTTTAAAAAAATGTAAAGTAGGAGGAGGAACTCTTCAATCAATTGTTTTTATCACTTGTCAATTCGTCCTGTATGTACTGTGAAAGTACATCAAACGGCATGGCGCCCACAAATCGTTTTTCATTGATAAACCAGGTAGGCGTGCCATTGAGCCCCAGTGTGACAGCGTCTGAAAGATCCTTTGAGATCCACTTTTGATATTTCCTGCTGTCCATGCATGCGTCAAACATGCTTTTATCAAGGCCCAGCTCATACGCAAAGAACGAAAAATTTTCCGCGGTGATTTTTTTCTGCTGGCCAAAGAGAAGCGAGTACATGGGGAAAAATTTTCCCTGTTCATTTGCGCAGAGCGATGCGTTTGAGGCGGGCAATGATGCGGGATACACGTTTGCGGCAGGAGCCTGGCGAAAGACGAAGCGCACGGATGATGTCGCGTATGTTTGTGTCAGGCGCTCCACGGTCTGGGCGGACTGCTTTGAAAACGGACAAAGAAAGTCAAAGTATTCCACCACTGTCACGGATGCATCTTTGGGTCCTTGCGCGTATGCGAATGTGTCTGTATTCGCATGCGCACGTATCACCTCGCGTGGGACGGTCTCCTTCTGCTTCGTTATTTGTACCGCCTGATTCGCAGTTTGTTTTGTATGTTGCGTTTTTACAGTAGGCTTTTTCAGCGCAAGTATGCCGCCAAACATAAGAATTGCCGCAAGCGCAAGAGAAAAGACGATAAGCGGATGATTTTGATTCTGCAGAGTGTTCATATGTATGAAGCATAGCAGAATGCGGCCTCCTTGACAAAATGGCATTTACATGCTATGCTTTTTTTACGCACATTTACAATGAAAAATGAAAGAGGTATATCGTGGAAGATGTTACGAACCGTATCGTTGGTGCGGCGAAAAACTACGAGAGAGGTGTTGGGCTTTTACAGCGCGCAAATGTCATTTTTGATGACATCGAAGACTCTATCAACCAAAGAATTGCTATTCGCTCTCTTTCCGGAAGTTTGGCTCGGGCCGGGCTTATGAGTGAGGCTCGGAAGCTTCAGGTACGGATGCGTGATCAAGATGATGAACATGCCGTTGGCATCATCCAGGCAGATATCGCCAAGTCAAAGGCAAAGCAGGGTCAGACCTTCGAGGCGGACTGGGAGGCGCAGAAAATTTCCGATGATTCTCAGCAGGCATATGCTCGCAGGGATTTGATTGCGGAAAAAATCAAGGCAGGAAAGTTTGACGAGGCGATTGATGATATCGGGTTTCTCAAGGATCGAGACCTCGTTCTTGAGCTGTACTGCGATCTTGCAGAGGAAGCGGCAAGAAGACACCATTCGTCAACGGCAAAGTTTTTCCAGCTTGCGCATAAAGCGGCGGAACAATTTCTTCCCTATAAGTTCAACGGAATACTCGTAGACGATCATCCGTATTCTTTTTTTCTCAACGCCTATCGGGCGGCTGGTCGCGAGCACGACATCATAGACCTGATCATGGGAGAGAAAGATCTCGTCAGAGATCTTTTGCTGAAGGAGATGGTCGAACGCTGGACATTTGGAGAGGAGAAAAATTTCTCTCTCGTCCTTTCTCTTGCCGAGCGTATAGACGCTCCACTGGAGCGTGCGAGCACGTTTGCCTCAATCGCACTTTTTCAGTCATTTGCAAAAGTTGATGAGGATGCGGCACTTGCAGAAGCAGAGCGCGCACTCGCACAAGCGGATGCTTCTTGTGAACTCTATCCGGATCACATAGATATGGTTCGCGCAGAAATCGCCAAAGCGAAGAGCTTCAAAGATCCGGAGGCGGCTCTTTTGGAGGCAGAAGATAACAGCGTCTCTGATTTGTTGAGTCTTGAGGTGAGTGCGGTCCGTTCGTATGCTGACAGCGGAGACTACGAGAAGGCACTCGAAGTCGCACATAAGCTATACGGCATCGATCGTGTACAGGCATTTGAGTATATCGCGCTCTCTCATATGCTTGACGGGAATCGAGATAAGGCGTGTGAGACACTCAACAACATCGTCGATGCGTCTACGCGACTTAGTGCGTGCGCATCTCTCATTTCAACACTGACGTTTCGGAAAGATTTCGGCGTCATGTATGTACCGGAATTCTTTTCTATCGCCCATGAGGCATACGAAGAGATATCTGACACCCATACGCGAGACAAGGCGCATGTTTCGTATATACGGATCTGTGCACGTATTGGCGAGTGCCTTGTGGCTCTCTCAAGAAATACGATTGGCGCTGTCCGCGAGAAAGAAGGGATCACGGAAATTTCCAAGCTCTTCTGTCAGAAGGCGAAAGAGCGCGATAGGATATTTCTTCTTTGTCTGGCTCATCTCTTCACGGATGAGGAGAAAAAGACGATTCTCAAAAAGGTGAGAAAGGCGGATATCCTGTACGTACAGGAGATTTTCCATCTTTCCCAAAACCTCTAGGTTTTTCTTAATCTCAAAGCGTTTTTCTGGCAGACAGAAAGGCGCTTTTTTTATAGTACCGTGCAACGTATTGACACGGTGCGCCATTCTGGTATACTTAAGAGATATGAAACTCGCGCTTACAATCATTCAGGGGGCATCAGCGGCATTGCTTATTGTCACGATCCTTATGCAAAGCAGAGGGGCTGGTGTTTCTTCACTTTTCGGCGGTGAAGGCAACATTTATCGCGCAAAGCGCGGCGTTGAAAAAGCCCTCTTTGTCATGACTATTCTTTTTGCGATTCTCTTTCTCTCTTCTTCGCTTGCACGACTTTTTTTCCCGTAAGTTTTTTGACTGGATCCCCGATCTGGTCGGGGATGACAATTTTCAAATTTTTTGATAGCGCTCGTTTTTGAATTATGAAGCAGTTTCCCTTTTCATTTTGGAAAAAAAATAATCAGTCACACGCGGCATTGGATAAAAAAATCGTAGCATCGCTTTCAACATTTCATCTGCCCCGCATCGCGCAGCTGAAATATCTTCCGCGTATTTTGTCACAGGTGGAATATCGCATCGTGAAAATTCTTTTTTTGGTGCTTCTCATAAACGTTGCGTTCCTTTCATTTCGTTTATACCTGTGGAATACTGAAAGCATTCCCCGGCAGGGAGGAAAATACACCGAGAGTCTCATTGGTTCGCCACAGTATGTCAATCCGGTGCTTTTTCAAAACAATGACGTTGACCGCGACCTTTCCAAACTGATTTTTTCCGGCCTCATGCACTATGATGTGAACCGCGCCATTGTGCCGGACCTTGCGGAGCGCTATGAATTGAGTTCCGACGGACTGACGTACACATTCTATCTCAGAAAAAATATACGTTGGCATGATGGTGAGCCATTCACTGCGGACGATGTTCTTTTCACCATTACCCAGATTCAAAATGCAAATATCAAGAGCCCGCTTGCGACAAGTTTCAAAGACGTGTATGTCCAGAAAAAAGATGATGATACCGTCCAGTTTGGCATCAAAAAGCCGTTTGCTCCGTTTATTGATCTTATGACAACACAGATCATCCCGAAACACTTGTGGGAGCAGATTTCACCGGAGGGAGTCTCTCTTGCGGCGCTGAATTTACGGCCCATTGGGACTGGCGCATGGAAATTCAAATCATTGAAAAAAGACAGCGATGGGACGATCCATTCGTATACGCTTGCGCGGAATGACGATTATTATGGACGAAAGCCGTATCTTCATACTCTCATATTCAAATTATACCCGGATGGGGAGTCTGCCATACAAGCATTGAAAAATCGAAATGTTGATGGCATCAGTTTTCTTCCGCATGAATTGCGCACGAGACTTCTCCAAGACAAGGGATTGCGGTATTATACGTTTAGCCTTCCGCAATATACCGCGCTTTTTTTGAACCAGGCGCAAAACAAAGATTTTTCCGCAAAGGCGGTTCGGCAGGCGCTTGCATATGGCATTGACAAGGAAAAGATCGTTTCCAATATTCTTGCAGGAGAGGGAACCGTGGTCCATTCGCCAATTTTACCCGGATTCCTTGGATACGATGAACACGGGAAAACATATCCGTATGATATTTTGAAAGCAAAGGAATTACTTCATGCAGAGGGTTGGCAGGAGGATGAGCGTGGCGTCATGATGCGTGCGGAAAAAGCAGGTACCGACACAAAGCGCGAGTTGCATATCGTCATGACCACTGTCAATAAGACGGAAAGCATCGCCATGGCACAGAGCATCCAAGAGAGCTGGAAAGGGGTTGGCGTAACATCAGAGATTCAATCCATAGATTCGTCACGCATTAAGGAAGATGTCATTAATCCGCGGAATTACCAGGCGTTTTTGTATGGCGCCATCATTGGATCCGATCCGGACGTATATCCGTATTGGCACTCGTCGCAAAGCAGGGCGCCGGGACTGAATCTTTCATTATTTTCAAACGCTGACGCGGATACGCTTTTGGAAGAAGGCCGAACACTGGCTGATCCGGAAAAGCGCGCGGAGCGATATACAAAATTCAGCGCTATCATTGTGGAAGAAGTACCGGCAATTTTCTTGGTAAGCCCTTCATATAATTATGTGATGACAAAAGATATGAAAGGCGTGGCAGATAAAAAACAAATCGTGTATCCTTCAGATCGGTTTGCGGATATTTCCGCGTGGCATATCAAGACAAAACGGCAGTGGAAAAGATAGTACACAGTACCGAGAACTGTATTCGCGCCCCTATGGCGGAAACTTGCCCTCCTTATCAATGCCCCTATGGCGGAAACTTGCCCTCCTTATCAATGCCCCTATGGCGGAAACTTGCCCTCCTTATCAATGCCCCTATGGCGGAATTGGCATACGCGCATGGTTCAGAACCATGTGGGAGAAATCCCTTAGAGGTTCGAATCCTCTTAGGGGCATTGATAAGGAGGGGCATGGGTTCAGGGCCATGTATCCGTAAGGATGTGTGGGTTCGACTCCCACTCGCGGCAAATATGGGAGGATGAAGGAGCTATCGGCCGCAAGGCCATGGAGGTTCGAATCCTCTCGTCCTCCTTTAATTTGATTCTGAATCTGCCTTATGTCTTTAGAATATCTACAAAAAGCATTTTTAGCATATTGTAAGGACTCGTCTTTAAATTAAGGGAGGACGAGGGGCAAATGACTGTATATTTACATTTATAAAAAAATGCAGAACGCATCGCATGCTTCTGCGCAGCTTATTCTTAATAGAAGTGATATTAGTATGGAAATGAAATCAGGCGCGCAAGGGCCTCTTGCGCATCATCCACTTCCCTCAAAGGGCGGCGGTAAGGGCCGTCAGCGCAGAGGTGTGAGACGACATCATGGCACACGGCATCCCATGCCTCCTGCAGAGCGTGTATATCACGCGCCACAGGTATCGCATGTATTTGGCACAGGAGAAAAACTGAAAGTTATTCCTTTGGGTGGCTTGAGCGAGTTTGGACGGAACATGATGCTTTTGGAATACGGCAAGGATATGATTATCATCGACATGGGACTCATGTTCCCCATTCAGGGAATGCCGGGCATTGATTTTGTGCTTCCCAAAATTGATTATGTCAAACAGAATCGTCATAAGCTCCGCGGAGTGTTTATCACGCATGGCCATCTTGACCATACCGGAGCAATTCCGTATTACGTGAAAGATCTGGGATTTCCCACGATCTATGCAACACAGCTGACCATTGGCATGATTCGCGACCGCTTGGAGGAGTTCAATCTGGTGCGCCATACCAATCTTACAGTTATCAATCCTGAAGATATTCTTCAGATGGGCGTGTTTAAGGTGTCGTTCTTTCGCGTGAATCATAATATTCCGGATAGCGTAGGCATTGCGGTGCACACGCCAGTGGGAACCGTGGTGCATACCGGCGATTGGAAATTTGACCACACGCCGCAGGACCAGTTACCTACGGAGTTTTGGAAACTTGCAAAATTTGGCGGCGAAGGTGTGCTTCTTTTGTGCTCGGACAGCACCAATTCGGAGCGGCCGGGATTTTGCCAGTCTGAAAAAGAGATAGAAAACAATTTAGAACAGCTTTTCAGGAAAGCGGAAGGTAGAATCATCGTGGCGACATTTGCGTCATTGGTAAGCCGCGTCCAGCAGATCATCAATGCCGCGTCTGCTTTGAACCGCAAAGTAGCGATTTCCGGCATGAGCATGGAAAAGACGCTTGCCACGGCGGTGGAGTTTGGGAATCTCAAGGTGCCGCGCGGCGTAGTGGTTAAGATCGATCAGATACGAAATTATCCGGACAATCGGCTTGTGATCGTCTCCACGGGAAGCCAGGGACAGGAGACGTCCGCATTGGGCCGCATGTCGCGCGGAGAGCATCGCCATGTAAAAATTCAAAAAGGCGATACGGTGATTTTGTCTTCGTCGCCTATTCCGGGCAACGAGCGCGCGGTGATGAATCTTATGAATAATTTATACAGCCTTGGCGCGAATGTGATTTACAACAAAATGTTTGACGTGCATACATCAGGCCATGCATACCGAGAGGAGATGAAACTCATGCTTGGATTGGTGCGGCCAAAATATTTTTTACCCATCCACGGTGAACGGTTCATGCTGGTGCATCACGCGGAGATCGCATATCAGATGGGATGGGATGAAAAAAATGTATTCGTATTGGACAATGGACAGGTCATGGAATTTAATCATGCGGGTCAAGGCAGGCTTCTTCCCGTGAAACTTGACTGCGATTATGTGATGGTGGACGGTCTTGGCGTGGGAGATGTGGGAAGTGTCGTTTTGCGGGACAGGCAGGTATTGGCAGAAGACGGCATGATGGTGATTATCGCGACCATAGACAAGGAGGGCGTGCTTGCCGCGTCGCCGGACATCATCTCCCGCGGTTTTATTTACATCAAGGGAGCGGAACGGCTCATGAATGACGTGCGTATGCTGATACGCAAGTTGATATCGGAAAATAACGTGGCAGACATCGCGAATTGGGTGCCGGTGCGCAATAAGATACGGGATGACGTGGGACAGTTCCTGTTTCACAAGACAGAAAAGCGTCCTATGGTACTTCCTGTGATTATACGGGTGTAGGAAGGCGAGTTGACGCGCATAATAGGTAACGTACAATAGAACTATACAGCATAATAAGTATTGTATGGAAAAAATATTAGAAAAAATAGTAGCGAAACTTGACAGTATTGAGGCGAAGCAAAACAGTTTTGAAGAAACGCAAGATCGGTTAGTGGTGAGGGTTGCTGATATGGATGCGAAGATAGGTGGTTTCAGTGCGCGGCAAAACAGTTTTGAAGAAACACAAGATTTGCTTGCAGAAAAAATTGCCAGCATGGATGCGAAGATAGGTGGCATGGATGCGAAGATAGGTGGCATGGATGCGAAGATAGGTGGCATGGATGCGAAGCAAAATCGTTTTGAGGAGACGCAAGATCGGTTAGTGGCAGAAGTAGTGGGAATGAAGCAGTATATGCGTGAGCAGATGGCGACAAAAGATGAGCTTCGCGAAACAGAGAACAGACTCGCAACGCATATGGATGGGTTTATAAAACTTCATGAAAACCTTGACACAGAGCTTGTGGCGTTAAGGGGGAAATATGATCGTCTTGAACAGAGAATTGAGATACTTGAGCACCATGCGGCTATTCGGTAATTTTTATGCTTGTTTTTTCCGGCGTACAGCCCACGGGCACGCTACACATTGGGAACTATATCGGCTCCATCAAACAGTGGATCTCTTTGCAAAAAGAGTATCCATGCGTATTTTGTATTGTGGATTTACATGCAATCACGGTGCGTCATGTTCCGGCAAAACTGCGTACGCTGACGCTTGATGTCGCGGCGACGTATCTTGCGGCAGGCGTGGATTTTGAAAGGCATATTCTTTTTGTGCAGTCCGAGGTGGCTGAGCATACACAGCTCACATGGATATTGAATTCTCTTGCGAAGGTATCAGAGCTCAAGCTCATGCATCAGTTCAAGGAAAAGAGTAAAGAGGATGCGAAAAATATCAATGCGGCGCTTTTTGATTATCCCGTGTTGATGGCGGCGGATATTTTACTCTATAAAGCGACGCATGTTCCGATTGGCCATGATCAGATGCAACATATGGAAATTACTCGCGAACTTGCGCGCAGATTCAACGCGCAATTTGGAGAGGTGTTTCCGATACCCGAAGGCGTACTGCACAAGTTTGGCGCTCGCATCATGGGACTCGATGATCCGACAAAGAAAATGGCAAAGACCGCGTCCAGCGCATATAACTATATTCTTCTTACGGATACGATTGATGAGGCGCGAGATAAGATAAAACACGCGGTGACAGACTCCGGGCGGGAGATTATTTTCGGCGAAAAAAAGCCGGCGGTCTCAAATCTTATCACGATCTATTCCGCGCTTACGGATACGCCTATTTCTGATATTGAAAAAAAATATGAGGGGAAGGGGTATAAAGAATTCAAAGAAGGTTTGGCGGACGCGATCTGTGAATTTCTTGGGACGTTTCAAAAAAAATACAAAAAGTTTCGCAGTGATGAGAAGCTGTTAAATAGTATTTTGGATGACGGCGCGAAGCGGGCAAAAAAGATCGCGAGTAAAACCTTTGCAGAGGTGCGAGATGCGGTTGGGTTGGGGAGGGGAGATAGTAAGTAATAAAAAAAGAGCGTGTATATGCGCTCTTTTTTTATTACTCCACTTTCGCAAGCTCAAACGAGATATGCGATCCCCAAAATCGCGAGGCGAGGGAGGCGACGCGCTCTGATGCGTCCGTAGTGAAAAATGCAAGGTGAGAATTTTTCGTAAGTGCAGACTCAATCTCCGCGTGTCGTGAAAGATACGATTTGAGCGAGTGCGCCACCACGCTCCCCGGATCGATAAGCCGCACATTTTTTCCTATAACACTCTGGATTTTTTCCTTTATCAGCGGATAGTGCGTGCATCCGAGCACAAGTACATTCACCTGTTTGAGTTTGAGCGGGCGGATGTATTTTTTTATGATCATCGCAGCAGGAGGAGTCTTGTGCCATCCCTCTTCAATGAGTGGCACGAGTAACGGACACGCCTGTTGGATGAGCTCATGGAGTGCGCCGCCGCGTTTCTCACTTTCTTTTTTATACGCATTGGAAAGAATAGTGGCGCGCGTTCCTATGACACCTACGCGTTTTTGTTTTTTTGTCTGTATCGGCGCGAGCGCTTCTACTACAGGGATGATAATGCCAAGAATTCGCCGGTCAGGATAATTTTTGATAAGCCACTCCTGTTGAAGTTTTCGGAGCGCGAGCGCGGAGGCGGTATTGCATGCCAAGATGACAAGCTTGCAATCTTTTTTGAAAAGAAATTCCACGCCTTGGCGCGTGAATTCATAGATGCGGTCCGCAGAGCGGTCGCCGTAGGGAGAGCGGGCGTTATCTCCCAGATAGATGTAGGAATAGTGCGGAAGAAGTTTTGAAATTGCTTTGAGTATGGTGAGTCCGCCGAATCCCGAGTCAAAAATACCGATGTTCATAGATTATTTTTGGATTATATTTTGTACCTCCGCGAGTTTTTCATCGCGCAAATTTTCCGTCTTTGCCTCCAGATTCAAGCGTAAAAGATTTTCAGTGTTTGAGGCGCGGACGTTGCACCACCAGTCATCGTATTCAATACTCACGCCATCAAGATGCGCGATACTCTTTGCATCCGCGTAGCGTGTCTCTATGGTTTTCAGTATCACCGCCTTATCTGCAACTTCAAAATTTATCTCTCCCGTTGAAAAATACGTCCTCAATGGTTGAACAAGTTCTGAGAGTGGCTTTCCTGTGCGTGCCATAAGATTGAGCACAAGAAGCGTGACTACGAGCGGCGCCTCAAAATATCCAAAATTAGCAAACCGCAGATAAAAATGTCCGGATACCTCGCCGGCAAAGAGCGCGTGTTCATCCATCATTTGCTTTTTGATAAATGCATGTCCCACGCGACAGATGGATGGTGTGCCGCCTGCGGCCGCGATGGCTTCTTTCACCGCCCAGCTTGAGCGGAGGTCATAGAGAATATGTTCATGCGGATAGAGGGCGAGAAGTTCGCGCCCAACCAACGCGGTCATCAGATCGGCCGGTATTGTTTCTCCGCGCTCATCCACAAATATGGAGCGGTCGCCATCCGCGTCAAACGCGATGCCAAGACTCGCGTGTTTTTCTCGCACTGTTTTTTTCAACGTCTTGATATTTTCCTCAATAAGCGGATTTGGCATGTGATTTGGAAACGTTCCGTCCAATTCAAAATATAAAGGAATGAGTTTGCAGGAGAGCCGGTCAAACAGCGCTGCGCACATGAGTGAAGAGACGCCGTTTCCCACATCCACTGTCACCGTGAGGTCCTGCATATCCGCAGGCGGAGCAAAGGCAAGATTCGCGTCAATATATTCGCCTAATATGTCGCGCGAGGAGAGGGTGCCTAATACTGGATTTCTGATCAGGTCGGGAATGACAGGTATTTTTTCATACATCGCCTCTATATCTTTCAGCCCGGACTCGCTTCCTAATGGAGCCGCACGAGCAAGTACCGGCTTGAACCCATTATATTGAGGCGGATTATGCGATGCGGTTACCATAATGCCGCCATCAAGTCCCAGATATGAAACGGCGAAATAATAAAATGGCGTGGAGCAAAGCCCGATATCCACGACATTGATGTCGCTTTCACGCATGGCGCGGATGACTTGTGCATGAAGCGCGGGAGAGGATATGCGGTTATCCATACCAACGGCGATGGAGAGCGGTTTTTTTGCGTCACTATTTTTTGCTATGAGAAATTCCGCGTATGCTTTTCCAAAACGCTCCGCAACGGTTTCGTTTATTTCATTCGGCACCGTTCCGCGGATGTCGTATGCTTTGAAGATGGACATATAGAGTACTCAGTACTTAGTTCTCAGTTGTTGCGTATGTTATAATAGTAGAGTATCACATCATTACGTTGCGTCAAAAATAATCTTTATTATTATCGAGTACTAACAACCAAGTACTCAGTACTGAGTACTGACTATGCTTCATACCGATCTCAAACGACTCGTCTCCTCACTTCTTTGCTTTGAGCGGAGCTTTTTTCCATCTCGTGTTCCGCACAAGCTCAAAGAATTTTATCTTTCCATAACCATATTAAATTTTGCGCTCGCGGCGGCGATGCTTTTTGAGCCGGTGTATCTGTATACGATAGGTTTTCCGCTGCACAAGATCATGTTTTTTTATTTTGCAGTATATGTGCTGTATTTTTTTATCATGCCATTGGGTGGAAAAGTCGCAAAACAAAAAGGGTTTAGCCACAGCATGATTATCGGATCCCTTATCCTCATACTCTACCTTATTTTTCTCATTGCCATTCCGTCACATCCGGTGTTTTTTTATCTTTCCATCATCGCGCTCGCGTTTCAAAAGACGTTTTTTTGGCCCGGGTACCATGCGGATTTCGCGTTTTTCAGCCAATACGGCGAACGGGGAAGGGATATTGGTATTTTGACTGTTTTTGACTCTGCCGCATTTATTTTCGGCCCGCTTATTGGGGGTATTATCGTGAATTTTTTCGGGTTTCCGACGCTGTTTATATTCATGTGTGTGACCATTTTGTTATCCACTTTGCCACTCTTGCTTTCTCGGGAGGAGTTTACTCCGTCGCAATTCCAATACCGCGAGGCATACCAGTCTCTCATCGCAAAAGAAAATCGCAGGTATTTTGTGGGATACCTTGGGTTTGGCGAGGAGCTGATCGTGCTTACTGTCTGGCCTATTTTCATCTATGTCGCGGTAGGAAATATTGTGCAGGCGGGCGGCATTGTGGCGCTGTCTTCGCTCGTCACGGCATTGGTGACGCTGTATGCCGGGCGTATGGCAGACCTCAAAGATAGAAAAAGCGTGCTTCAGGCAGGTACCGCGCTCTATGCGCTTGGGTGGATGATGCGGTTTTTTGCGCGCGGAGGCGCGAGTGTATTTCTGGTGGATTTTTTCTCGCGGACTTCAAAAAACATACTCACAGTTCCACTGTTTAGCGGACTGTATGACTATGCCACGCGCCACTCCATCGTTCGTACGGTGATTTTTTTTGAAATGAGTCTCACGGTGGGAAAGATTCTTGCCGCGGGATTATGTGTGTTGGTGTTTTATTTTTTTCCCGGCCGCTGGGACTTTGCGTTTTTCCTTGGTGGCATCTTTACCGCGCTGTATTTTGTGCTGAATGGAAGGAGGCATGCGTAGAGAGCAGTGATAAGAAATATGGATATTCCTCAAAAAATTTTTAATACATCCATAGTTAGGAAAGATTATTTAGAATGGATATCTAAAGAAACATCCATTTTCGCATATTTGGATTTAACGAATATGTTTCATTGGCAGGATGTTTTGGGGTGGAGATTTCGCATGGAAGATGTTATAAAACAGCTTTTTAGTTTCTCAAATATAAAAGAAATTAAAGTTTATTATGGTCTGAATGAAAGAGATCAAAAAAATTCAGAAGCATTTCATAGGCGTATCAAAATGACAGGCGCAATTTTAAAGACGAAATCAATGAAGTTTATCTCAAAAAATATTAATGAGGGTCTATTTTTTCAACGACGAACAATGACCCTGTTTGATAGTGGTGTTAAGAAAAAAATTTATGAACTAATGGATGAGCTTAATAAGTCAGGCATAATAATCAAAGAACCAAAATGTAATTTTGACGTTGAGATGACTATGGACATACTTGATGACATGGAAAAAGTGACGGGAATCATATTGTTTTCTGGCGACTCGGATTTATTGGCGCCGTTGGAACGACTGAAGATAAAAGGTAAAAAAATCAGTATCGTCGGTGTGCGTGGAAAGGTGGCAGGAGAATTGCATGCCGTTAAAGATAAATATATAGATTTTGGGAAGTTCTATACAGGTAAAAGAATCTATATGAAAAGCGAAAATCCCGCTTTGAGCGGGACCGCGTGATTAGTAGGATTACTCCTACACAGGGGAGTATAACACAAATAAAGATAGTACGTCAATATATGCCTACCCCCATGCAATTTTTGCGTGAATCAGGAGTCCGGCCTCTGCACCGGCGCGGACAAAATTTTTTGATAGATACAAATATCATACGAAAAATAGTTGAGGCGGCGGGTATAAAAAAAACGGATACGATTGTGGAGATCGGGAGCGGAAGCGGGGAGCTCACGGCAGAGCTTGCTGTTCGCGCGAAAAAAGTGGTTGCCGTGGAGATAGATGCGCATCTTTTTTGGATACTGGATTCCCGCTTTCGCGGGAATGACAAAGGGGGAGACGAGAATGACAATATCACACTTCTGAAAGACGACATCCGCGCGATCCCAAATACGATATTTGGTAAAAAAGACGGCGCATATCGCGTGATTGCGAATATTCCGTATCATATCACCTCGCAGATCATACGAAAGTTTTTGGAAAATACGCCACGGCCCAAAGAATTGATACTGCTTATGCAGAAAGAAGTCGCACAGCGCATCGCCGCATCACCGCCACAGATGAGTCTACTCGCGGTATCTGTGCAGTATTACGCGGAGGCGCGCATCCTATTTCCCGTGTCGAGAAATTCTTTTTTTCCCAAGCCAAACGTGGACAGCGCGGTGGTGCGGCTGGTGGTGAAAGATTCTAAACAGTATAAGAATTGTCATCCCCGATCCCCAATCAAGTTGAGGACAGGCTCTGATCGGGGATCCAGAGCTATAAGGAAAACGTCAAATACTGGATTCCCGCTCGATGGCGGGAATGACAGAGGAGGAAATGAGAGTGATATGCAAAAGTTTAAGGATGTTGATAAAGAACGACGGGATTCCTCACTGACCGTTCGGAATGACAAGTTCTTTTTCTCCATCGTTCGCGCGGGATTTTCCGCGAAACGAAAACAGTGCGCGCAGAGCATCTCAAAAAAACTTCGTATCCCGCTTACAGATGTGTTGAGCGCTTTTCAGAAAGCGGATGTACAAGAAAAAGCGCGAGCGCAGGAAATTTCCGTGAGTCAGTGGCGGGAGGTTACAAAACTTCTATTGTCATCCCAGACTGTGTTCCGGGAATGACAGAGAGACATTATCCACTTTACGCATACATAAAGCGCGGTATACTGTATGTAAGACCATATAGAGTATGGAAGAACAGCATTTTTCAGAAGGCGAGGGCGGTGCGCAAGAAACGCACAGTTCCAAAAAACAGGATCAACGTCCGCTCGTTGGTTTGTTTATATTATTATTCGCGGGCATTTCAATATTCGGTTTGCAGGGAATCACAAAAAATATACAATATCCATTTGCGCGCAAGGACGGATCAAAGCCACTTCCCGTACAACAACTTTCAAAAGACGAACAAAAAGAAAAAACAGACGAAGTATTGAAAAACGCCGACACGGACAAGGACGGCCTGAATGATTTTGATGAAATTACCATTTACCGCACCAGCGCGTTTCTGGATGATAGTGATGGCGATGGCTATGATGACAAGACGGAACTGCGCACCGGCCATGATCCGCTGTGCGATGAATCAAAGCGAGCCTGCGGAAATATCCAGAGCGAGCTTTTCAACACTTCCGCATCTACGAGCACGGAAAACATTCCCAAGTTGAGCGGCGGGTTATTGGGAGGCCAGGCGGTGCTTGGCGGACAAGCCCAGCTTCCCCTGCCTGCGGTTACGATTCCCGGCTTTGACACGCCCATGACCATTGAGGATTTGCGGAATTTGTCTCCGCAGGAGATCCGCGCGTTTCTGGTGCGTCAGGGCATGTCTGAAAAAGATTTGAAAAACGTAGATGACACAGCTCTCAAAAATATATACGGCCAGGTATTTGAATCCACGTACGAAAAGGTCATCAAGGAGCAGGAGGCGAGGGATCAGTCCACTCCCTCTATTCCGCAGGCTGTCCAGCCGGCGCCCTCCCAGCCGTTTACTGCGCAAGAGCAGTTTGATCCAAATGCCATGAGTCCCGACCAACTCCGTGACCTTTTACGTAAAACCGGCAGGATCTCCGAAGAAGACCTCAAAAGGATAGATGACGCGACACTCAAAACATTGGCAAAACAAGCATATCAAGAGGTGAAACAATAATCTATGCGCCTTTCCCATGCAAAAAAAACACTAATCGTATTTCTTGTCGCTGTCATGCTGATGCCGGGCGTGTATATGGCGTTTCGGCCAGCGCCGGTGCGGGCGCAATTACCGAATGCGGAAATTTTCAGCTTGGGAAACATTGGCAAATGGATCGGTGAGGCGATTGTTGTGGGCCTTGAGACGGCGGTATATAAGACATTAAAGAGTTTGGCAAAAAGTCTCGCGCATAAGATGGTGGAGACGGCACTGCAAGAATTTGCCACAGGAAAAAAAGGCCAGGAGCCGTTCTGGAGCACCAAGGCGTGGGACAAGGAGATGAAAGATATTGGCGGAAAATTTTTGAGTTTCGGCTTGGAAGGCATGGCAAAGGGATTTGAAAAAGGTTTTAATAGATCAAAGAAGGAAGACATGACAAAAAATGCGGCTAAACTTGATAAAGAAGGATCAGATTATAGAGCTGATTCAAATAGCGCTAAGCAATACGGTCTTGAAAAGGCCTCGGCAGATTATGGTCAAAAAGCAGACGCGGCTGAGGCCAAGGCGAAGAATATCCGAGGTGATGTGAATCAGATGAATAAAAATGAAGCAAAGCGCGCAGAAGCGGATCGTCGCGGACAGGAGGGCGGCACATCGGAAGAGGTGGCGTCTGTTTTGGGATTTCTCTGTAACCCCAACGCGAACATCTCTTTCAAAATTTCCCTGGGCATCGGGTCATTGGGGGAAGATCCGGATGTAGAGCCCGTCTGTAATGTGAACGATCTGGCAAAAAACTGGGGGAACTTGTATGATCAGTTTAAGACATTTGATCCGAAATCCTTGGCAAACTGGAAAACACTTGGAGATCTTTTTGACACCGAATCCAGCGATGTGGGCGTGGCATTCAATGCGAACACCGCGTTTTTTGACGCGCATGAAAAACAAGTTGCCGCCGCGACCATGGCTGAGTTCATAGATAAACTCACGTTTAAGCCGGAGGAGGACGAGGCGGGAAATATCAAAACGCCCGGAGATATTGTGCGTTCTCAGCTGAAAGGTGGACTAGAAAAGGGCCAGGAAAATAGCTCCGATCCGGTAAAAGGCGTGACAGGAAAATTTGTGGCAGACGCCGCGGATATTGTAGGCACGTTTGTGGACTCTCTGTTGAGCAAGGGCATGAATTACCTGAAGCAAGGATTAGTGAGAAATATTAAGCAATGGCAGGCGGCGTCAAAAGACAATGAGTTCAATAAACTCGCGGACACGTTGGAAAAAAGCGCGAAAGACAACGCCGCAAAGGCGAAGCTATTGGCTGAAAAAGCAAAACTTGATTTAGCACAAGAAAAGCTTGATAACGCAAATGCCGTACTTGAAGGAGCGAGAGCTATTCCTCCCTCAGAAGAAGCAAAAAAAGAAGTAGAGCAAGCGCAAGCCGTTGTTACGCGGGTGATACAGGAGGTGAGGCAAGCGGAAGAAAGAGTGGATCTTGCCCAAGCCGCGGTTACGGCCATTGCGAACGCTCCGCTTCAGGCGATAAATCCTGCTCAGGCGGCGGTCATGGACGCCGTATACAATCCCGACGCGGGGCCGTCCAGCGGTGGCATCGCCGCAGTGCGTCAGTACACAGCCACGCTTACGCGGGTAAGTGGCATAGATGCCGGAGTCATGGATGTGCTTTCCCAGCTTCGCTCATCATCATGCGATACCAGCGCAAACGCGTGCGTGCTGGGAGACGCGTTTGCAAACGCCGTCCAGCAGAAAATGACCGTGACAGAGGCCATAGATGCGTTTAAAAAAGGAGAGAATGCGGGGCTCAATCCAAATGGTGTGTTTGGGTTTGACAGTCAAAGTAAACCGCGATCCATGGAAGAAGCCATCCAGCCCAGCTGGGAGACGAATTATCCGTATAATTCATTGGTTGTCTTGCGGAAATACCGGGTCCTGCCGGTTTCCTGGGAATTTGCCGCGTTGTATATCAGAGATCATGATGACGCCT
The DNA here is from genome assembly GCA_016186045.1 of Candidatus Uhrbacteria bacterium. Classification (GTDB taxonomy): domain Bacteria; phylum Patescibacteriota; class Patescibacteriia; order JACQRZ01; family JACQRZ01; genus JACPMJ01. Next base: position 33,232 of record JACPMJ010000007.1, on the reverse strand, counting down.
GCGGATCCGAAAAAAGCTGTACCTTGCAAAACATGGTAGACGCGTTTGACGATCCATCCAGCAAGTTTTTCCGGCTTGTGGATCCGAACTGGGTATTGAAACTGCCCTCCTTGTACTGCGCCGTGAAGGGATATGGCCCGGTGCAGGGAAAGACAAAAGATACGGAGCAGACCATATGTAAAAACGATACCAACGGAGATGGCGTCGTATGTTGCGACAAAAGCTGTCTGACAAAAAAACTTGACGGATCTGCTATCAATGCGACGGCCGAACCATCCGACGATGAAAAGAATGTCTGTTTAACCGCCTCCACATGCGGTATGGATGATGAGGAGCGAACCGTGGTCCGTTCAGAGGTCTGTTTGGATGAGCAATCCTGTCTGGAAGACGGCGCCCAAGGGAAGTGCGCTCCCAAGATGTATGGCTATTGTCTGGAGGAGAAAAAAATTTGGCGGTTCAATGGCACACAGTGCAAACCCTTGTACGCAAGCTGTGATGAATTTATAGACAAGAGTACGAAAGGGGTCAGCTACTATCTGAAAGACAGCATACCCAAGCACGATGCATGCAATGAAAACACTGCCGGATGCGCATGGTATAGTACGACACGTTTTATGGGCGCGAATAGGACCACCGGAACCTCCAAAAACTCTATAGTAAAAGACTGGGATTCCGCAAACAAGGCGTATTTCACTCCAAAAGCCGCGGAATGCACTGCGCAAGCGGAAGGATGCAGGGGAGTCATACCAAAAGGCGCTACGTTTAAAAATTTTGCTCCTCAGTCAGATATCATGGGAAATAAGAATGGCTGGTGCGGGGGTACAGAGGAGAGCTGGAGTTTGTGTATATATGGAGAAAATCAACCCACGATTACCTGGCAACGTGTAACAAATGAAATTTCTCCAAATGGTATAAAAGAGCCAGTTGGTAAGATTACCCGAAAAGAAAATGGCGGTGGTGGGGGAGAATACCGTGTGCATTTACATAAAAAAAGCCATGGATTGGATAGCGTGTCGGGAAAAACATTTACATTTTCTCTCTGGGCAAAATCCTCAGAAGATTCCGTCATTACTCTTGCGCTTGGATCTGATGCAGATCAAGGAGTCCAGAAGTGTGCCATAGGTCCTACGTGGAAGCGTTGTAGTCTTACCAAAACAACACTCAAAGATTATAGCCCTCTCGATGAACTTCGTGTATATCTGTATACCCAGGCGGGTGATACATATGTCTATGGCGCACAGATAGAGCAAGGATCGTTTTTCAGTGATTATCAGGGGGTGAAAGAAAAGGAAACATACACAAAAATCGCGCCAAATTATTACCAATGCGATGACGCGAACAATACGGTCAATGATGCCACTACCGGCAAACCATTTACAAAGCCATCGTATCGCAGGGAGGAGTGCAAGCCGTTTACTTTACACTGCGCGGAGGAGTACGTGGGATGCGAGCTGTATACGCCGCAGGAGGTGGGAGGGTTTCCTATCGCCGCCACCGGCCCCAAAACAGGATGCAAGGAGGCGTGCGCAGGCCTGACCGACTACAGTATCCAAAAAACGCGCATTCAATCCCAGCTTGGCCTGGCGCAAGACAGCACAAACGCCGCGTTTATTCCCACATCGCCCACGGTCCGACAATGTTTAGTGTCAGACGCGGGATGTGATGAATTCACAAACGTTCTCACAGGCGCTGGAGCGGAAAAACGCGACTATTTCAAAGAAATCAGATGGTGCGAAAAAAAGCCCACAGATCCAAACAAAGTAACGGTGTTTTATAGCCCCATGGGGTCAAATCTGGGCGGATACCGCTTGGATGTATTCACCGTGCAGGCGGATAGCAGTGGCGCGCCCGCGTGTTTTGGGACTGAGCAGTGTGACTGCACCGGAGACGGAAAAAATAACGGCGATGACGCGACATATTATTATAATCAATTTACCAATCCAAACATCACCACGCCAAACTGCCGCCAATTGTATGTAAACAGAAAGGATACTGCTGGTTTTGAGGCGGAATATTATCAGATGGACAAGCTCATATACCTTACTGACGACTGCACTGAATACCGTCGCACGTTGGACGGAACTGCTGGAAACATCTACAAAATAACTCCTTCTTTGAGCCAGACGTGTCCGTCATCGTCTGCTCGATGCAGGGAGTTTCGAGATCCTACCGCGGGCAATGTGGTCATGGTGGACTATAGTAATTTTGAAGACAATACCGCAGACGGCTGGACAGCATTCGCAGGTGAAACTTCTCTTCCCGCGACCGCGTCCAATGAGTCGGAGAGCTTGGGAAACCACAGTCTTGAGATGAAGAATAAAGTCACTGTTACACCCGTTGCCGGGCCTGTCACATTTGAAAAAAACGGATTGCTTCTGCTGGGTGATGTCTCCTATCTCGCGGGCTTGAGCATAAAGGTTTCTGGCACAGAAGAGGCAAAAGTGAAGATGGATATTTTGGGTTTTGAAGATACAGACGGCCGGACGGTGACGATCTCTTCCGCCAGCTCCACGTTGCCCGCAAACACATGGCGGTATCTGACATTCTCCTTTGCAAAATTAGCCAATGTCCACCCCGTGGTTCAGGGGGGTTCCGGAGTGCGCATCACGGTCACTCCAAAGAATCTTACTGATGCTTTTTCCACTGTTTTACTTGACTCCATTATTGTCAAGCAGGCATCGGGTGTGATATATGCCGTGGACGACTCATGGGTCCTGCCGGATGAGTGCGTGGCAAATCCGGCAGACAAGACCACCGCAAAAAAAGATCAGATCGGCTGTAAGCTGTATGCGGATCGCGCGGGTGCGCAAGCGGTGTTCCGAGATGTGGAACGGCTATGCCCGAACGAGATGGTTGGATGCAAAGCATATGCGCAGAGTGCCGCATCCATGTATCTCATACAAGACCAGACAAAATCCTGCCAAGCGGCTGATGCGGGCTGTACCGCGTATGGCAAGCCGACTTTGGACATCAGTGACGCCGTGAGTACTCGGAGCTTGAGTATAGACACAAAAACCGAAGACTGGATCACGCGATATCTGAAAATAACTCCAGAGGAGGCGAGATTGCAGGATTTGGCGCAAGGAATATGCGCTTTGGATGCCGTCTCATGCAAGGCGTTTTTACTTGCCGGACAAAAAGATGTCTTTTTTAAGAATCCCGGGAAAAAGCTTTGTAGATGGCGCACGCCCACAGACAATGATATAAATAAAATAAAAAATGATTCCACACTCACCTCAGAGCAAAAGAATGCACAGATTGCCGAACTCAAGATAAAAGGCGTATGGTATTACAAAACATGCGCAGGCTCTACGGTTGAGGTTGCGTGCACCGCGGATGCGGACTGTAAGAATTTTGGCAATGGTGAGTGCACAGAGAAAGAATGCACGGAAGATGATGATGCCATACTGGAAAATAACATACCCAAGATTTGCCCCTCGTCTCAGAAGACCTGTAGAAAGATTATAGATCCGGAATGTAAGACAGATGAAACATTGCGGGATGATTACGGCAGAGGCACGCCAAGCGTATCTTGCCAACGCGAGTACTACTATCTTGCGAATGCGGAAAACAAAGGAGAGTGCAATGGAAAAATGGATGTGGATGGAGGGTGTATACTTTTTAATGATGCGAACGTAGAAGGGCTGAAATATGGTTCTTCCGCATATTATGCTGACTATACAAACGGCGGCAGGCGCGGCATCCCCATAAATCTGACAGATCCGGGAAATAGCACGTCAACCAATGACGCGAATACGCTTCTCAAAGTGCGCTTAGATCGCACCTGTAAGACATGGCTGGATTGTGCGTTCTATTATACCGATCCTACCACTCAAAAAGTATTCTGTACAAGCCGTGTGCCATGCAATATGCGCGCAGAAGATGGCACATGCGCAAATCCCCTATTCTCAAACACCATAAACCAGCCGGAAAAGACCAATACGCTGGAACCTTCATTATTTACGTCTTCAGCCACAGCTGAAACTACTCAGGAAGCGCATAATGCCGCGCTCAAGACTCCTATCCCGTTTGCCTCTCTTACCGGCATGGCACGGCCTGATTTTCAGTTTCTTGGAGGGTGGAGTACGCGCTTGGCTGGCGTATCCGGGCATACGTCATTGTTCGGATGGCCGCAGAAATCCACCGTAATACCGGGTCGTCTGAATCTTGTGATGTCGCCCGCGGATCCGGTGATTGAAGTATTTAATTCCTGCCGAGTGCGGCCGCGCAGTGATGCCCCAGATGTGCGATATCACCCCAAGGCATCTTCTGCCGATACGCTTGAAAACAGGAAGTTTTCAGTAGATTCTTGCAAGTATGAGAATAAAAAGGGAGATGAATATCAGGGCATAGAAGGGTACTGTCTTGAGCCGTATCCCAAGTTTTCGGATACGTATTTTGGTGTTCTTGGAATTCCGGGATTGAACGTTGCCGCACGCAGTGATATTTCCAATTTCGGTTTTAAGGGCGCGTGCCTGAATTGGTATCCGTCTGATCGCACAGAAACACAGGCCGCCTTAGAAAGTTCTGCAAGTGCTACTGCGGCCATTGGTGGTTCCGGGCTATCAGAGGATTTTTCAAATGATGACATTTATTTTTGCGCGCAGTTTAGTGTGCGCGAACATGAGGAGGTGCTGAAGAATACTACCCAAAACCCTATTACAGTGGCTGTGCCTGCTGTTGCAGAAATTCCCGGTATCGGGCGAGTGATTACGTCAAACGCCGTGCCATATAGGGAGTCTGTGATGCGAGTGGATCGCGTGACGGAATTTACGATCAATGAAAATGCAGGGGGGACGACAAAATCAGTGGCAGAGGGGCTCGTAACTATAACAAATGTTTCAGGATACCCTAAAACATACACGGGAGATCTTACAACAAAGGATGGAGTCCCAACGCATCCAAGCGACTACCCAGCAAGAAACGTACTCGCCCCAACAACAGATGTCATAGCGCGCATTGTGGAGACGTGTGATGAGGCTAAGGATAAAGCATTTGGAGGAGCCGGACCAACTAATGATGGAGACGGTAAATGCGCGAATGGTACGCAAAGGTATGTGGAATTGCCTGCAAAAAAGAAAGTCACAACATACGATCCGAGCCCGGTGACTGCTATGAGTGGAGTTCCGGGTATAAGTGAAGACTGGCGTACTTCTAATATACCTCAAGAACAGCCATGGAGAAGGGTTTTTACGACAACGCCTTATGAGTGCAAAGACTCTTATCCTTGTGTAGGAGGATGGGACGCCGCGGTTGCGGACTTCTATGGTCCCAATACTTTTACTCATAAAGCAGAGGAAGGAGCATGCGGTACTGGTAAAACAGGTGGTCAAATTGGTGGGAACGACCCCCCAAAGGACGAGTGTGATGGAAATCCAGGAGAGAATTCCTCAGGAGGAGAGTATAAGTGTCCAGATGATGCCACAACTAATGCCGAAAGAACGTGTCAAGACTTCTACCATTTTCAAGATTATTGGGTGGGATCCAGTAGAGTTTGTGAAAGAACTGTTGAGTGTCATGGGCAAACATGGAATGAGTGTAAAACACGAAGCACGGTTACCTGCGGAGAAAAAAATACGCATCGAGTAGATAAAGTTCGAACCGGAGGACCGGGGTCGTATGGCGATAGAGAGTATAGTAATAAAGATGGCGATATAGACCAGAGCGACTGGGCAACTGGTTCTAGTCAAACGGGATATAAGGTGGAAACCTGCACCTCCAACCCGTGTGCAGATACAAAGATGCAAGCGGAAGAGACGGTGATGAGAAAGGACAGAGTGACTACTGTGGAAAAGAAAATTGTTAAAAATGCAACCACCGGTAAATGGGAAATAGTGCCAATCGCAAGGGTAGAGTTTTATCAAGGAGATTTTTCTACAAAAGGGGGTACTCCTCAGGGCTTAGTAGGCCTAGGAATAGATCCGAATAATGGCAAGATAACGGGAAGACTCGTTGAAGTATACAGTACTACTGCCGGAGGATATCGTGCCGATGGCACATCCGCATACGCTGATCCCCAAGAGAGAGAGGACACGATTGGGTATAATTCCTATGGCGGAGATGTTATTCCCCCATCCACCATCACGCGTAAAGGCACCGTGGAGACAGAATGGCATTGGGATGCTACAGAAGGTAGATTTGTAAACAACTGCGCGAAAAACTATACGGAAGTACTTGAATATAATGGAGCGAACATGGGTGGACCCTCTTGCAATTTGACGCCAAAATCAGAAATAGAAAATGAGGAAGCGACTAATCAAGGCGTGTCAATACCTATCCCCCAAAGAGGCAGACTTTTGGGAAAAGGCGGATATAACATCACCGCAAAGGCGACCTATCGGGATGTGTATTGCGCGCGCGTGGTGCGCGTGGCACAAGAAAAAAAATCAGTGCCGTTTTATTCAATCGTAAAAAACGTAGAGAAACCTGACTGGGGCGGAGCCAAGGGAAAACAGCTTACCACGATGCAAGCAGGTGCCACGTCCACCGGGCCCATCATCCTGAAACGCACCATATCGCAATGGCGGTGGTACGGCTCAAAGGGCAGTGGTGCAGATCGGTTTGGCTTTACCATCAATGAACGGGCGGCAGCTAGAGATCCAAATGGAACGAAAAATCATTCAGAGGATGAGACCGGTGAAAGGCAGACATTGGAGCAATATTACAAGAGTAGACCAAAGTTGTATAACAAAAACGCGGAAATCACATCTGATCCCGTATCTGATTTTTCGCTCCCAAGCGCTCCGGTTGCAGATTTTAAGCTTGATACGAAGAAATTTAACTGGGATTGGAGTAAGTGGTCAGAATATACGAGTGGCAGTAATACAAACTATAATGCTGTCATAAACACCCGTCCGGATAGGGAACGAGAAGCGATTCTTGTCGCGCTGAAAACAGCTAACAGCCCCATAAAAGATTTTACAGATGTTTTAGAGGCGCGAACAAGCGACAATAGTCCGTATTCAGGCCAACCGAAATTCATAGGAGATGCCACAAATGGCTGGAGGATTTCATTGGATGTGTATAATAGCAAGATTACTCCGCCGCCGTTGTGGGATGACACGAATGCCACATATAACCTCTTTCTTTCAGATTTTGATAAGAGTATTTTGAATACTCTCGCTCCCGGCACAACAGTATCCAACTTTAACGCGGATGATTTTGATTACGCGTCTCATCCCATCCCGTTTGCGAAGGTATATGAAGATGCGTCATCAAGCGGCGTGCCTGGCTCAAGCGGCAGGTTCAGAGCAACAGAGGGAAAAACAGCGCCGCGCTGGTTTAATGACGCCGCTTGGCCGGTACGCTATCCGGGCATCTACAACAAAGAAGGAGCCGCAGACAGCTTCAGCTGGATAAAGATCGGAGCCGCGAGCGCGCCGATCGTAAAGATAGAATTTTATGTTGACGTGGACAATGATCAGCTTCCTTTGCGGTATGTGACATTATCCTCAAGCGATGTGAATCCCGAAGATTCGTATAATGTCTTTCCCATACTTCCTGTAAAAGATGAAGGAGATGGGTACAAGGATCAGCCGCCATGTACGTCGTCGGAGCCGTCGGAGACTCCTTGTAAAAACCCTAAATTCGCCCTCAACAGTTATACGTTTAGAAACAGTAAGATTGATGGCAATAGGGTGTGCATAGAGGCCATGGACAACTGGAGTCGGAAGACAAAGATATGCAAGACGCTTAAGCTTCCCATAGATACAAAACAGCCCGGAGAGTTTAGCAGTAGCGATACTCCATTGCATTAGGAAGGTGAAAAAGGAAAGTGGTTTAGAAAAGACCGTCGTCTCTCTTGACACGGTCTTTTTTTGTGTGGTGGATTCTTTTTATAAGTTCGTACCTTCACAATTTCCCTCATTTTGTCATTCCGAGTGAAACGAGGAATCCCGTATTTATAAGTAGAAAACATCGGGATCCCTCGACGGAGTTTATCCCGAGTATTCCCGAGGGACTCGGGATGACATTGTTCCGCTTGGGATGACACCAGTCCAGACAGAAAACAGCGTTTTTCTGTCTTTTTTATTACGCGGTTGACAAAAATATAAATATATACTACTCTTATAGAGTACTATAATTTTAGTAAGATATATTGTTTTATATGTATATTAAAAGGAAATTAGAGAACACTATTTTACGATATTTGGAAGCTCCTGAGATTTTGGCAATTATTGGTCCGCGGCAATGCGGTAAAACGACGCTTATAAAAGAGCTTGCTAAAAGATTATCATCCGCGCAAATGATCAGTTTTGAAGACAGAGATACGCTCTCCCTTTTTGAAAGAGATATCAAAAATTTTGCCAGTATCTATGGAAAATCAAAGTATCTTTTTATTGATGAATTTCAGTATGCGAGCGAAGGGGGAAAAAAATTAAAATATATATACGACCAGTATCAGTTTAAAATTATTGTTACAGGATCATCAAGTATTGATCTTACGGTGCAAGCGGTGAAATATCTCGTCGGACGTATTTTTATTTTTAATTTATATCCATTTGATTTTGAAGAGTTTCTTACGTGGAAAGCGCCGCATCTTTCTGAAACATATCTTTCGTATGGTCGTCGCGTTTCGCAAATGAAGCTTCTTTCACTATCAGACGAGATACAATACACCTTTTCAAAATTATTTGAGGAATATACGTTATTTGGCGGTTATCCGCGCGTTCTCGCGTCAGAGTCATTAGATGAAAAACGTGAAGTTCTCAAGAATATCTATAGTACATATTTTTTACGGGATGTACGGGATCTACTCGGACTTATTGACGATTATAAATTTGAAAAACTCATCAAGGCGCTTGGATTGCAGATTGGGAATTTGATTGACTACACGGAATTATGTACTATCTCGGAATATTCATATATAACGCTTAAAAAGCAATTAAATTTTTTAGAAAAAACATTCATCTGTTCTTTTGTTCGGCCCTATTTTACAAATAAGCGTAAAGAGCTTGTTAAAAATCCCAAAATGTACTTTTTTGATACCGGATTAAGAAATAGCGTGGTAAATGATTTTCGTTCATTGGACGCGCGAGGCGATAATGGAGCGCTTTTGGAGAACGCGTTGTTTCAAGAATGTATAAAGCGGGAAATTAAACCTCAATTTTGGCGGACAAAAACTGGGAGAGAAATAGATTTTGTCATGCAGTTCCAAGAGAGGTTGATTGCCGTTGAAATTAAGAAAAAGAGCTCGCATCGCTATGATTTTTCCTTATTTCAAAAATTACATCCTCAATCGTCATGTTTCGGAGTATATTGGCAAGATAGTCCAAGAATATCTTCAGAAGTGAAAGCATATCCATTGTATTTTGTGCCTTTCTTACTGAAGTAAGAAGAGGGTGTCCACTTGACATCCTCTCTTTTTGTGTGATGGATTCTTTTTATAAGTTAGTCCTTGTTTCTGTCATTGCGAGGAAGCGATAGCGACCGTGGCAATCCCGACGCTAAAACAGTATAGCTTCGGGATCCCTCCACGGAGTTTATCCCGAGTATTCCCGAGGGACTCGGGATGACACCAGTCCAGACAGAAAACAGCGTTTTTCTGTCTTTTTTATTACGTGGTTTATTATTTTGACATGGTTGCCGATGATAGGTGTTCATGATATGATAGAAGGAGAAAAATATATGAAAAAAATATCGAAGAAAAAAACTATCACCGAAATTGCAAGGAAGTATTCGCTGAGCTTGCTTGTGCTTTTTGGTTCACGCGCAACAGGGAAGGCGCTGCCATCGAGCGATATTGATATTGCATTTCAATCAAAGAAAACACTTTCTCTTGCGCAAGAAACCGCGCTGGCATATGATCTCTCGTTGTTTTTTGCAAATGATGCCATTGACATTGTGAATCTCAAGAAAACATCGCCGTTGTTACTGTATGCGATTTTTAAAGACGGAAAAGTATTGTATGAAGCTCAAAAATTTATTTTTGCGCATATGCGTGGATATGCGTTTAAGCAATTCGTTGAAGCGGCGCCGCTCTATCGGGATCAACACTTGCGTTTAACAAAAAAATATGGGGTTTGAAAAAGCGTTTGTCACAAAAAAACTTACTGAAATTGACAAATACCTCAAAGAATTGGAAGATCTTTTGGCGTGTTCAGATAAGCAGATCAAATCTGATTCAGGGAAATTGCATATTGCGGAAAGGCTTCTTCAGCTTATTGTTGATACTATTATTGACATCAATACGTATTTTATCCGGGAACTAAATCTTCCTATCTCTGAAGATTATCAAAGCACATTTTTTACGCTTGCGGAGCGCGGCATACTGCCTAAAAATTTTGCGGAGAAAATGGCGCCGATTGTTGGTTTGCGAAATCGCATAGTGCACCGATATGAGAGTGTAGACACCCATCTCTTCCTTTCGCTTCTCCGCTCAAATGTGAAAGATTTTACAAAATATATCGTATTTATTTTTCGGCAACTGAAAAAATAGATGAAGTGTGTATTGAGGGAGTGTTGCGAGGGCATCCCATTGACACCCTCTCTTTTTAGCTGTAGGATTCTTTTTATAAGTCCGTACCTTCACAAAAAGGCTATAAATTACTGGATTCCAGATCGAGTCTGGAATGACAATCATCAGAAAAGAAAGGAAAGGTACCCCATCATGTTCAAGAAGAGCCTCCCTCTCGCGCTCGTCGCCATCGCCGGTTGTGTGGCATCGGTGCCGCAACAAACGCAAAAAGCGGACACCACCGCGCAAACCGCAACTTCCGCGCCAACGGCGGTGCAATCTCCGACCCCGTCGCCTACTCCCACCCCCAAGCCAACTCCCACGCCAGTACCCACTCCGCTTCCGAAATCGATTCTCAAGTTGAAATTCTGGCCAGATCAGCCCGCGCCGCCCGAAATCGAACTAATAGATAACGGAACTTTCGGCGCTTCTCCTGTGAATTATGGATATTCACAATTTAGGGTCTTCGGCATTGCGAGCTCCGCATCAGGGGATATGTATATTCAGGTATCGATTCCTACTAATTCTATTCCTGTTCTCTGTCCTGCCTGTGATATGAATATATCTCGTTCAGGCAATGACCCCAATTATGCGGTCTTTAAGAAGACAACCGTCGAGGACGAATTTGAATACGTCGCAATGTCAGGAAAAGGCATTTGGGGACCAAACTCTTCAGATCCCGGGAAAATAGGCTACCTCTATGAGAGAGAGGACTTCACCTTCTCAAAATTGAGTGAAGCCGCGAGTGTCTCCATGGCGCCATGGGTGGTGAAGAGCGTGGACCGTGCTAGTAAGAAGGTCAGCTTCGACACCGCGGTCTGGCCAAAGAATACGGGGCCCCTCGTGCTTTCGGATGTCGCGAGCGGAGATTTTTTCGGCAGAGATGTGCTGCTCTCCAGTCTTTATGCTAGAATTCTTCCATGGGAAGGATCGTGCAATACTCCGGAATGCGAGGATGATCGTGCGCTTTCTGTGGTGCGAGAGCGGACAGCGTTCACCGGTGCAATCGCATACTTCATTGGCAGGGATGATATAGGAACAAGTACGACTATCTTCCGCGTCAGTGAGAGCGGCGCAAAAGAGATAGTGGGCAAAAGCGTTGCCGCATACTTCACGAAATCTTCGTATGTACAGGTGGTGCACAACTTTGTGTACTCACGGACAGATCATAAGTTCTACATACTCGCGAGGAATACTGGCTTCTTACTCTACCGCATCAGCGAGGAGGCGCTCGTTCCGTAATTGTCATTCTGAGGGTAAAGCTCGAAGAATCCCGACGCTTTTTACTTATATCAACGGGATCTCAGACCGTCTAAAAACTCACTTCTGTCATCCTGAACCCCAGATCGCAATCTGGGATAAACTCCGTGAAGGATCCCGTTGGTATCATGTTTTTAACGTCGGGATTCCTCGCTGACCGCTCGGAATGACAAAGAAGAAATGACACCAGTCCAGACAGAAAACAGCGTTTTTCTGTCTTTTTTATTACGCGGTTGACAAGAAAAAGAATATGTGTAAAATAAGGAGTGTAATCCATAATTTACGCTTATGACTCACTATCGCAGAAAACTAAGGAATACTATCATAAAGGATTTTTTTCTTGGAAAAGTGATCATCCTCATTGGCGCGAGACAAGTAGGCAAGACTACGCTCATGCAAGACATTTTTCATGCCTCAACGATTAAGAATAAAAAGATCCTGTCATTTAATTGTGATGATCCGCATGACAGGGATCTTCTTGCGGGCAAGAATAGCTTATTTTTAAAAGGATTGGTAAACGATTATGATATTGTTTTTATAGATGAAGGTCAGAAAGTAGCTGATATCGGACAGACAGTCAAGATACTTGTGGATTATTATAAGAAGAAAAAACAGATTATCGTGACGGGGTCATCAAGTATTAACCTTCTTGACGCCACATCAGAATCGTTGACGGGAAGGAAATTCACGCATATTCTCTATCCTCTTTCGTTAGAAGAAATATTTTCCGAGCTTGATCCGATCTCACAGCGAAAAAAAATAGAACATCTTATGATATTCGGATCATATCCTGAGATTGTATCTCAGGCATCCTTTGATTCAAAAGAGAGACTTTTGCGTGAGTTGGCATCCAGCGCTCTGTATAAGGACATTTTTGAATTTCAACAAGTGAAGAATCCGCAAGTGCTTTTTTCTCTCCTCAAAGCGCTCGGTCTTCAAATAGGATCGGAATACTCAATGAATGAACTTTCTCGTACGTGTGGCATAGATGTGAAAACCGTAGAGCGCTATATAGATTTACTGGAAAAAAATTACATTATTTTTCGTCTTCCTCCGTATACAAAAAATAAACGGCGGGAAATCACAAAACTGAAAAAGATATACTTTTATGATACCGGCATTCGGAACGTGATTATAAATAATTTTAATTTTTCAGGTGAGCGTACGGACATGGGCGGACTCTGGGAGAATTTTATTATTGCCGAACGGATGAAGTATCGCGCGTATCACGGAATTTCTGCTTTGCAATATTTTTGGCGGACATATGACGGAGCAGAGATTGATCTCATAGAAGAGCAAGGGTCCCGAGTGAGTTTGTATGAATGCAAGTGGAACGCGGTAAAAAAGAGAAGAAAACCCCCTCATATTTTGAGGCAGATAGGAAGAATACGGTGCATATCGTTACAAAAGATTCTTTAAAGGGTTTCGTCTATTAAATATATAGTGAGAATAGTATGGAGAGAGGGTGTCCCATTGACATCCTCAGACAGAAAACAGCGTTTTTTTGTCTTTTTTATTACTTTTAGTCAATATATTTGACAATATAGCAGGCTATATTGTATACTTAATAATATAAAATATTATTTATAATGCGAATAATCGTATGTTTATAAAAAGAAAAGCAGAAAATATTCTCTTAAAAATGCTACATACATCTAAGATTGGGATTATTGTAGGTGCGCGGCAGGTTGGCAAAACAACGCTTATTCAACACGTTTTTAAGGATGAAAAAGTGATATTTCTGAATATGGATGTTGAGGTTGATCGCCAGCGATTTCTTTCTGTCTCCTCATTAAATCCTACTCATGCCATTCTGTTATTTGGTAACCCTAAGATTTTTGTACTGGATGAAGCACAACGTCTTCCTGAAGCAGCTCGGATTATAAAAGGATGGTACGACGCGAGTACCCAGGTAAAAATATTTCTTCTTGGATCTTCAAGTTTGAATCTTCTCAATCAAGCGGCAGAAAGTTTAGCAGGGCGAAATGAAAAATTATTTCTTCCCCAGCTCGCATTCCGTGAAATACTCGCTGCTCAAGAATGGTATAGCGATACGTTTACTGATGATCATATATTGAAATATTTCTCAGGTCAGGTGCATGAAATTCTTATGCAATCTATAGTTTTCGGGAGCTATCCGGAAGCAATAACAACCCATGAAAAAGAAACATTTCTTATTCAACTTTCATCTGATTATCTCTTGAAAGATATTTTGCAAATTGGACTCGTAAAGACTCCTGTCTCATTACATCGCTTACTTATGCTTCTTGCGCATCAAATAGGATCGGAGGTTTCAGTACATGAGCTATCCATAGCTCTTGGTATTTCTCGACAGACTGTAGAGCGATATATAGAGCTTCTTGAGCAAACGTATGTTATTTTTTGTTTGCCTGCTTTTAGCACAAATCCGCGAAAAGAGATATCAAAAAGCAAAAAAATTTATTTTTGGGATACGGGAGTCCGAAATGCTATTCTTAAGGAATTTTCTCAGAGTCCATTGCGTTCCGATATCGGGGCGTTATGGGAAAATTGGGTGATCTCGGAATGGGCAAAAGATAATCTCTTGCGCGGCGGAACACGAAGTCTTTATTTTTGGCGTTCTCGTTTTGGCGGAGAAGTTGATTTGATCGTAAAAGAGGGAGACGCGCTAAGCGCGTATGAAATAAAATGGAAAAAAAAGACATTTAAGAAAACGTCATTCTCAAAATCATACGAAACAGATGTACAGCTCATTGAATCCGGAAATCCGCTTATGGTATATTGACACCCTCTCTTTTTGTGTGTAAAATCCTTTTTAAAGTCCGTACCTTCACAAAAAGCTCGTAAAATAGTGTGATTACTGTCATTCTTAGCCTGCCTTTTATGTCATTCCTCGGATCAAATCCGAGGACAGGCTTGGGCTTGACCCGAGGATCTTAGACAGTCTGACCGGACAGGACTTCGCGATGAGGCTTTGCTTGGCATCAATAAAAAATTCTGGATTCCAGATCGGGCCTGTCCTCGACTACGATCGGGGATTTGGAATGACAAAGAAGAGATGACACTAATCCAGACAGAAAACAGCGTTTTTTCTGTCTTTTTTATTTTTTTGACGAAGCGTATGCGTTTGGTATAATCAATGTGTATGGTGCATGATTTAAAAGAGTTTATTGATTTAACCGGCGAACAGAGGGAGATAGTGCGTATATTTGAGCGCGATCCCTTGTTTTGTGATACCTTTCGCGGACGGTAATAGAAATATTGACGAGTTTGTATTATTTGGAAATATTCGAACGGCGGGGTTGAGGGATAGCGCGGCGAGTAAGGCTTCAGCTCTTTGTTCGCGTGACGAGATAAAAGACTACATAGATCTTGCGTTTCTTACAAAACAACAAGGATGGCTGCTAAAAGACTTGGAAGAATTTGCGGAAGAAAAATTCGGACTAGGTGCTATCACTGAAGAAAAATTATTAACAGAACTTTTAGATAAAAAAACGTCGTTTACCATTCCTCTGCATATTTTTCTTCGCGATGCGGAAGAAAATCGCGCGTGTGTGGAACGTCAGATTGCATATCTTATTGAACATGTATCACTATGATACGCTATACATCGCGCGATATTGAGGCGCTTACAAATTGGGATGGGTTGCTTTGCAAACGGCCATGGCACAATGAATCCGAGAAACGGCAATATTATAGCAGATATATTTCCCGTATGCTTTGGCGATATTTTACAGAAGATGATTGGCAAACAGTGGCTCCTATCATTCATGAATTGCGCGTACCGAAAAAATTAAAAATCACAACTCAATTTTTGGCAGAGCGCCATTTGAAGAGGGTGTCCCATTGACACCCTCTCTTTTTGTGTGTAGGATTCTTTTTGTAAGTCCGTACCTTCACAAAAAGGCTATAAATTACTGGATTCCAGATCGAGTCTGGAATGACAATCATCAGAAAAGAAAGGAAAGGGTACCCCATCATGTTCAAGAAGAGCCTCCCTCTCGCGCTCGTCGCCATCGCCGGTTGTGTGGCATCAGTGCCGCAACAAACGCAAAAAGCGGACACCACCGCGCAAACCGCAACTTCCGCGCCTACGGTGGCGCAATCTCCGACCCCGGTGCCTACCCCTACCCCGTCACCCACTCCTACGCCAGTGCCGACTCCGCTTCCGGATAATATCCTGAAGATAAATTTTGTGCCGGTAGAGGGTGTTGCCGGGCTGGAGAGAGTATCGGGAATTGGTGGATATCTTGGCAAGAGACAAGAAAATAACCCAGGTCAAGAGGGGCTTGCCCTTTCCGCGTCCGGAGATATGTACATCCAGACGATTATTCCTCATGGATCCACTCCGCTTCTATGTTCAACGTGCGATACTGAACTAGTGCAGTTTAGAAATTTCGCGATTTTCAAGAAAACGAGTGTCAAGGATGAATTTGAATACATCGCACTGGGTCAGAAAAAAACAGTGATCCCAGGACAACCGGATTCAGGAAAGACTTTCTATGGAGAGTATCCCAGGCGGGACTTCGCCTTTTCCAAACTCACGGAAGCCGCAAGTGTTTCCGTAGCACCGTGGGTAGTGAAGAGCGTGGATGTCGCGAAGAAAGAAATTTCTTTCAACACAAGCGTCTGGACCAAGAACACCGGCTCGCTCAAGCTGTCAGATGTCGCCAGTGCGGACATCTTTGGTTTGGATGATGATAAAACGTACGATGACGGGCCAGACTATGGAAAGGCTCCATGCGTGGATGCGACCTGTGAGAATGAGCGTGCGCTGACCGTTGTGCGGGAGCGGACGGCATTTACCGGTACCACCGCCTACTTCATTGGTAGGACAAGTGCATCTGTTCGGATAGCTGGCGATCCCCGTACCTCCATTTTCCGCGTTCACGAAACGGGTGAGAAGGAAGTGGTCGGTAAGAATATTGTTGAGTACTTTAAGTCTTTCGGCAGTAGCTATGGCCCAGCGGTCGTCTACCACTTCGTATACTCACAGAGTGAAAAAAAATTCTACATATTGACGTCGGTAAAGGCTTATGGAGATAGACTTTACCGCATCAGCGAGGAGGCGCTCGTTCCATAAGTCATTGTCATTGCGAGGGAGTCCGCCTCAGACTGTCTAAAAACTGTCATTCTGGGATGACACCAATCCAGACAGAAAACAGCGTTTTTCTGTCTTTTTATTTTTTCCACTATTGACCGTCCTTTTTGAGAGAGTATACTGAATGGGTGAGATATATCACTGAAGAATATATGGAAGACAAAATTTTTAAAAAACTTGAGGATCATGACCAACTGTTTGGTAAGATTGACGCGCGGTTTGATAAGATGGATGCGAAGTTCGCAGAGCATGACGCGCGGTTTGACAAGATGGATGCGAAGTTCGCAGAGCATGACGCGCGGTTTGACAAGATAGAATCTCGTCTCGACGATCATGATAAGAAACTTGATTCGCTTATTGGAACCGCCGTTGATCATGGAGAGCGGTTGTCACGTATTGAAGAGACGATGGTGACGAAAACTGATTATCGGCACATGTTGGGAATACTGGAGGAGATTGCGACTCGCATGAAGCGTATTGAAGAAGATCATGCGTTTGCCATTGAGTGGTTGAAACGTATTCAGTTGCAAGTTGACAAACAGGAACAGGAAATTCAGTTTATCAAAATGAAACTCAATTTAGTGACGAATTGATTCGTCAAACAAAATAAGGATGGCCGTGTCTCCTTGACACGGTTTTTTGTGTGTTGTAGAATTCCCTTTGCAGTACCTTAAAAAATAAAGAAAAGGAGGAATACAAGCCCATGAAGCGGATATCTGCGCTTCCCTTGGCGTTCATAGCCCTTGCGGGCTGTGTAGCGCTCATACCCCCACTCAATGGATCGGATCCTGCACAAACGAGCTCTTCTGCAAAGCCAGCAGAATCGCCGCTTCCTACAGGTTCGCAAGACCAGTCTCCGGCACCAAATACAGACGTCTCCTCATCTCCAAGCGTTTCGCCAAGCGTGAGCGCTTCAGTGTATATCACGCCCAGCCCCAGCCAGTCTGCGGGACAAACCTCATCTCCGTCAACAACGCCCGTTCAAACGGCGACGCCTGTATCAACGCCAATCCCCACGCCAACTCCTACGCCTGCGTCATATGCCGTCAAAGTGCAAATACGAGCTGAGTCGTCTACGACGATTCATGTAAGCGCTCAAAATCCAGACGGGCAACTGAATCCAGTGGAAGTCAAGCTCAATGCGATTGTGACCATGTCAGATACCTCGACAAACTCCTCAGTAACATGGTCATCTTCAGATCCGGGGATAGCTTCGGTGCAGAATGGCGTTGTGCGGTCGCAATCAGAAGGCGTTGCCGCTATCATCGCAGCTTCATTGGATGGAAAGGCATCATCCTCTCTGTCCGTGACTGTCAAATCCGGTGGAAAAGTGAACGTGATTGTGGAGTAAGGAGATGAGTATGCACAAGAGGATACAACTCGGTTCAATGTGGATCTTCGCCAGCTTCCTTATCGCCTGTTCCACAGTGCCTCTCAATACAAAGGAGTCGTCTAGCCCATCCGTAGCCAATAAGCTCTCTTTGGATGTCTCGTCCGTTCCGGTACATTCCGACGATAGTGCATCAGCGAACAAAATTGTCGCGGATGATCCTACGAAATGGGCACGGCACGCGACACTGACCATCCGTTGGCCGGCACGTCGTGGTGTTCAGGTCATTCCATCTAATACCATGTGGATCAGGTTTATGGCGCTCAAGCTTGATGGTACAGAGATCGCTCAAGCATTTGCTTATCCGGCAGGTGATGTGGAAAATGCTGCGACAAGTTCTGTCACGCTGCCCAAATCCCCGCGTGAATTTCTGCCAGTAGGCCCCATTATTCTACTTGTTAGGGCGGAAGACGATGTCACTAGAGTAGTGGCACAGGCGAGCCAGTCTGTGGAGGTAATGGAGAATAAGGCTATCAACGTCACCATGCGGTTGATAGCAAGTAAAACTCCTACACCCGCTCCAACACCCACACCCATACCCACACCCACGCCTACGCCCGCTCCAACACCTACACCCACGCCCACTCCGCCACCGTTGTTTACGCAAGTAAACGGCGTTCCCGGCTTGGAAAGACTCACGGAGATCAAAGGGGCGGGGCCGTACATACCTCTGTATCCCGGCGATAAGGGGTACTATATAGGCAGTAATCCGTATCTTGGTAAAACAAGAATAGACGGTATCGCCTATTCCCAGACGGGCGAAATACGGTTCAATATCTCAGCGTTCTATTGGACCTACATGGATGGCTTTGGATTTTCAGATAATGATCGCATGTGCAGATCAAGTGGCAGTCTCCATGCCGGCGTGTTCAAAATCGCGGATAGCGGGGAGTCATTCGAATTCGTCGAACCAGGCTATGAATACCTGTATATTCACCAGTATGGCTCTTGCATAAAGTACGCCCCCGTTGATTACAGCAAGAGATACAGTAACGGCCCAAGATACTTTTTCAATGCCTGGAGTACATATCCGGAGAAAAAGCTCTTGGAAGGCTGGGACACCACCGCGCAAACCATGCAGATTCGCGCGGGGACCATTCCCTCGGGAGAAACATCCATCGCCATTCCGGAATACTTCGCCACGCCGGGATTCTTGTATGACCTCCTCCACTCCCGCATGGCAGCAACTAATACCGCACTATGGTATTTCTCGTGGAATACCGCAAATTCAGCGTGTCGCGAGACCATGTTCGACGGTCCGTGGACCATATCCGTATGCGACGACAACTATTTCATGCAGAATCTGAGCATTGCTCGCTGGCAGTACAATCTCAAAGATTGGCGCCAGACCGGTAGTAGCAATAAGATTCTCCAGTACTTCGCGGACTCGGACCATCAGAATGTAAGTTTCAGTTGTAGCGAATGGGGACGTTGCGGCCAGGCATGGAAAATAGAGTACGTGGTGTACTCTGCGTCAGAGCGGAAGTTCTACCTTCTCCTGACAGATGATGGCGGCATACTTGCCGGGACTCCAAACAGCCATCTGCTGTACCGTGTGAGCGAGGAGGCGCTCATCGGCCCATAGCGGCAAAAATGCCGATCCTCGAGTCATTCGCCAGCTGACGGATGGCGTACCGAGGAATGACATCAACCAGACAGAAAAAGAGTTTTCTGTCTTTTTTTATTCACTGCGCTGATTTTTGATACTGTGATATACTATATATATTAAGAAAGCAGAAGAAAAGTATGGCACTATGTGAACGAATTGCGCGCAAGAAAAGAGCAGTGCTTTTTTTATTGCTCATTTGTATGGGAGTCGGCATTGGCGTATTTGGATTTGCCGAACATGCGTATGCCCAGGGTACTGCTATCGGCACTGTTGGAGAAAAACTCGCACAAGGATTTGGATATTTGGTCAATTTGATTCTTGGATTGGTCGGCAAGTGCATTACCATTCTCATATATATCATTATAGCAGTTGCCAGCTATAATGACTTTATTTTTTCCACTGCCGTTGCAAAAGGCTGGGGTATTGTGCGGGATATCTGCAATATGTTTTTTGTGCTTGTGCTTTTGGCTATTGCGGCAGGCACCATTTTACAGCAGGAAAAATACCATTATTCACGGACACTTCCCAAGCTTATTCTCATGGCGATTCTCATCAATTTTTCTCGTACCATCTGTGGATTACTCATAGATTTCGCGCAAGTGGTGATGATGACGTTCGTAGGTGCGTTTTCTGCCGCAGGCCCGGGAAATTTCATGGCGATGCTTGGCGTGCAAAATGTCTTGAAGATGACCGAAGGTAGTGACGTTAATTATAACACTATTTTTATCTCTTTGATTTTCGGGCTTATTTATTCTTTTATTGCGTTGGTAGTGCTCGCGGTTATCGCAATCCAGCTTATTATCCGCATTGTTGCGATTTGGTTTTTGGTGACGCTTTCGCCGTTTGCGTTTTTTCTTTCCGCGGTTCCCATAGATATGGCGCAACAGCTTTCAGGAAGGTGGTGGAAGAATTTTGCAAATTATGTTATTTTGGGTCCGGTATTGGCATTTTTTCTTTGGATTTCTCTGGCGGTGACGCAAAATGCGGCTGAGGGTAAAAAAGACGCGTCAGATGTCCAGATTCATCGGGAGCTTGGGGACCAGGAGTGGCCAGATTCCAAAGATCCTAAATCAGGAGCGCTTTCTGTGGGAACGTCCATAGCCGGCACTGCGCCGGGCATTGCGGGGTTTATCCTGGGTATTGTCATGCTATTGGCAAGCCTTGTTGCGGCACAGGAGCTCTCAAGTGTAGGTGGTGGCATAGCCGCAGGTGCTATGAATAAAATGAAAAGTATAGGAGCAGGCACGGCGGCAATGCCATTTAAGCTTGCTGGTGCCGGAGCAAAAGCCGGTGCAGCAGGCGCGAAAAAGGTTGGCGCCGGGGCGGTCCAGCTCGCGAAGTCGGCTCCTGCAGGTATAGCAGCTGCTGCGCGAGCCGGCGCAACAGGCGCAGGAAAGGCAGGAGCCGCGATTGGCAGTTTTGCAAAAGGCAGTGCGAAAGCAGTTCCGGGAATTGCCGGAGCCGCTGGGCGGGCGGGTATTGGAGCATTGAAGTCAGCCGGAAAGGGCGCTGTGCGGCTGGCTGGTACCATGGCAAAGACAGATGTTCCCGCGCTTGGCAAGGCTGGCGCGGAGGGTTTAGGAAAATTAGGTGGAGCCGCAAAAGAGAAGGCGAGCACAGGAATGCAAGCCGCTCTTGGAGCCGCACGGACCGTGGGAGGCAAATTTACAGCCGGAGCTCAGGCTACGGCAACAAAGGTTGGATCAGTATACAAAAATCCGGGAGAAGCATTTTCTGCTGCTAAGGGAGCTCTATCAAGAGGAGCACAGGCTACTGGAAACCGTGTGATGGTGGGAGTAGGAACCGCCGCAGTCAAAGCTGACAAAGCGATAGAAGGAGGAAAGAAAAAATTTGGAGAGATTAACAAAGCAACTGATATAGGAGTTCTTGCGAAAAAAGCGGGGGAAGCCATAGGAGATACCTCTCTAGCTAAAGGCGCAAAGGAGGAGTGGGATAAGTCAAAAGGACTGCATGAATTATTTAAAAAACCAGAGCCACCGCCGGTAAAAGAAAAGAGTGAGCTTGAGGATCTCAAGAGTATGGCGGAGGAGACGCTTGGCGGAGGGAGGCCGACTGATCAAAAGCCCTTTAGGACACTTACTCCCATGGGAGGTGGAGTTGCGCAAAAACCAGAGTCACCACCGGCGAAGGAAAAGAACGAAAAGGAAGTGAAAGAAGAAATTGGCAAGGAAATGGAGGCACATGCCGCAAAACTATCGCCTCAGCCTGCCCAGCCATCGCACGCAGGAAAAATTTCACGAATGGAAAATGACCTTACAAAGGAACAGGAAGACCAGAAACGAATTCAAAAAGGGCGCAAACAGGCGGAGGCGGCGCTTCTTGGTTTGGATCCGAATGCTGAAGGATATGAGCTTCGCAAGGTAACATTGGGAGCAACCGCAAAGAATTTGACTGATCAGGAAAAAGCAAAAGGGCATACCATAGAAGATTTGAAAGCGCGTATCCAAGAAGAAAAACAGAAATTATCTGATGATCGCAGGTTTGGTACCGGTGACAAAGGTGCACAAAAAGAAACCATAGAAGTAACGATGCAAGATACGGGCCAACAGCCTCCTCCGCAGGGTGAGGATACGAAAAATTTGCCGTTGGGTGTACGGATTTCTCGGCTGAACAGTATGAAGGATGCGATGATGCGTGGCGAGAAAAACGCAGGGGGAAGAAGCCTCCAAGATGTTCAAAAAGAAATACAAGGTCTTGAGAAACAGCTTCAGGAGCGCGAGGCACAGCGGCGACCGGAACGACAGGCGCAAAACGCTCAAGTAGAAAAAGAAGCGCGTACGCAAGAGCTTCAATCTCAAATGAGTGATCTTGATAGAGTATACAAGGAGGCGACAGCTATCCAAGATCCGCACAAGCGGACAGAGGAGACCAGAGCCATTGACAGAGAAAGACAAAAAATCGCGCGAGAATTGGGTGGGCTTTCCGGCGGAGGCGAGGAGACGTCCGGTGGCGCTCGAGCTGTGAGTAGTGGGCCATCAGGCAGGGGTGGCGGAGGTGGCAGTGTTGGCGGATCATCCGGCGGAGGTGCATCCGTAAAATCTTCAGCAGACTCGCCAAAAGGAGAATCAAAACAAACGGCAGACGCGAAACCATCCGGTGTGAGCGATAATACTGACAAGAAATTAAAAACCCTCAACCAACAACAAGCGGGAATTTTGAAGAATACCGCGTTGAGTGAAGGAGAAAAAATTGAGCAATTAGGATCTCTTACCCAAGCTCAAGGTAATTTGATAAACAAAAAAGAAAATTCAAAGAAATCATAAGCGCATATGCTGGACATGAATAAAATAAATCGGCTTATCCAAACGCTTCCGCCATATGTGGTGGCATGCTTGGAATCCGAAGAATATGCCGAGCTCTTTGAACGGATAAGCGAGAAATTTGATTTGGCGCAAAAAGAGAGGGATATGCTTGAAGATATTGTTATGGATGTATTACTCAAAGACGTCGTCTTGGGAGACATTCCGCGGCATGTCAAAAAGATTTTTGGATTTTCTGCGGAAAAAACAGAAGAACTTGCGCAGGACATCATGGGCGAGTTTGTCGCGCCGTTTCCGCATTATTTTATGGATAGTAGAGAGATATTACAGGCATTTGGTGTGGATGAAGGGGTATATATAGGAAAGAGCATACTGCTGAAAGCGCTTATGAGATTTGCAAATGAGCAGATGAGAGAGCATATCAGGAACATTCATGCGTTGCCTCTTGATCAAAGGCGCATGCAGTTTCATTATATTATTGAAAAGAATTTTATAGATTATCTAAGCGCAGATGACACAGGCAAGCGTGCATTTAACGATCTTGCCGTGGATCTTTTCTTGAATGTCAAAGGCTATTCTGCGGAATTTCTTCGTGCGCTCTATGAAAATAAGCAGACCATTGGTGAGGGAGCGCATATTGAGCGAGATGGAAAAACATACTCTTCATATACTGTTGAATGGCTGAAGGATTTTATCAGTTTTTCAGACGGTGATCCTTCAACTTTGCACATTGCGCAATATCTGGCGCAAAACAAAAACGCCCGTCGCTTACAGGAGCAGGACAGGGAGATACTCCGCCATATTTTGGAGGTATATCGGACGGCGCGGCTATTTCCGGAAAGTCTTGCGCATATTCCGCAGGAGCAGTGGGTAATCATTCCCTATGGCGAAGAAGGGAGTTCGTATGATGAAGAAGAAAGTCCCTCACCGGATGATCGTCCACCTTCAGCGCCGCTGTCGCCTTTTAGACAGGATGTGCAGGCGCAAGACACTGCACGCGAACAAGAGGGAGCTGGTGCCGCGAGCGCCGCTCCTTTGCCTTTGGACAGGGAGGAATATGCATCTTCATTTTCTTTGCCGGAATCAATATTGGCAGTGCCGGAATTACCTGCTCCGTCCCAGTCTCTCCACTCCTTGGCGCCTCTTGTAGTGGAGGCGCGTGATGCATTTTTTCAAACTCCACCTACAATCCATGAAATATCCGCAGCAGATATCATGATAGAAGAACAGCTCCGGCCGAGTCCTTTTTCAGGAAAAAATTATGAGGAACTTGCGCATGAAGTACTTTCTATGAGTGGTATTGTGATTACTGATCCGGCGTTCCATGCGCGCTTGCAAAAGGCGGTCGTGACGCGTCTAAGAAATATTCGCACCGCCATTGAAATACGAGAGCGGCTGAGCGAGTCGGTAAAGACCGGTGGATTTGGATTGGATGTGAAAACAGCACATGCGATTGTGCGGAATGCAAATATGGCTACGGATCTTATATCACAGGGCGTGATAAATATCAAAGAGGTAAGCGCTCCATCAACTTCTATTAAAAAAGACGTCCAAGAGATTAAGGAATTGGTACGGCGCGAGTTCACTCCCCAGCCAAAAAAATTTGGCAGATCGCGACCCGTTGCCTCCCATGGCGTTCCTAAACTGCCTTTTCTGCCACTTGTTCTTCCCCAGTTTCCGGAGATGAGCGCCATGAGGAACATACCTATTTCCATGAAAAAGCCAGTGCCGCCTCATCCGCCAAAACCGTCGCTTATACCTCCCCAATATGTCTCGCCAAAAGAATTTGCACCGCCTCCGATGACTTTTGCACAGAAAGAAAAAGAAACCGTGCACGTTTCTCCGGGGTTTTTGGAGGAAAAGGTACACATGGCTCTGCCACCACTTGTTGTGAAACAAACATATTTTGCAATCCCTTTGAAATTAGACACACTCCCTTTTCGGAAAGCATTGAAAGCGGTGCCGACATTTTTTGCAAAAAAGCTGTCCATTCAACAAACTGCAAAAGAAGCCGGAACTGAGGGAGCGGTTGTGAGTCATAAACAGCCGCATTCATTTTTTGGCGCAGTGGATATGCCGCATATCCAACATGCCGGATTACCTGAGCTTGCTATTGAGGAGGTTGACGGCGTACCCATGATCGTTGAAAAACAGAAGGGAACGTATTTGACCGCCCCGTCAACTCAAGCGGCGCAGATATCCGTTCAAAAGGATGACGAAGAACAGCGCGCAAGAAAATATGCTGAAGAAGAACAGAGAAAGCGAGAGGAAGAGAAGAAAAAAGAAGAGGAAATTGCGCGGAAGGCTATGGAAGAACAGCAAAAAAAGCAAAAAGCCGAGCAAGCCGCGCGAGAGCAGGCGGAAAAAGAAAAAGCTCGAAAAGCAGAAGAAGAACAGAAACGCGAGGCCGAGCAAACACAGAAAGCGCGCGCAGAAGAAGGTACTTGGAAGGTAGTGGAAGAACAGCAAAAAAAGCAGGAAGAAGAACAAGTGAAAAATATTGAACAACCTGTGCAGGAGAAAACAGATTCAGTATCGCTTTTGATACCTGCGCAGACGCAAAAGCCAGAACCAGAATCCATATCTGCGCCGCAGACGCTCCAAGAGTTGTCTACCG
This sequence comes from Candidatus Uhrbacteria bacterium, assembly GCA_016186045.1. Lineage (GTDB taxonomy): Bacteria > Patescibacteriota > Patescibacteriia > JACQRZ01 > JACQRZ01 > JACPMJ01. The sequence goes on along the minus strand of JACPMJ010000007.1, from coordinate 7,539 downwards.
GTGTTATGCCGCACGGACAGCCTGCGAGCGGTGGACTATTTTCAAATATTTTTCATATTCCGGTCAGCGTGAAATCCGCTCCCCCGCAGCCGGGAAAAGTTTCTTTTTCAGATGTGAGGCGGTCGCCGCGCTTAGTGGATACCATAGAAGAATTGAAGATTTTGACACTGAAGGATTTTCGCCGGCTGTCTGAAGATCCGTTGAACGCCGCCAGTCGTATCTATGATAAGATTCAGGCGATGGAGCGCGAATCATTCACCAAAAAACTCACGGCAATTGCCGCATGGCGCGAGAATGAGATCAATATGCTCTATGTGCAGATTGGCCAGACGGCGCTTATAAAGGGCAAGAGCATCACAAGCGTCATTGACCAGCTGAAGGCTGAAGAAAAGCCATACCTTACGGAGCAGGAATTTGATGCCGTACTTGAGCTCAACGAACGGATACGAATGTAAATTTTTCTTATGGAACAAGTGACAGTCCCACAATTTATAGAAAACGAAGACAAAATCATGGGACCTATTACGGTTCGGCAATTTGCCATTGTGTTTGTGGATGCCCTACTGATATTTGTAACGTATAAAATGTTTCCGCTTGCGCTATTTATTCCCATCGCCATCGTACTTGCGCTTGTGGGCGGCATTCTTGGTTTTTTGAAGATAAATGGCCAGGCGTTTCATTTTTTTATCCTGAATGTGACGCGCGCAGTCATGCATCCGCCACTCATGGTATGGAGAAAGGAATTCAATATTGCGCGTATGGAAGAAGAAACGTCAGAGAAAAAAGAAAAAATCGAGGAACTCAAACATCAGCGGATTTCAGACCAGCGCATGTCAGAGCTCCTGCTGGTGGTGGATACCGGCGGCATTTATCAGGGCGCGCGCGCGGACGATGAAGGAACGGAACTTTTTTAGATTTTTAAGACAGGCATTTCATGGTACAATAATCCTTATATGGCAGCGAAGAAAAAAACAACCGAGGCGGCCGGTATGGCGGCGACGAAATCAACGCCGTCAACACAAAAATATGTCAAGATACGCGAAATTACCAACGATACTGTCATTTTGAAAGACGGTACGCTTTGCGCAGTGATTTTGGTTGCGTCCGTTAATTTTTTTCTCAAATCAGAAGACGAACAGCAGGCGACTATTTTGGGATATCAGAATTTTTTGAATACTATTGATTTTCCTTTACAGATTGTGGTGCAATCCCGTATATTTGACATCACAAAATACCTGACGCGACTTGAAAAGATAGAAAAAGAACAGACAAATGACCTTTTAAAAATGCAAATGGCGGAGTATCGGAAATACGTTTCGGAACTTGTGCAGATTGGTCAGATTATGGACAAGAAATTTTTTATCGCGGTTCCGTATAATCCCATGGCAGACGTGCGCAAGGGCTTTATCCAGCAGGCAAAGACTATTTTTTCCGCGTCAGGAGACGTGGTGCTGAGCCGTGAGCGGTTTTTCCAGCGGAAACATTTTCTTGATTTGCGGGTGGAGACCGTGATGTCCGGCTTGCGAAGTTTGGGTTTGAATTCGGCGAAATTGGATACCCAGAGCCTGATAGAGCTTTTTTATTCCATATATAATTTTGAAACAGCGCCGCAGGAAAAGATGGTGGAGACGAATAAATTACAGATAGAAGAATATTAAAGGACCGCGAATATGGCATTCCAGCCGGTAGTTCCAAAAAAAGAGGTCAAAAAAAGCGCGTCTGCGCAAGAAACGCAAAAAATTTCTGCGCAAACGGAAAAAGCGCGCGCAAAAGAAACGCAAAAAAAAATCTTGGAGGAAGAGTTTGCCTATCGGCGTGGCTTGGTTGCCTTGCGTGATTTTATCGCTCCGGCATCATTTGAGATTCAGACAACCTACGCGCGTTTGGGTACGCAGTTTGTCCGGACGCTTTTTGTGGTAGGTTATCCACGCTATATCGCGGTTGGCTGGTTTTCTCCCATTATCAATTACAGCGCATCGTTTGACATATCCATCTTTTTTGCCCCCTTGCCCGTGCAGATGGTGCTGAAACAGCTGCGGAATAAGGCGGGGACTCTGCAGGCTGAAATCGGCATGGCCGCGGACAAGGGAAAGCCGCGTGATCCGGCCGCAGAGACCGCCTTGCGGGATGTGGAACAACTTCGCGACGACCTTACGCAAGGCACTGAGCATTTTTTTTCCGTTGGTCTCTATGTGACGCTGTACGCAAAATCTCTTGAGGAGCTTGATCGGCTGACAGAAGACATGGAGGGGGTATTTGGCTCAAAGATCGTCTATACCAAGCGCGTGTTATATCAGGCAGAGCAGGGGTTCAATTCTACAATTCCCATCTGCAATGACGAGCTTCAAATCGGTTTTAACATGAATACATCCCCTGCGGCAGCCGCGTTTCCATTTATTTCATCCGATCTTACGTCGGATACTGGCATTCTCTATGGCATCAATCGGCATAATAATAGTCTCATTCTCTTCGATCGGTTTTCCATGCAAAACGCGAATGAAGTGGTATTTGCAACATCCGGAGCAGGCAAAAGCTATACCATTAAACTTGAAGTATTGCGCTCCATGATGATGGGCGTGGATGTGATTATTATCGACCCAGAGCGTGAGTACCAGCATTTGTGCGAGGCGGTGGGAGGTACGTTTATTAATATTTCACTTTCATCGCAAAGCAAGATCAACCCGTTTGATCTTCCGCGGCCCGTGGGAGAGCAGGTGTCTACCGCGGATATTATCCGAAGCGCGGTGATTACCCTGAAGGGTCTGATGCGGCTTATGCTTGGGCAGTTTACCCAGGAAGAGGATTCCATTATGGATCGCGCGCTTATTGAGACATATGCAAAAAAGGACATCACTGCTGATACAGATCTTTCCACTGCTGAGCCACCCATTGTCAGTGACCTTTTGGACGTATTGGAGGGCATGGAGGGCACCGGAACACTTCCTATGCGTTTGCGGAAATACACGGAAGGCACGTTTGCCGGGCTTTTGAACCATCCGACAAATGTGGAGATGCGCAACCAATTGGTGATATTTTCCGTTCGCGATCTTGAGGATGAATTGCGGCCGAGTGCGATTTATACGATTGTCAATTATATTTGGAATACGGTCCGTTCGGAGCGGAAAAAACGCATTCTCGTCATTGATGAGGCGTGGTGGCTGATGCAACATGAGGATTCCGCGCGATTTATTTTTGCATTAGTAAAGCGGTGTCGCAAGTATTATCTTGGTGTCACCACTATTACACAGGATGTGAATGATTTTTTGAACTCTCAATACGGTAAGGCGATTCTTACAAATTCCGCAATCCAGATTCTTCTCAAGCAATCCCCGGCAGCTATTGATGTTATCCAAAAAACATTTATGCTGACAGAGGGAGAGAAATATCTTCTTTTGGAAAGCGCGCCCGGTGAAGGCATCTTTTTTGCCGGACAAAAGCATGTTGCCATCAAGGTGGTCGCGTCATATTCAGAGGATCAGCTTATTACCACGGATCCGCGCCAGCTTTTGGAGATAGATGCGGCAAAAAAAGAGTTTGAAGAGACACACAAAAAATAATTGTGAAGTGACACTAAGTACTAAGAACTATTCCTATGCCCATACGACTCAAAGTCATCTTATCCGCTCTTATCGGAACCGTCGTGATCCTCATTGTCGTTGTGATATGGCAGACAACACGATTTTTTCAAGCCCAACAGGCGTCGGTAAGCGAGACGCCGATTATTGAAAGCCCCATAGAAGACAATGGCGGAGCGCCGGTAGATACGGAGGGCCCTACAAACCAAAATGGAGCACAAAATGCTCCCCCTGTCGGACAGACTCCCACACAGATCCCTCTTCAACAGCCCCAAGAACAGCCGGATGAGGTGACCGCGAAACTTGTCGCGCTAACCCTGCCGTTTGTGGATCGGTATGGCACATTTTCAAACCAGAATAATTTTGAGAACATCAAAGATTTATTTCCATACATGACAGAGGACCTCAAGAAGAAATCGGAACTGCTTATTGCAGAGGGGGCCAGCAAGCCATTTCCCACGTCGTATACCGGCGTCGTCACCAAGGCGCTTTCATATAAAGTGACGTCGATTGATCAAACTGCCGGCAAGGGGGAATTTTTGGTGACAACCCAGCGAAGAGAATACATTGGGACACCCACAAATTTCAAAGTATATACCCAGGATATTTTTGTGACATTCAAAAAGGAAGATAGCGTGTGGCTGGTGGATAGCGCGACATGGAAATAAGAATGTTCCGGTGGCTTGTCGATGCCATATTTCCCAAACAATGTCTGCGGTGCGGCAGAGAAGGCATGTGGGCATGTGAGGAGTGTCAAACGGCTATTTTGCCATACATTCTTCGCGGGTGCGTGATTTGCAAAAAAGAAAGCGAAGGGATGTTTTGCGGAGACTGCGCAAGAAACACGCCAGTCTCTTTTTTGTTTTCCGCATATTCGTATATGGATCCTTTCGCGCGAAAGATGGTGCATGCGTTGAAGTACGAATATGTCGCTGACGTGGGAGCTGTGATGGGCGTCTTGCTTGCGCGTGCATATGTCTCATGCCGGCGTGAGACGGCGACGCACGCACGCGTCGTCCCTATTCCCATTCATAAGAAAAGATTCCGTGATCGCGGGTTTAATCAATCGGAATTGATTGCGCGCGCGTATGCGAGAGAACTGCAGATGCCGATTGTCGCAGGTGCGCTTGAGCGCGTTGTGAATACGCAGAGTCAGGTGGAGCTTTCCGGATTTGATCGAATGAAAAATATCGCGGGAGCGTTTGCTGTCCATGACAAAGAAAATATACAGGGGAGCATCATCTATCTTATTGACGATGTGTATACCACCGGCGCAACGTTGATTGAAGCGGCGCGGACATTGAAGAATGCCGGTGCGCAGGATGTCATTGGCCTGACGTTTGCGCGGGAGGAGTGAGCAATTCCCGCGCAATTTTTCGATCGTCCCATGGTATTTTTTTTGTTCCATTTGCTCCAAACACTTGCCATTGTTCCGCGCCCTTTCCCAGGATACAAACGCAGTCGCCTTCGCGAGCAAGCGAAAACGCCTTGCGCATCGCCTCTTTTCTATCAGGAATATTAAATAGCGTCTCGTTGGGTTTTTTCTGCATGATACCGCTTTGTATATGACTGGCAATAGCGTTTGGGTTTTCGGAATAAGGATCGTCAGTAGTGATGATGCAGATATCCGCATAGGTATCAAGAATTTTTCCCATCCACGGGCGCTGTTGCGGATCCCGATCTCCGCATGCGCCAAATACCGCAATTATATTTTTTTTGTATGCGAGCCTGAATGCCTCAAAGAAGTTTTTGAGCGATTCCGGGGAATGCGCGTAGTCAACGATCACGTCAAAGTTTTGGCCCTCGCTGATTTTTTCCGTGCGTCCGGGCGCGCTTGTCATGGTTTTTATTGCCGTGAGAATGGTATTTTCCGATATATTTAATCGTCGTCCTGCACATGCCGCCATGAGCAGATTCATCGCATTGAACGCGCCCGGGAGTGGAGACTCGGCTTTTATTTTTTTCATGAATGGATCTGTTGTAAAGATTTGTTTTGCCGCCGGAAATGAGGAAAATGGCAAAAGATTTTTATCATCGCCATTCAGAAAGATCGCGGTAATTTTTTTTGTCACGAGGCGTTTGTGAACGGTAATGTATTCTTCATGATCAGTGTGGTATTCCAAGTGGTCTGGCGTAAGGTTTGTCATGATGGCAAGTGAAAACGGGATACCCCAGATGCGATGTTGATCAATGGCGTGGGATGACACCTCTATAATGGCATGCGTACAGCCGTGTCTGCAAGCTTTTGCAAGAAATGAATGGAGAAAAAACGGCGTTGGCGTGGTGAGTTTCAGTGTGTTCAGTGTTTCTTCCCGGTCTATCTTGAGTGCGCCAGTGGAGAAGAGTACATTTTTTATGTTTGCGGAATCCAAAATATGGCTGAGGTAGTATGCGGTGCTTGTTTTTCCCTTTGTTCCGGCAACTGCGATACAGACCAATCGGTGTGCGGGAAATCCAAAAAGCAAAGCCGCAAGCATGGCTTTTGGTTTATGCCAAAACAGAATGATGAGTTTTTTCGGGATGATTTTTTTGAAAAATGATTTCATGGAAAGCAAAAATATGGCATGTATGAGAAGTATATGAAAAAAAGAGCTCGCCGTCAATGACATCCGTTAAAGGTTCATTGACACATTACTCTTTTTTTCGTATAGTAGAACTATTCAGTTTATGGAGAGGTGGCTGAGTGGTCGAAAGCGGCAGGTTGCTAACCTGTTATACGGCGTTAAAACCGTATCGAGGGTTCGAATCCCTCCCTCTCCGAATCGGACAATAGGAGACTATAGGATAGTCTGTTATTGTTCAATATAAGAGATGAAAAGGGATTCGAACGGGCAGCAACAAAGCGAGGAGAAGTCCGAAGCTTTGTGCCAATCAAACATCCAGTGAATGTTTGATTGCTGCCCAGGACAAATGAAGTCATCATATAGAATAATCCAGATGACGAAGAGCGGAAATCCCTCCCTCTCCGAATCGGACATTTGAAGACCATACATCAGTGTGGTATACTTTATGGAGAGATGAAATATATGCAACAAGAACACGACAAAGAAGAGATGACACAAGCGTACCCGCTTTTTGCATGGACATTTGAGGCATATGAGCGGCACGAGCGCGGACTCCTCTGGTATACGATTGCCGGGCTTATTGTGGGGGCGTTGCTTGTGTATAGTATTGCAACGGGGAATTTTCTTTTTGGAGTTCTTATTATCATTGCAACTGCCATCTTGTTTTTACGGCATGTGCAGGAGCCACAGAGCATTACATGCGCTATTGACCATCAAAAAATAGGCGTAGGGAGTAAGGAATATCCGTTTGGGAAAATAGAACTTTTTTGGATTATCAAAAATGCCGTTGAAGAACCGATATTGTATATCCAGGAAAAAGGAGGAATCCATGGAATGCTTGCTATTCCTTTAGATGGAGAGGATCCGGAAGCATTGAGGAGACATTTGCAACAGTATGTCGTGGAGAGTTTGGAACATAAATTTGAACCATTTTTTGATACGATATTTCGGACGTTGAAGATATAGGTTGCGTGATCAAAAAAAAATTGCTATAGTAATCCCCGTGTAAGCGGGGATTGTTATTGGGTTTTGTTTTTCTTGTCTTTCTTTTGCACCCGTAGTTCAAAGGATAGAATGCGAGCTTGCGGAGCTTGTGATCCAGGTTCGATTCCTGGCGGGTGCACCAATACAGAACTCAACGGCTTTTTCAAAGCCAGAAAGTGGGACGCGCGAAGCGCGTCCCACTGATTTCCCCCCATTTTCCCAAACGAATTCAGAATTTTTGGCGCGCTGGCACGCACCTGTTTTTCGCCAAGGAGGAGGTTCGAGACCTGGAATCTTCCGTCAAGTGGATAACTTATTTTTCAGATATTTTTTTATCCTGTGCGATGGTATCTCTTTTCTCATACGGCGTTCCTCGTTTCCAGACAGCATACACTCGATAGAGAATTTTTCTTGCT
>JACPMJ010000002.1 GCA_016186045.1 Candidatus Uhrbacteria bacterium | reverse complement strand
CGCAAGTAGCGGGAGCGGTTCAGGCCGCTCCCGCGTTCCCTGGCTCTGGAGCGGACTCCAGGCCTGTGGAAGGTTTTTGTGGCGATATATGAGATGGATTCTCGTTATCATCGCCGCACTCATCGCAGGGCGCCTCGCCCTGAACGCATTCGGAGTCTATGGAGATAATATCAAAAAAGACTCCATGCTTCAGCAGGCAAGACAGCAGGTCAAACAGGCGGGATCCGGAGAAGACGGACAACAGCAATACGGCTCTGATTCTGATTCTGATGAAGAGTCAGAAAAAAAAGCCGTCATACCAGCAGCGGAAAGTAAACCTGCTGTAGCGGCTGTTGCAACCCCGCCCCCGCCGGCGCCTACTCCGATTCCTACTCCCATGCAGACGGCGGCCCCTACTCCCGCGCCAATACTGGAAGTATTTACGCGAGACGAGGGCGAGCAGAAGAAAGAAAGCTCTTCTGAAGAGCGATCAGATGAAAAGTCAAGACAACACACGATCGTGCCTCTGACAGTTCCAGTTCTTCAGACTCCTAAGACTCCTGCGCCTGTAGTAGCGCGGCCCCAGCCATCATCAAAAGTGGTGCAAGCAGAGTCGCAAAAGCCACGCAGGCTCTTGGAAAAGGAGCTGGACGAGCTGAACAAGGCGGAGATTCTCAAGCTGAAAGGAGAGCAACCATGAAAAAGATCATGATCATTTCGGCGGTTGCCTCCTTGGCAGCTGCTTGTTATACAGACCAGAAGGCGCCGACCGCGGCGGAAATTTTCCCAATAGCGTCTCCGACGCCTTCTGCGACGCCGACGCCAGTGGCGACGCCTTCCGCGACGCCGACGCCAGTGGCGACGCCTTCTGCGACGCCGACGACGCCGACGTACACCCCGACCCCAGCACTACCCGCGACTTCCTCCACAGAGGTGGGAGACATGGGTGACGATGGAAATCGAAATATTGTCATCCAGAACTACTTGGTGAAGGCGATCGTATCGCCCTTCCCAGTGACCGGATGGGATGCGAATCGCGTCTTCGCGGAGCTCTCATCCGGATCGGTCAAGCCATACGTGGCGGGGTCGTTCCTCGGAAGTCCGGGATGGACTGCTCCTCCACAAGACCCGAAGTACTACGGAAGTCTGACTTCCGGAAACTTGATCATCCCGATCCCCACGGACAGCGACATCGACGGTGGCAACATCGCCTTTGCCGCGAGTGCGAGCGCGACCGGATCCCCATGGGTACAGGTCGCGTGGTCCAGCTCGCAGGGCCCACGGAACTATCTGTTCTACTATGGAACAGACACGAAGTTCCGCTGGTCCGGCTGGAAGCTCATCAGGAAGTAGCTTCCAGAAAAAAAACAAAAAAGTTCCTTAGGAAAATCAAAAACACAGAGCCCCTTTCGTACAGACGAGAGGGGCTATTTATTTTAGAGGAAGTGAGCAAGGTCTTTGTGTGTATACTTGCGGATATTCAAGAAGAAATACACGCGGTGAACAACAAAAATCAACTGTTTGAGCGAAGCGAGTTTTGATTTTTGTGTTGTGAGACGCGTAGTATTTCTTTGAATAGAAGCACTATACACACAAAGACCTCGCTCACTTCCTCAACTATTCTATCTCCAGTGAATAATCCTGTATCACATCGCTTTCATCAAATAAAAATTTTCCCTGTATCTGTTTTCCATACAACACATGCGGCAACCAATAGATATCATCCGGCCACATATGTGTGTATGGAATATCTGCTAGTGAAAACCACTGCGGCTTCATCTCTTCGCTCTCCTGCGGCTCTCCGGAAAATTCAGATACTTTAAAAAGACGCACCTCTAAAATTTTTCCATCAGAAAATTCAAAATTCAATACTCCCACCGTATCCATTTTTTGTACTTCCACTCCGATTTCTTCGGAGCACTCTCGTATTGCCGCTTCTTCAATAGTCTCACCACCCTCCACTTTCCCGCCAAAGCCATTCCACCTGTTCGCGCCAAATCCACGCTTCTTCATGCCAAGAAGTACGCGCGCATTTTTTTGATCATGAAAGATACACAATGTTAAAATCTTTTTAGGCATACCGTGTGTGTCATTCTCGTCCGCCGGCTGACGGATGACCCGAGAATCTATAAAAACTTGTTCTTTGCATTTTTCCTCCAACCATGAGCTAGACTGCACTTTACCTCCAGCGCCAACATTATAAACCATTTGAATACCAAGTTCGTCACAGACTGCGACCTCCGGCACGGGAACATCATCTGGTTTTCTATCTCCCCCATTTGCAAAAATATCCGGCTTGAGTGCGCGAAGGTCTGCACAAACACTGTAGTCCGCAGTCCCCTCTTCATGTGAAGAAAGTATGACGCGATCTACACACGCGATGGATTCTAATACTTCCTTGCGTTCGTCTTGCGGCATAAACGCATGACCCTTTTTTAGCTTCAACCAGTTGTCATTATTCAAAATAACCACGAGTATATTACCAAGTTTCTTCGCCTCGTGCATATATCGCACATGACCAATATGGATAGGGTCAAATCCCCCGCTTATCGCGACGATTATCGGTTTTTTCTGTTCTTTTATCATATTTTTTCTTTTTCACTCCAACCATTTAATATCATCTAACCGACATATGTAAGATAGATCTTTCCATGTCATTAATAACTACCTTATCTTCAAAAATAATATCTGTTCTTTTCAAAGTATCATCCGTTAAAAACCACTTACCGTAATCGCTCTCTCCGATAATAATTTGATCTTCCTAACCATTTTCAACTTCAATTAAGAGATATTGAATGACTTTGACGTAGTGAGAGAAGGCGTCGCAAAGTTAATTCCATACGCCGAAAGAAACTGATAATACCGATACGCTGGATCGGATATGAATGACTTTCTTCGGATAGAAGATTTCCGCGGAATCATAGATTCGAATTTCCCTGATTCATATTTTTGTTTCTGCACGATTCCAAAATCATACTTCGGATTCAATTCAAGGGCGAACTGTAGTAGTTGCTCGCCGCCCTCTCGATCTCCCAACACAAAATGCTGAATCGCCTTATTCGCATATATGCGATACACTTCTCGAAACGTCGTCCTACCCTTAAACATTAAGATAAAACACAGATTATTTTCCCTTAGCGCTGTTTTCATGTCGCCTTCTCCCATCGCGTGGAGCGCTACGTCAGAATGAGCGCACCACTCATTGATAGATATCTTTGACGACTCTACACGAATATCGGCGCGGCGATATGGATTTTCATCAACTTTCTCCGATGGTGATTTCCCGCGCAAGCTCTTATGCGGAGAGGTGTTGTACAGATCGTTATAGCACTTGAGAAGTTCATTGAGGTCTTCAGAAGAAGCGGTGCGCCCTGGCACAGTAAGTAAACCGCAAAGCAGTGTCACCGGTGTTGAATCAGATGATCTCTTCAGTTGATAGATCCACTCCTTGATTTTATCAGTGGTCACAAAGGAGTCCATGTCGTGCTTTTGAAGAAATATCGACATACTCCGATTCGCTGCTTTTGGATCAGGACGGACACCCGACCGCTCCGCTAAGTCTTTGACTGAATAATATCGATCCCTTTCTGTATTGCCCTTCGCAAGATCGTATTGGAATTTAGGCGTTAGACGAATGTCTTCCGATCGCCACGCCTTCCGAAGTTCTGCGCCGAGTTTGAATGGCAGATATAATCCATTCGCTCCGATCAGCTCATTATGATCGCTGAATCGTCCGACTCTTGCAAATATGAGATATCCGACTTTTACTTCGAATGTCGTTTTTCTTTCGCGAATATCGAACGTCATACCCGTATGAACGTTGCGAATTCGCATACCGCACCCGAGATCGATGGAGAGAATCTCATACAACCCATATTCGTTGTTCGCAATATCCCGATAATGCTGCAATTCGAAATCAGGAAGATTCAATGGATTTCTCTGAAAAAAATCCTGCACCGGCGGCATGTCAGATGAAAGCAAAAAATCATACACCAGCCACTCGAAAAACCAACTACGCTCTTCATCGGTGCAATCATTAAGCGAATAGTTTCGGTTGCCAAAAAACTCTTCACGCGCGCGAACCATGTCATCGTGAAAAACTGGAGCGCCTTGATAGTACTGAAGTAACACAGAAATAATACCTTTTTTCATACATTTACTTCAGAATATGTATACTATTCCTAAACCCCATGGTAGTGCTTGAAATGCTGTTTAAATGGAAAGATTCTTCTTAAGATACCGATTTGAAATTGACTTGAAATAATTTTGCATTGCTTTTTTTTGTGGAGGCGTTCCGATGAAGAGAGGTTGCATCTCATCCATCAGATCAATAGATGCGATTAGTCGAGCAATGAGATGTACAAGATCAATGGATGTTCCGAACTTTTTTTCACCACCTATGATGAGTGACTGCAACGTCCATTTTTTTGCGTAAAGAATAGTACACAAATCAAAGACATCACGCGGCGCTTCACGTTCGAAGCATGCGTGGACTTTATTAATCGCAATATCGAGTAATGAATCTCCAGTCAGATTAAATTCCTTGAGCTTAATTCTTTTGTCTGCCCGCGGAAAAGGGAAATAGACAATGTCACACTTTATCTCTGTTTTTGAGAATTCAAAGAAATACTGCCATCGACTCGGATATTTTGTATATCGCAGCTTCTTGGCGCCAACTTCTTTTGAAATATCCTGCATTGTTTTTGCAATAAGAAGATTATCCAAGAGTTTATCGGAAAAAATATCGACATCAAGAGAATATCGATGCTGAAAATAGCGGTATGACAAAAGCGTACCGCCTGTGAAATAGATGTTTTTGGCGAGTTTACTTTTTCCTAGCGCGGCGAGAATGCGCCGATGATTTTCTGTGAGTATTTCCATGCGAGTGTAAAAAATCTTGCAGCAAAGCTTTTACGCGCGAATCTATTGAAAGTTTTTTGAGTATACGAGAAAGAGTGGCTCGATCCATCGCCTTCCAGTCACCCACCTCAATCTTGCGTTCAAGATACCACTTCAATACTTTCGGATTCGAAAGATTGAGAGTCCGTACGTCCGTTTCCCAGATACCTTTTTGAGATTTTTTAAGCATACAATTGAGCTTCTTCTACTTCTATTTTAACAGAAATGAGCAGAAAGTCAAGCGCCATGACACCACTTGAAGTGCTATTTTAATGGGTAATATTTTCTTCAAAAAAATTCTGGTCGCAGACTATTATTGGAAAGTTGTTCTTTAAGAGTACGAATCGTTTCACTCCTTAAATAGCGTGATGAGTTTCTTTACTTTCTTAGTATCGCGTTCAAGATCAGCATGAACACCGGAACCGATACGGGCTCGCCGCATAGCTGACCGATAATAATCGGCCCAAACTTTGTTGAACACTTCCTCTACAAATGCTTTACAATCTTTACGCAAAAATGGGAAGAGAGTCGAAATGTCATTCAGTAGCTTTGCTTTTTCAGAAAGAATAGCTAAGAACTGACTCGAATTTTGTTCAAATGAACTATGTGTTCCATAGGGTTCAGGATAGTGAAAAAATTCTTTATCTCGAAACAAGGCATTAACAAAAAGAAACTGAAACAAGCCGGTTTTTTGCTTAGAAAGATGACTTTTAATGATATCGGCGTGCGCAATGATGTTGCCTGCCAACATTGAGAGGTCTTGATCTGAGTGTATGATATCAAACATTGCGCTCTTGTTTGTTGGATCCAGGTCGCTCAAGAAATCTTGCCTGACCGTATCAATGAGCTCCTGCGAAAATACCCATGTGCTCCATGCGTCTTGCGCTATCTTTTTTGCAAAACCATTATCGCCAAGCGTAGATACAAAGAGTTCTTTGCTATTCAGGATCAATGCTTTTCCTTCGCGCTCGAGGAATTCGTAAAAGAGGTGATTTATATAGTTCTGTTTAAGTTCCTCGCGCAGTGCGTCAATCTCAACATCAGCCATGAGCTTCTGCTTTAAAAGTCGTTGCACCTCCTTTTCTTGCACTTTTGTCATTGGAAATTCGGTGCGCGATGCTATTTCAAGAACGCCATCAAAATATGGCTCCATTCCTTTCGGAGAAAGGCCTGCCACTTCTTTGTTTGCTTCGAGGAGTTCGCTTACACTCTTTTTTACCGTCGCATATGTAGCGCGAACGGCATTTTCAATAATCTCCCGTTCAAAATCTTGAAACGAATCGCCTTCTTCAATCTTTTTTCTCATAAAAGTCGGGACATAATAATATGGCATCATCATTTTTACGCTCCATGACACTTCTTGAAGTGCTATCTTAATGGATAAGAAAAATCATTTCAACTTGAGTCTGGTGAAAAACATCGCTCTTTCAAAAAGCCGTTCGTGAAGTTTTCGGCTCTTCTCCAGAGGTCTGGCGTCATCCCGTCAGGGATGACCTCAGATTACTGGGTGAGAGGCTGGATTTTCTGAGTTTAGGCACTCATTGCAGGCTGGTGAAAATTGGTGATTCGCTTGAGATTCATTGTAAGGAAGGTTAAGAGGCTCTGCACATGGGTTTTCCATCTCGTCCAGTACCTGCATTTCCCGAGGTGATGATTGGTCTTGCCTTCGGCAAATATCCTCTCGATCTTTGGACGCTGTTTCTTTGCTGATCGATACCAGTTTCCCGTTTTTTGTTTCATGTTGTCTCTCGGAATCGTGTAGTCGAGAATGTTCCGTTCTTTGAACTCATCACTTCGTCCCACATATCCTTTGTCTCCCGTCACCTGGCGTATGGGTCGCGTCTCGTCTTTGAAGAGTGTTCGCTCCTTGTCGATAAGATCGACGGAGGGCGTTACATCGCTCACATTGGCAGGGGTTGTAATCACGGCTGTGACAATGTCAGAGGATGGATCAATCGCGATGTGTTCCTTGTAGCCATGCCATTTCACATGAGCTGATTTGTGTCCCGTTCGCGCTTCGGGATCTGGTGAGCGGTCTTCGATTCGCGTAGGCGAATCATCATCATCGTCTCCGTATTTTCCGACATGACGCATAACATCCACTTTCGCTTTCACGGCGGTGGAGTCGAGGATGCGAAGCTTCTCGTCTAAAAGATCCACTTCTTTTGCAAGAACGACGACTTGATTGAAGATCTCCTCGAATCGCTGTTCCCCGAGCCGTTCACGGAACTTGCCTAACACTGTCCAGTGGGGAATCTCGTCATCCAATGAAAGCCCGACAAACGCACGGAACAGGATGTTGGTGTCCACTTGCTCGATTACGTCCCTTTCGGAGAGGTCGTACAATGTCTGGAGAAGCAATATCTTCATAACGACGAGGGGCGAGTAGGCTTTTCGTCCCAATCCCGAGTAGCATTCTTCGACAAGCGGCGTGATGAAGGAGAAGTCCACGGCAGAGAGGAGGCGCACCAAGAAGTGATCATGGTGTCGATCAAGAATGCCTTGATACGCGAACGAACCGAAGAACGATGATTGAAATGAACTTTGAGACTTGAACATATGGACATGAAACGATATGATTAAGAGGTATTTCTTCTTACCATTATACCGTTTTGTGACCGTATGTTCCAGAGGATAACTGGCTGATTTTCAAGGAAATTCCTTAATCATTTTTCACCAGACTCAAATTATAATACGTCGCCTTACCCTTGCCGCACTTCACGATTACCCCTAATTCGATCAGTTTCCTGAAATCTAAGTTTCTCGTAGGCTTGGCACGCTGGGTAAACATGGAATAATCCTTGTCGGTTATAAAACCTTTTTCTTTGATAAAATGAATTATTTTCTGATGATAGTCCCTAAGAATCGTATCGGGACTGATTGCTTCTTTCTCTATCTCCTTCTCCACTCTCAAGAGTTCATCAATAATTCCATCCGTAAAATACTCTAACCAAGAGGTAAAATCAATGTGGTTTTTCAAGTCGTAATAATTGCCCATCAAACCGACTTCTTGAAAATATCGTGTAACATTTTGATTATAATAATTCTCAAAACTGAATAAGTTAAACGTATCGAGCCCCATGTTGGCTAGAAGCACCTTGGTAGCTAATCGTGCTGTGCGTCCATTACCATCGATGAAAGGATGGATAATCACAAATTGCCTGTGAAAAATACCGGCCAAAATCAGCGGATCAATTGATCGGGTATTTTTCACTAAAAATTCAGATAACTCTTTGAGCAGAGATGTCACATCTTGTTGATCCGGTGGCCAATATATTGTTTTTCGCGTCTTTGGATCATTGACGAAAACCGATTCCTGACGAATATGCCCCCAACGATATTCACTTATAAGGCCATCCGTAACCATTTTTTGAATTTTCTCCAACTCATCAATATTAAGAGATATCTTTTTATTTTTAATCGATTCATTCAGCTCAACCAACGCTTTGTTATAATTTAAAACTTCTCTTTCGGAATCCCGAACATATTCAGGTTTATTTTTGAGGATTCTCTTTACATCAGTCAGTGGTAAAGGATTGCCCTCGATACTCGTGGAAGAATATGCCGATATTTCTCGAGCTCGACGCTCCATTTCCAAAAGCACCACCATTGGGAAGCTACGGCTGTTAAGCTCTGTGACAATTTCCGCCACGCGCTTGATATTGCCTACGAGCTTATTGGTTATAGTATATTTGGGCTTAAATATATATCTTTCGATTAATTCACTAGACTCATTATAGACTATTATTAGACGATTGTCAAACCGTCTCGTTGCATGGAGTCAATGCAGGCCAGAATCCCTTTGGCAATCGTTTTGTGGCCAAAGAAATTTTGTATCACAAAGCCGTACGCGAGAGTAACTGCAATAAATGCAACAAGTACTTGAAAGATTGATCATACTAGTGAACCACCCCGAATTTACGACCGGGGTGGTTCATTTATTCTTAAAAGAAATGGTTATGGTGAATAATTTTGGTTGATAAACTCATACGCAATGAATCTTTGGATGCTCTCGCAGTATGACATCAAGCCAGTATACCAGAGCCTTCACTGAATTGACCCCGTGCATTTGTCCGAGACGTTCGCGTATCAGCCGTCCAACACATTCCGCAGCGTTCGAGGTTTTTGGCAGTAGTAACTCGGGATAGTGGTAACAGGTACGAAACCGCGAGAGGTGTTTGAGAAATCCGCTGATCTTTTTCCGAACGGATCCTGGACAGTCAGGATGAGCGATTAGGCGCTTGAGGCTCTGTACGAGCCGCTTCGCCACTCTCTCATCCGGGGTGTCGAGAATCGCGCGGACGTACTGAACAATCTTAAGTCGTCGTTTTCGGGACGCACCCCGGTGACCGCCGCAGATGTTCTTCAAATCCTTCAGGAGATGGAAGTGGCAACGCTGGTACGCCCACCCTCTTTCATTGGAAAGCGAGACCAATCCATGCAAGCCATCTGCCACAATAGCGCATATTTGCGATTCTTCCATGGGTGTGAGGATTTTCTCAAAGGCATCCTCCCAATGCTCGTGTGATTCATCGCCTTTCACAAGAACGAGACCTCGAAGTCGGGCGAACTCGCCACTGACAGGACGAGCGAGAAGTATTTGGCAGATATACTCCTCGTCTTCGAGCGAGAAGTAGATGTCATCGAGAATGAGGATGAGTTTGCCGTCGCGTTCATCAAAGGACTCTGCAGGAGCATGCGCTCGCTTCCATGCGGTGAGGCTACGATGAAGACGGAGTCGCATACTATCGTACATGCAATCCGAGAGGTCTGCGAGTCCGCGGACGCTTGCATTCAACCGTAAGATTTTACGGGCGAGTAGCTCCTTTTCACGCTTCTTCTTTGGCCCCGGCTTCTTTGGACGTTTGCGAAAGGTACGGTTGCACTGAAGGCATTTTCGTCTTCTGCCTCCATAGCGGACAACATGGGAACGGGGGTGAGAACAGATGTTTTTTTTGGCATATTCGCATGAGTTAATTTTTCTCACGCGAATTGTCTCTCAAAAACCCCACTTTGTCCATTATTCAAGCGGAAAACTGCGGGTGGTCATCAACCAAAATTATTCACCATAACCAAGTTTTTCGATTTCATCGATCGGATCTAAAAAATAAAAAAGATATGGAATAAGAGCTTCCTTGATTGGTTTTTTTCTTTGAAAAAACATACGTCTTATTTTATCTCAAGCGCCGTGACACTTCTTGAAGTGCTATTTTAATGGTTACAAATTCATTTCAAGAACCTCACGCCCTATCACCTTGGCAAATTTTAGATGGGCCTCGGGATCAAGATGATAGCCATCAATAGAACTTGAGAGCACGTGATCCCCTGCATTCAGAAAACGACAATCATATTTCTCGGCAACAGCTTTGAATGACTGTGGCAGAACTTCGAAAAATTCTGGCCATCGAGTCAAACGTTCGTCTATCTTCTCCTGGGTTGGCTCTACAGGTATTGGAGGGCAAACAATGAGAATCTGTGGACTAACCCGCAAGTGTAGTCGCTCGTTTTTAATCGCCAAGATAGTTTGCTCAAGATGAATAGCGATATCGTTCGGATTCAATCCATATGTTGTTTTCATGTCATTTGTACCGAGCATGATAATCACTAAGTAGCATGGATCTGCAGTCACCACTAATGCCTCGACATGAGAAATACCTGTTCGCCATGGCTTCTCTAGGTCATGCGCCACCAATGTGCGGCCACAAAGACCCGCGTTAATGACGTCATAATCCTCGCCTAGGATTCTTTGCAAAGCGCCTGGCCACCTTATACTTCGAGAATATCTGTCATTGTTCGCACTCAACGGAACAGCGCCCCACGTATTGGAGTCGCCGTAACAGAGAATTGTTTTTGCGGTGTCATTTATCATAATTTGAACAGGTCTCCGTGTCAAGCAATTAAGATTTCTTGCCGAACCGTCATCGGCTCTGCAATTAAGAATGTGGATGAATGAGGTGTGAGTTTTTTGAAATGTTCGACCTTTGTGTTTACTGCTTCTCGTCTTCGTTTTTATCCTCCGTTTCAGTTGAGCAGGATTAAGCAAATCGTACTGTGATGTGAGGTTCTTTTTAATCTCTTGCGAAACGGTTTTGTCTTCCATAATTCGTTGGTACGGTGTTTTTGGTTCACCATATTTTCTCCGAATATGCCCTCCTATCCGTTCCTTTGAAACAAGAGGAATGATTGGTTGGAAGAAGTTCTTGTACAATCGCAATTCAGTGCCGTACAGATTTTTTACAATCTCGTATTCTTCTTTGGTATCATAGCGATGGTACCCGATGATTCTTCTGACATGCGTGCTGTTCTTTTGTTCAACAAAGCAGTTGTCGTTCTTGGCGTAGGGGCGTGATCGCGAGAAGTCGAGCCTATTGTTTTTCGCATACTTCCACACAGATGCGTTAATGAACTCTGATCCGTTATCCGTATGGATCTCTTTCCATAAAAAGGGAAAACGATGCCGGATGCGTCCAATGGCAAGGATAATCGCTGTCGCGCTTTTTCCCATGGCAGGCTCTCCCTCCCACCAGCCCGATCCCGTGTCCGTAACGCTTACCGTATACAGAAATGTGCCATCTGCAGACTGTCCGCAGTGTTCCACGCAGTCTATCTGGATC